>NZ_QUEH01000016.1:0-107877 GCF_003477935.1 Clostridium sp. AF32-12BH | reverse complement strand
CATGAGTAAATATCAACTGTGCAAGAGTAAACTCCACCGCCCTTTGGAGAAGTGGAATTTAAATTTTCATTTTAGGTAAATGGAATTGAAAGTTTCTCATGCTTTATTTTTGATGCAGGATATGCTATACTGTCTGCAATAGTATGCACTGAAATGGATCTGTTTCTTGCATATACATTCCGTCAGGAGGAAATGAACATGAGAGACGGCTTTATCCGCGCAGCGGCAGCCACACCAAAGATTAAGGTTGCAGATCCGGTCCATAACCGGCAGGAAATCTGCAAGATCATAGAAGAGTCCGAAAAGAAAGGAGTGGAGCTTCTGGTATTTCCAGAGCTGTGCCTTTCCGGATATACCTGTAACGACCTGTTTTTACAGGAGGTTTTGCTGGAACAGGTGAAAGACGAACTGAAAACGGTCGTATCGTTTACCAGGGACCGGCATATGCTGGTATTTGTGGGACTCCCGTGGGAGCATGAAGGCAAGCTCTATAATGCAGCTGCAGCGATCTGCGGCGGCGAGCTTCTTGGACTGGTTACAAAGACAAATCTGCCAAACTATTCTGAATTTTATGAACTGCGTCATTTTACTCCGGGTATGGAAACTCCGGTTATGACAGACTGGCTGGATACCCAGGTACCTATGGGAACCAATCTTTTATTTACCTGCAAAGAGTACCCGAAACTGACCGTGTCAGCAGAAATCTGCGAGGATGTATGGGTTCCGTGTCCGCCAAGTATCCGCCACGCACTTGCAGGCGCAACGGTTATTGCAAACTGTTCCGCAAGTGACGAAGTGGTCGGAAAGGATTCTTACCGGAGAGAACTGATCTGCGGACAGTCTGCAAGACTCATCTGCGGCTATGTCTATGCCAATGCCGGGGAAGGTGAATCTACGCAGGATCTGGTGTTTGGCGGTCACAATATCATTGCGGAGAACGGAACCCGTCTGGCGGAATCCAAACGCTTTGCGCCGGAAACAGTCTGTGCAGACCTGGATCTGGAACGCTTAAACGCAGAGCGGCGCCGCACGACTACGTATCCGGCACCGGACCGCAGTGCTTACCAGACAATCCGTTTTTCTCTTGGCGCTGGAAACAGAGCAGAGCGCAGCAGCGAATGTAAAAACGGGCAGGACCAGCAGAAAACCGGCAAAGCTGTTTCTGACATACAGACGGATGAAAAGCTGCTCCGCTATATTGATAACCGTCCTTTCGTTCCGCACGATATGCGGGAGCGCAGCCGGCGCTGTGAGGAAATTTTTACCATTCAGGCTATGGGACTGAAAAAACGTCTGGAGCATACCGGCTGCAGTCACGTCGTGCTTGGAATCTCCGGCGGACTGGACTCCACGCTGGCGCTTTTGGTAGCGGCGAGAGCATTTGACATGCTTGACATTCCGCGCAGCCAGATCCATGCGATCACCATGCCGTGTTTTGGAACCACGGACCGGACGTACCAGAATGCCTGCCAGATGACCAGAAAGCTGGGGGCATCGTTAAAAGAAATTGATATCAAGGCATCGGTAACAAGACATTTTGAAGATATTGGTCATGACATTACGGTTCACGATGTGACTTATGAGAACGGTCAGGCCAGGGAGCGTACCCAGATTCTCATGGATATTGCAAACCAGGTGGGCGGCATGGTCATCGGAACCGGAGACATGTCAGAGCTGGCGCTTGGCTGGGCAACCTACAATGGAGACCATATGTCCATGTACGGTGTCAATGTTTCCGTGCCGAAAACCCTGGTGCGTCATCTGGTGCGTTACTATGCAGATGTCTGCGGGGAAGAAGAACTGAAAGCAGTTCTCCTGGATGTTTTGGATACTCCGGTAAGTCCGGAACTGCTTCCGCCGGAAAATGGCGTCATTTCCCAGAAAACAGAGGATCTGGTGGGACCATATGAGCTTCACGATTTCTTCCTTTACTATGTGCTGAGATTTGGCTTTAAGCCTTCCAGAATCTACCGGATGGCTCTGCAGGCATTTGAGGGAGAATATGAGAAAGAAGTCATTTACAAATGGCTGAACGTTTTTTACCGCAGATTTTTTGCACAGCAGTTTAAACGTTCCTGTCTGCCGGATGGTCCGAAGGTAGGTTCCGTGGCAGTTTCCCCGCGCGGCGATCTGCGCATGCCGAGTGACGCAGCAAGGCGGATCTGGATGGATGATTTAGAAAGCATCAAATTAAAGGAGAATACAAAAGCGTGATCAGCAGTACAACCAACAAACAGGTGAAATTTGTGAATGCCCTGGTGAAAAAAGCAAAAACCAGAAGAGAGGAAGATCTGTTCGTGGCAGAGGGACTCCGCATGTGCACTGAAATTCCGAAGGACCGCGTTCACACACTTTATATATCGGAAAGCTTCAGCAGGACAAAGGAATGCAAGGCACTTAAGGAAGGGGTAAAACATGTCGAACTGGTGACGGATGATGTGTTTAAGAGCCTTTCCGACACACAGACGCCGCAGGGCATTCTGGCACTGGTGAAGCAGTATCATTATACGCTGGACGAGGTGGTTGGAAAAAACTCGAAAGAAGTTTCCGGGGTATCGGCGCAGAAACCAGATGAAGCGGAAAAAATGCAGACAAAACCGGCGCTTCTCATGGTGCTGGAAACGATTCAGGATCCGGGAAATCTGGGAACGATCCTTCGCGCAGGCGAGGGTGCCGGTGTGACCGGGGTGGTGATGGACGCAAACACCACCGATATTTATAACCCAAAGGTAATCCGTTCCACGATGGGTTCTGTGCTCCGTATGCCATTTGTTTATGTGGAGAATCTTCATGATACGCTGCAGGAACTGAAAAAAAGGAATATCCGGCTGTTTGCGGCTCATTTAAAAGGAAAACAGGCGTACGACCTGGAAGATTATACCGGAAATACCGCATTTCTCATTGGGAACGAGGGCAATGGTCTGACCGACGAAACTGCAGCCATGGCAGACACGTATGTCCGCATCCCGATGGAGGGACGTGTGGAATCTTTAAATGCTGCAGTCGCGGCTTCGGTTCTCATGTTTGAGGCAGCGCGGCAGCGCCGCAGTGCCGGAACAGCTGGAAGAGAAACAACAATAAAACAATAAAAATAAGGGGGAGTTTGTTATGGCAGCGATTTACTGGCTCATCGCATTTGTGATTCTGGTGGGCATTGAAATCATGACCACAGCCCTGACAACGATCTGGTTTGCAGGAGGTGCCGTGATCGCCTTTTTTGCGGCTGTCTTTGGTGCACCGCTACCGGTCCAGCTTCTGGTATTTGTGGTGATCTCATTCATTTTACTTTTCCTGACCCGTCCGCTGGCTGTGAAGTATATCAATACTTCTACCGTCAAAACAAATGTGGACAGCCTGATCGGAAAAGAAGCCAGGGTAACGGCTGAGATCAACAATGCAAAAGAGTGCGGGAGTGTTTCTGTCCAGGGGCAGGAATGGACGGCACGTTCCGCAGAGGAGGATGTGGTTTATTCGGAAGGAACCAGGGTCTGGATCCGTGAGATCCAGGGTGTGAAACTGATTGTAAGCAATGAAAAAGCGCGACTGTGAGAAAAGCAAACAGTTGCGGCAAATCGTAAAGGAGGAATCTTAATGGGTATTCTGTTCATTTTTCCGTTACTGATCGTAATTTTAGCGGTTCTGGCATCCTGCATCCGCATTGTCCCGCAGGCGCAGGCTCTGGTCGTGGAACGTCTTGGCGCCTATCTTGACACCTGGTCTGTAGGTGTGCATTTTCTGGTCCCGTTTGTTGACCGTGTCGCAAAAAAGGTCAGCTTAAAGGAGCAGGTTGTGGATTTTGATCCGCAGCCGGTTATCACAAAAGATAATGTTACCATGCGGATCGACACCGTGGTATTTTTCCAGATCACGGATCCGAAACTGTATGCTTACGGTGTGGTAAATCCGATCATGGCAATCGAAAACCTGACTGCAACGACACTGAGAAATATCATCGGTGACCTGGAACTGGACCAGACTTTAACCTCCCGCGAGACCATCAATACCAAGATGCGCGCATCCCTGGATGTGGCAACCGATCCGTGGGGCATTAAGGTTAACCGTGTGGAGCTCAAAAACATCATCCCTCCGGCAGCCATTCAGGATGCCATGGAGAAACAGATGAAGGCAGAGCGAGAGCGCCGTGAGGCAATCCTGCGTGCCGAGGGTGAGAAAAAGTCCACCATTCTGGTTGCGGAAGGTAAAAAGGAATCCGCAATTCTGGATGCAGAGGCGGATAAGCAGGCTGCAATCCTTCATGCTGAGGCAGAGAAAGAGCGCCGCATCCGCGAGGCAGAAGGTGAAGCTGAGGCAATTTTAAAGGTACAGCAGGCGAAGGCAGATGGTATCCGCTTCTTAAAAGAGGCCGGAGCCGATGCGGCAGTGCTCCAGCTTAAGAGTCTGGAAGCATTTGCAGCGGCAGCAGACGGCAAGGCAACCAAGATCATCATTCCGTCGGAAATCCAGAATATGGCTGGTCTGGTGACTTCTGTGGCAGAGATCGCAAAGACATCATCGACACAGGCGCAAGAATAGAAACCTCGAAATATAGAAAACTGGAAAGTTCAGAAAACAAAAGATTGAAAAAGATAACCATTCTGGAATGACGGTTTCCAAAAAGCATGTTATTAAAATTAACATAAAAATGTACAGAGGAGAGACGATTATGAATTTAAAGGGAAGACATTTCTTAACATTGAAAGATTACACACCGGAGGAAATCCTGTATCTGCTGGATCTTGCAGCGGAAGTAAAACGTAAGAAAAAAGAGGAAATCCCGGTAGATAACTACAGAGGAAAAAATGTAGCACTGATCTTTGAAAAGACCAGTACCAGAACCAGATGCTCCTTCGAGGTAGCAGCGCACGATATGGGAATGGGTACTACCTATCTGGATCCGTCAGGTTCCCAGATCGGTAAGAAAGAGAGCATTGCAGATACGGCACGTGTTCTTGGACGTATTTATGATGGTATCGAGTACCGTGGCTTTGGACAGGAAATCGTGGAGGAACTTGCCAAGTATGCAGGCGTTCCGGTATGGAACGGTCTGACCAACGAATATCATCCGACCCAGATGCTTGCTGATATGCTGACGATCCGTGAGCAGCTCGGCAGATTAAAAGGTGTAAAGCTGGTTTACATGGGCGATGCCCGTTACAATATGGGTAACTCCCTGATGATCGTCTGCGCAAAGCTTGGTCTGCACTTTGTGGCATGTGCACCGAAGAAGTACTTCCCGAACGCAGAGCTGGTTGCACAGTGCGAGGAATATGCAAAGGCATCCGGTGCTACCATTACCCTGACCGAGAATGTGGAAGAGGGAACCAAAAACGCCGATGTTATTTATACGGATGTATGGGTATCCATGGGTGAGCCGGATGAAGTATGGGAGGAGCGTATCCGTGAACTGACTCCGTACAAGGTAACAGCTGATGTCATGAAGAATGCAGGGGAACAGGCGATCTTCTTACACTGCCTGCCGGCATTCCATGATTTAAAGACCAAGATCGGTGCTGAGATGGGCAAACGTTTCGGCATTACCGATATGGAAGTAACGGATGAGGTATTTGAGTCTGCACAGTCCAGAGTGTTCGATGAGGCAGAAAACCGTATGCACACCATCAAAGCAGTGATGATGGCAACACTTGGAGTATAAAAGATGGCAGGACAGGAGAAAAAACGCAATCCGCGCAGCAGCGCGCTGGTTTTGGATCTGCTGCATATCGTGATCGGTATTCTTGTGGTTATCTGTGCCATATTAGCGTTTTTGGATCCGGAGGGGAACAGTATTCTGTTCCCCGTGATTTTCTGGCTTGCTGCTGTACTGAACGGTGTGATGGGCGGATTCCGGCTGCGTTTTAGCGGGCATGATAGGAAAAAACAGGCAGGAGGAGCGCTGCAGTGCCTGCTGGCGGCAGTTCTTATAATGCTGGGCGTGTTAAGTGCCGTCAGTATCTGGAGGTAAGGTTTGAAAGACAAAATTTTAAAATTTTTAAAAGAGGCAGATGGTTATGTCTCCGGACAGGAACTCTGTGAACGCCTTGGGGTATCCCGCACAGCCATTTGGAAAGCAATCCGGCAGCTCGAATCAGAAGGCTATGAGATCGAAGCTGTTCGCAACCGCGGATACCGTCTGCATGACAGTGCAGATATCCTGAATGAAGCAGAAATCCGTGCAGCACTGACAACAAAGTGGCTTGGGCATTCGGTAAAATTTCTGGAGGAAATTGATTCTACCAATAACGAAGTGCGCCGCATGGCGGAACAGGGAGCCCCTTCCGGGACGCTTGCAGTGGCGGAAATCCAGACTGCAGGAAAAGGACGAAGAGGGCGAAGCTGGAGTTCTCCAAAAGGAAGCGGAATCTGGCACAGTTTTCTGCTGCGCCCTGATTTTGCACCGACATATGCATCTATGCTGACGCTTCTGACAGCCATGGCAGTGCAGAAAGCGGTGAAAGATGCGACGGGTCTGGAAAGCCAGATCAAATGGCCGAATGATATTGTAGTAAATGGGAAAAAGGTCTGCGGCATCCTTACGGAAATGAGTACGGAGGAAGATGCTATCCGTTATGTGGTAGTTGGAATCGGCATCAATGCCAATACACCGGAATTCCCGGAAGAAATCCGGACTACTGCAACATCACTGGCATTGGAGCTGGGGCATCCGGTGCGCCGGACAGAGCTGATCAATGGCGTTATGTGTGCCTTTGAGGAGTATTACCGGATATTCGAGGAGACGCTGGATTTAAGTCAGCTGAAAAAGCTTTATAATCAGGAACTGGTCAATGTGGGAAGAAAAGTGAAAGTGCTTGCTCCTGGCGGCGATTACACAGGGATTTCCAAAGGGATCAATGACACAGGAGAGCTGATCGTAGAGCTTGCAGACGGCACCATCCGGGAAGTGAATTCCGGCGAGGTGTCGGTAAGAGGAATTTATGGATATGTATGATGCAAAACATTTATATGACCGTCTGAAGGTCGCTGAGCGCGAGAATGAAATGCTGGATCTGGATACCAGGCTGCGGGCCATGAATGGTCCGTTGCTTTCCTGGTATGAGGAGCATGCAAGAATTCTTCCATGGAGAGAAAATCCGGAAGGTTACCGGGTCTGGATTTCCGAAATTATGCTGCAGCAGACCAGGGTGGAGGCGGTCAAACCATATTTTGAACGCTTTCTTGAGGCGCTGCCGGATGTGAAATCGCTGGCTTTGGTGGAAGATGACCGGCTGATGAAACTCTGGGAGGGCCTCGGTTACTATAACCGGGCGCGCAATTTAAAGAAAGCTGCCGGAATCATCCTGGAAGAGTACGGCGGGAAAATGCCGGAAACGTATGAGGAGTTATTGAAATTGCCTGGAATCGGAAGTTATACGGCAGGAGCAATTTCTTCCATTGCATTTGGACATCCGGTTCCGGCGGTAGACGGAAATGTACTCCGCGTGATCTCGAGGGTGACAGCCAGCCGGGAAGATATTTTAAAGGTGTCCACCAAAAAGTGGATGGAACAGCATCTGCGCGAAACGATGCCGAAGGACCGGGCAAGTCATTTCAATCAGGGACTCATTGAAATTGGAGCCATTGTATGTGTGCCAAACGGTCAGCCGCACTGTGGGGAGTGTCCTCTGGAATCCATCTGCCTGGCGAAAAAACAAAACCTGATCGCGGAAATTCCGGTAAAAACGCCACCGAAAAAAAGACGTCTGGAAGATAAGACGGTGTGTATTCTGGAATGCGGCGGTCAGGTGGCACTGAAAAAACGGGATGATACCGGGCTTCTGGCATCGCTTTATGAACTGCCAAACTGCGAAGGGCATCTGGAAGTGGAGGACGTGCCGGAGGCTTTTGGACTGGATCCGGAGAACATCGTCGAACTGGAACAAATCGGTCCGGCAAAACACATTTTTTCCCACGTAGAATGGCATATGATTGGCTACCGGGTAAAATTAAAGGAAAAAATTCCAGACAGTTACATTGCAGCTGGTAAGAATGAGTTGAAAACAATCTATGCACTGCCGAATGCGTTTGGCAGGTATACAAAGATGATAAAATGAGGATAATGATGAGAAGGAGGCAGATCGATTCCTATGGTTAAGAAAAAACAGATGCTTCTGATTATTAATCCAAGATCGGGCAGAGAGAAAATCCGTTTAAAACTTCTGGATATTCTGGATGCCTATACAGGCGCGGGATATCAGATCCAGGTTTACGTGACCCAGAAAGCACTGGATGCACGTGATGCCGTACTCAAATATGGATCCAGGAAAGACCTGATCGTATGCAGCGGCGGAGATGGTACGCTCAATGAGGTCATTTCGGGAATGATGGAACTGAAAAAGCCTGTGCGGCTGGGATATATTCCTGCCGGCTCTACCAATGATTTTGCATCCAGCTTAAAATTGCCGAAACAGATGATGCCGGCTGCGCTGAATGCAGTAAACGGAGTACCAGGCGCAATTGATATCGGACGGTTCTGTAAGGACCGGTATTTTGTTTATGTAGCCGGATTTGGTGCTTTCACGGAAGTATCCTATTTGACACCGCAGGATAAGAAAAATCTGCTGGGGCATCAGGCTTATGTGCTGGAAGGAGTGAAAAGCCTCGCTTCGATCAAGTCGTATCCGATGAAAATTACAAGTCCGGAAGAAACGCTGGAAGGAGAATTTATCTACGGCATGGTCACGAACACGGTCAGCGTTGGTGGCTTTAAAGGGCTGGTAACCCAGGATGTGGCATTGAATGATGGACTGTTTGAGGTACTTCTGATCCGTACTCCGAAGACTCCTCTGGAACTCAGCGGCATTGTTACCGGTCTTTTGATGCGGGAAGAAGAAAAAAGTGAGCTGGTTTATAAGTTCAAAACCAAAAGTCTGCATATCCAGGCATATGAGCCGGTAGACTGGGTACTGGACGGTGAATTTGGCGGAACCAGAACCGAGGTGTCCATAGAAAATCTGCAGCAGCAGATCGAGATTTTGTGCCCGCCGTCTTCCAAAAGCCGGAATGGTGTACAAAATGAAAAATAAGCGGAGAATAATGAAAATAATTGTTGAAATCTGACACCGGATATTATATAATGATTTGATGTGTAGGCTTTCATAGACCTTCAAATGAAAGGATGTTACTGTGGAAAAAGACAATTTTTTAGATAAGCTGAAAAAGCTGGTAGAAGTTGCCAAAACAAAGCATAATGCATTGGACATCACGGAAATCAATGACTTTTTCAAAGGGGATAACCTTGGTCCTGAGCAGATGGAACAGATTTACAGTTTCCTCGAGGACAAAAATATTGACGTAGTCCCTGTTATTGACGATGCTGCCCTTGCAGAAGACAATCTGCTTCTCGATGACGATGATGTAGATATGGATGACAGCTTCATGAAAGACTCTGAAGATATCGAGCTGGATGCAGTAGACCTGCTTGAGGGTATTGGAACAGAGGATCCGGTCCGTATGTATCTGAAGGAGATCGGAACTGTTCCGCTGCTTACGACAGAGGAGGAGCTGACCCTTGCAAAGCGCAAGGCAGAGGGCGATGAGTACGCGAAAGAACGTCTGATCGAGGCAAACCTGCGTCTTGTTGTAAGTATTGCAAAACGTTATACCGGCCGCGGCATGAGCTTTCTTGACCTGGTTCAGGAGGGTAACCTTGGTCTGATTAAAGGTGTCGAGAAGTTCGATTATACAAAAGGATATAAGCTGAGTACATATGCGACTTGGTGGATCAGACAGTCTGTAACCCGTGCACTCGCGGATCAGGCCAGAACGATCCGTGTTCCGGTGCATATGGTTGAGACCATCAACAAAATGTCCAAGATGCAGAGAAAGTTAACTTTGGAACTGGGGTATGAGCCGTCTGTGACAGAGCTTGCAGATGCGCTTGAGATGTCAGAGGACAAAGTTATGGAGATCATGCAGATCGCCAGGGAACCAGCATCTCTGGAGACTCCGATCGGTGAGGAAGACGATTCCAATCTGGGCGATTTCGTTGCAGACAGCAATGTGGTAACTCCGGAGGGCAACGTGGAAAATGTGATGCTCCGAGAGCACATTGACGCGCTGTTAAAGGACTTAAAAGACCGGGAACGCCAGGTTATTGAACTGCGCTTTGGTCTGAAGGACGGACACCCGCGTACTCTGGAGGAAGTTGGTAAGGAGTTTAATGTAACGCGTGAACGAATTCGTCAGATTGAGGCGAAGGCACTCCGTAAGCTGCGTAATCCGGTACGAAGCAAGCGGATTCGGGATTTCCTGTAAAACCCAGATCAGAGCGGAAGAACTGCGCAGCAGAGAGGTCAGAATTATGAACCGCAGAAATTACCAGCGTGAGTTGGAAGCAGTCATAAAGGAAAATCAGAGTAAGAGTCGGGTTCCCCGGCTCTTCTTACATAGTTGCTGTGCTCCATGCAGCAGTTATGTATTGGAATATCTTTCCGATTATTTTGAAATCACGGTATTTTATTATAACCCCAATATTTCTCCAGAGGAGGAATATGAAAAGCGGGTGGCGGAACAAAAACATCTGATTCAGGAATTACCGGTCAGACATCCGATTCATCTGGTTGTGGGAAATTATGAACCTGAGCGCTTTTATGCTCTCAGCAAGGGTCTGGAAACAGTTCCGGAAGGCGGAGAGCGCTGCTTCCGGTGTTACCGCCTGCGGCTTGAGGAAACAGCGAGAATGGCAGAAGAAGGCGGTTATGATTATTTTGCCACAACACTGACCATCAGTCCGCTGAAAAATGCACAGAAGCTAAATGAAATCGGAGAAGAATTGTCCGGAATCTATAAAGTGGAACATCTTCCGTCTGATTTTAAAAAGAAAAACGGATACAAACGTTCTGTGGAATTGTCGGCAGAATATGGACTTTACCGGCAGAATTACTGCGGATGTGTCTTCTCAAAACTGGAACAGCAGCAGCGGGAAGCAACGACAAAAAAAGAATCACAGATCGGCACAATGCCTTGACACTTGTCGTGATTTGTAATAAAATTTATACAGATTGAAACCAATTCTAAAGGAGACGTGAACTATGCTTAGTAAGAATTTAACAGTTGTAAATCCGTCTGGACTACATTTAAGACCGGCAGGAGTTTTATCTCAGACTGCTATGAAATTCAAATGTGATGTCATCATTGAGTGCGGCGAGAAAAGAATCATTGCGAAGAGCGTATTAAACGTAATGGCAGCAGGTATCAAGTCCGGTACCGAGATCACCCTGATCTGCGACGGTGAGGACGAGGCAGCAGCTATGGAGACCGTGAGCAAGGCAATCGAGAGCGGTCTTGGCGAGATGTAAGTCTTCTTAGTACACATAAAGAAATAAAGAAAAGGTATTTTCCGGAACACAATTCTGGAAAGTACCTTTTTCCTTTCGTGGGAAAATGCGTCCTATGAAACAATTCTTTTTCCGTGTAAGTTCATATCTGGGAGGCGCCAGTGATGTAGGGTTGATGAAACAAATACGGTAAACTGACAGATAAATTGCATGAATTAAGGATAATGACAAATAATCTGACAATTTAAAATAAAAAAGGAATTTACAAATGAGAAAAAGTGTAGTATTATCGTAACAGCTTAAAAAGGCAATACAAAAATCATGACATAAAACAAAACGCAAGGGTGCGGAAATTCGAAAAAAGAATTTTCGTGCCCTTTTTTATTTCATAGACATCTTGTGAAATAAAACCATTGCGTTGTTTGCCAGGGAGACGCCAATGGCGCATCCGATGATTTTACAGGAAAGGAAATGATTATGGACAGCGATCAGAGAACCTTAACAAAATCCCCCAACGAATCTGCTTCCCAGATCGTGCTTCCGGGTCTTTACGATCCGAGTTTTGAGCATGACAACTGCGGTATCGGTGCCGTAGCCAATATCAAAGGCATCAAGACTCACCGCACCGTGGAGCAGGCCCTCCACATTGTAGAGAATCTGGAACACCGCGCCGGGAAAGACGCAGAAGGAAAGACCGGAGACGGTGTCGGCATCATGCTGCAGATCTCCCACAAGTTCTTTAAGAAAGTGACAAAACCGCTTGGCATCGAGCTTGGCGACGAGCGTGAATATGGCATCGGCATGTTCTTCTTCCCCCAGGATGAACTCGCCAGAAACCAGGCGAAAAAGATGCTGGAGGTTATCGTCCAGAAAGAAGGACTGAAGTTTCTTGGCTGGAGAACCCTTCCGATCCACCCGGAGAAGATTGGCGATAAGGCCGTTGAAAAAATGCCTTACATCATGCAGGGCTTCATCGGAAAGCCGGCGGACGTGGAGAAGGGACTGGACTTCGACCGTCGTCTTTATGTAGCACGCCGTGTGTTTGAGCAGAGTAACGATGATACCTATGTTGTATCCATGAGCAGCCGCACCATTGTATACAAAGGTATGTTCCTGGTCAAAGAACTGCGCCAGTTCTTTGAGGATCTGCAGGATCCGGATTACGAGTCCGCAATCGCAACCGTGCATTCCCGTTTCAGTACCAACACCAATCCGAGCTGGATGCGTGCCCATCCGAACCGCATTATCGTACATAATGGTGAGATCAATACCATCCGCGGCAACGTCGACAAGATGATGGCGCGTGAGGAGAACATGGAGACAAAATTCTTCAAATCCGACATGTACAAGGTACTGCCGATCATCAATCAGGAAGGTTCCGACTCCGCGATGCTGGACAATGCCCTGGAGTTTATGGTCATGAGCGGTATGGAGCTGCCGATGGCAGTTATGATCCTGATCCCGGCTCCGTGGCAGCATGACCGGTTCATGCCGCAGGAGGTAAAGGATTTCTACCGCTATTACGCAACCATGATGGAGCCGTGGGATGGTCCTGCATCCATCGTGTTCAGCGATGGCGATGTCATGGGTGCCGTGCTGGACAGAAACGGTCTGCGTCCGTCCCGCTATTATATTACAGACGATGACCAGGTGATCCTGGCTTCTGAGGTTGGTGCGATCGACATCGACCAGTCCCATGTCATTAAGAAAGAACGCTTAAGACCTGGCAAGATGCTCCTCATCGATACCGTGAAAGGCGAGCTGGTTGGAGACGAGGAGTTAAAACTCCGTTATGCATCCCGTCAGCCGTACGGGGAATGGCTGGATTCCCAGATGGTAGATTTAAAGGATCTTCCGATCCCGAATAAGGGTGTGCCGGAGCTTTCTAAGAAGCAGCGTGCACAGCTGCAGAAGACCTATGGTTACACCTACGAGCAGTATAAGACCATGATCCTGCCGATGGCATTGAACGGTGCCGAGGCGGTATCTGCCATGGGTGCTGACAGCCCGCTTGCCGTGCTTTCGAAAAAGCATCAGCCGCTGTTCAACTATTTCAAACAGCTCTTTGCACAGGTAACGAACCCGCCGATCGATGCGATCCGTGAGGAAATCGTAACATCCACCACGGTTTATGTCGGCGAGGAAGGCAATGTTCTGGAGGAAGCTCCGGAGAACTGCCACATCTTAAAGGTGGACAACCCGATCTTAACCTGTACTGATCTGTTGAAGATTAAATATATGAAGAAACCGGGATTTAAAGTTGAAGTAATCCCGATTACCTATTACAAAAATACCTCTCTGGCCAAAGCCATTGACCGGTTATTCCTGGAGGTAGACCGTGCGCATCGCGACGGTGTCAACATCATCATCCTGTCTGACCGCGACATCGATGAAAACCATGTGCCGATCCCGTCACTTTTAGCGGTATCTGCCTTGCAGCAGCATCTGGTAAAAACCAAAAAGCGAACCTCCATGGCAGTCATCCTGGAGAGCGGCGAGCCGAGAGAGGTACATCACTTTGCAACCCTGCTTGGCTTTGGTGCCAGTGCCATCAACCCATATCTGGCGCAGGAATCGGTTCATTACCTGATCGAGACGAAAATGCTGGATAAGGATTATTACGCAGCAGTCAATGATTATAACTCTGCAGTGCTTCACGGTATTGTAAAGATCGCTTCCAAGATGGGTATCTCCACGATCCAGTCTTACCAGGGCGCACAGATCTTTGAGGCGATCGGTATTTCCAAAGAAGTCATCGACAAGTACTTCACCAACACGGTCAGCCGTGTGGGCGGCATCACGCTGGAAGACATCGCAAACGACGTGGATGTGCTGCATTCCACCGCATTTGACCCGCTGGGACTGGATGTAGATCTGACGCTGGAAAGTGTGGGAAGTCACAAGGAGCGTTCCGGCCAGGAGGAGCATCTGTACAATCCGCGCACCATTCATCTGCTGCAGCAGGCGGCATGGACCGGAAATTATGAGATCTTCAAAGAGTACAGCCATGTGCTCAATGAGGAGGAGCAGACCATCAACCTGCGAAGCCTGATCGATTTTAATTTCGATGAGAACGGCGGCATCCCGATCGATGAAGTTGAGAGTGTCGATTCCATCGTAAAGCGCTTTAAGACCGGTGCAATGTCTTACGGCTCCATTTCCCAGGAAGCACATGAGACGCTGGCGATCGCCATGAACCGTCTGGGCGGCAAGTCCAACACCGGTGAGGGCGGCGAGAGTCTGGACCGTCTGGTTCCGGGACCGAAGAACAATAACCGCTGCTCTGCGATCAAGCAGGTGGCATCCGGACGTTTTGGCGTAACCTCCCGTTACCTGGTCAGTGCACAGGAGATCCAGATCAAGATGGCGCAGGGCGCAAAGCCTGGTGAGGGCGGACAGCTTCCGGGCGGAAAGGTTTATCCGTGGGTGGCAAAGACCCGTCACTCCACAACCGGTGTCGGCTTAATTTCCCCGCCACCGCACCATGATATCTACTCCATCGAGGATCTGGCCCAGCTGATCTATGACTTAAAGAACTCAAACACCCGCGCAAGGATCTCTGTCAAGCTGGTATCCGAGGCTGGTGTTGGTACCGTGGCAGCCGGTGTTGCAAAGGCAGGCGCACAGGTCATCCTGGTATCCGGTTTTGATGGCGGTACCGGTGCGGCGCCGAGAAACTCCATCTACAATGCCGGACTTCCGTGGGAGCTTGGCGTGGCTGAGGCACACCAGAGCCTGATCATGAATGGCCTGCGCGATAAAGTTATCCTTGAGACCGACGGTAAGCTGATGACCGGCCGTGATGTGGCGATCGCCTGCATCCTGGGTGCGGAGGAATTTGGCTTTGCGACCGCTCCGCTTGTTACCATGGGCTGCGTCATGATGCGTGTCTGCAACCTCGATACCTGCCCGGTCGGCATTGCGACCCAGAACCCGGAGCTGAGAAAACGCTTCAAGGGCAAACCGGAGTATGTTGTAAACTTCATGCACTTTGTGGCACAGGAGCTGCGCGAATACATGGCAAAGCTGGGTGTCCGCACCGTAGATGAGCTGGTGGGACGTACCGATTTCTTAAAGAAGAAGGAACACATTTCGTCTGAGCGTGCAAACAAAGTGGATTTAAGCAATATCCTTGACAATCCGTATGAGGGTGTGCATTTCCGCGGCTACCGCGATAAGCTGGAATACGACTTCAAGCTGGATCAGACGATCGATGAGCAGGTATTCTTAAAGCAGTTAAAGACTGCCCTGAACAAGGGACAGAAGAAGAGCCTCCAGATCGATGTCTCCAACGTAGACCGTACCCTGGGAACCATCTTCGGTTCGGAAATCACCAGACAGTATCCGGACGGACTGCCGGAGGATACTTTCACGATCCAGTGCAACGGCAGCGGCGGACAGAGCTTTGGTGCGTTCATTCCGAAGGGGCTTACCCTGGAACTGGTGGGCGACAGCAACGACTATTTCGGCAAGGGCTTATCCGGCGGTAAGCTGATCGTATATCCGCCAAAAGCAGCAAACTTTAAGGCAGAAGAAAATATCGTCATCGGCAACGTGGCTCTTTACGGAGCGACCAGCGGCAAGGCGTATATCAACGGTGTCGCGGGTGAGCGTTTCTGTGTCCGAAACTCCGGTGCAACCGCCGTCGTAGAGGGTGTTGGTGACCACGGATGTGAATATATGACCGGCGGCCGCGTGGTTGTACTCGGACCGACCGGAAAGAACTTTGCAGCCGGCATGAGCGGCGGTATTGCTTATGTGCTGGATGAAAAACGCGATTTTTATAAGCGCCTGAACAAAGATCTTGTTTCCCTGGAGGAAGTAACCAACAAGTACGATGTCCAGGAATTAAAAGAGATGATCCAGGAACATGTGGCATATACCAACTCCGAGCGCGGAAAAGAAATTCTGGATCACTTTGGCGAGTACCTGCCGAAATTCAAGAAGGTAATGCCTCATGACTACCGCCGCATGATGAATACCATTGTGCAGATGGAAGAGAAGGGCTTAAGCAGTGAGCAGGCGCAGATCGAGGCATTCTACGTAAACCAGAGAAAGTAAGGAGGAGTAACGATGGGAAAGCCAACAGGATTTTTGGAATATGACAGAGTAAACGGCAAGGCGGCAGAACCACTGGAGCGCATCAAGAATTTCAATGAGTTCCACACTCCTTTGACCGAAGAACAGCAAAGAAAACAGGGTGCACGCTGCATGGAATGCGGCGTCCCCTTCTGCCAGTCCGGCATGATGATGAACGGCATGGTATCCGGATGCCCGCTCCATAACCTGGTGCCGGAGTGGAATGATCTGGTATACACCGGCAACTGGGCGCAGGCCTACAACCGCTTAAAGAAGACCAACAGCTTTCCGGAATTTACCAGCCGTGTCTGTCCGGCTCCGTGTGAGGCAGCCTGCACCTGCGGCTTAAACGGAAGTCCGGTCAGCATCAAGGAAAATGAGCACGCCATCATTGAGAAGGCATACGAAACTGGCAAGGCAGGTCCGAGACCGCCGAAGCTGCGTACCGACAAAAAGATCGCCGTTATCGGTTCCGGTCCGTCCGGACTGGCTGCGGCAGACCAGTTAAATAAGCGCGGTCATAATGTAACCGTGTTTGAGCGGGAAGACCGGGTTGGCGGACTTCTGATGTACGGCATTCCGAATATGAAGCTGGAAAAGCAGATCATTGACCGTAAGATCAACGTGATGAAAGAAGAGGGCGTGACTTTTGTCACCGGGGCCAATGTTGGAAAGAACTACAAGGCAGCAAAGCTCTTAAAAGAGTATGACAGCATTGTGCTTGCATGCGGAGCCTCCAACCCGAGAGACATCAATGTGCCGGGGCGTGACGCAGAGGGCATTTACTTTGCGGTAGATTTCTTGAAATCCACCACAAAGAGCCTGTTAAACTCTAATTTAGAGGATGGCAATTATATCTCCGCGAAGGATAAGCACGTCATCGTCATCGGCGGAGGTGATACCGGAAATGACTGCGTCGGAACCGCGATCCGTCATGGCTGCGCATCCGTGACCCAGCTGGAAATGATGCCGAAGCTTCCGGAAAAACGCGCCGAAAACAACAGCTGGCCGGAGTGGCCGCGCATCTTAAAGACCGATTACGGCCAGGAAGAGGCCATTGCCGTGTTTGGTCATGACCCGCGCATCTACCAGACAACCGTGAAAGAGTTTGTGAAGGATGAGAGCGGGAAGCTGGTAAAAGCCATCTTAGTGAGCCTGAAAGCCGAGAAGAACCCGGAGACCGGACGCATGTCCATGGTGCCGGTGGAGGGCTCCGAAAAGGAAGTGCCGGCAGATCTGGTGCTGATCGCAGCAGGATTTTTAGGCGCCCAGGCATATGTAGCCGATGCGTTTGGGGTCGAGTTAAATGCACGCACCAACGTGGCGACCGAAGCTGGGAAATACGCAACGAATGTCGAGAAAGTCTTCACGGCAGGCGATATGCACCGCGGACAGTCCCTGGTCGTATGGGCCATTCATGAGGGGCGCGATGTGGCAAAAGAAGTCGATAAATATCTGATGGGATATACGAATCTGGCATAAAAAGCAGTGGATGTGCCACAGGCACCTCCCGATATGCAATGAAAGAAAAAGAAACAGGATCAGGCATTTTGATTTTGCCTGGTCCTGTTTTTGTTTGGTGATGCTGCGCACAGCACAGCCTATTCCGCATCTTTATGTGCATGGTCATAGATTTTCTGGATTTCGTCCGGTAATTTGTCTGGCATCATAGTGTGGATCCGATCTTCATTTCCGTCTGCGATCGCCTGGTCGTAATACCAGCATTTGAAACGGAGCATATCGAGCACGCGCTCCATTTTTTCGATTTCTTTTTCTGCTGAGGCTTTCTGCTGCTCAAAAAAGACCTTGCGTTTCTGGTAGGTAGATGGTCCCTCTGCGCACCATTCCATAAACTGCTTAATATCTTTCAGCTCCACACCGGCACGTTTCAGGCATTCGATGAGGTGCAACGCATCGATTTCGCGCTGACTGAAGCGGCGGATGCCGGAGGTACGCTCTAAATACGGGAAAAGTCCTTCCTTATCATAATAGCGTAAGGTGGAGATGGGAAGGTGGAACATCTCCGATACCTGTCCGATGGTATACATGTACATTCTCCTCTATATAAAAATAAATGATTCAAACCTAAAGTTATAGTTAAGGTTACGATAGCATGGGGGAGAAGAAAAGTCAACCATTCTCTTAATCAGGAGTAAACGGTTAGTACTCAAGAAATGCCTGAAATATCAGTAAACACTTGACGTAAAGTCAACTTTAGGGGATATAATACACAGCAGAGGATGGAAATATGCCCGCGTGGATTTCAGAGAAGAACAGGAGGATGATTCGTATGGTAAAACAGACAGCAGGCAGAGATGCCTTAAATGATTTCGCACCGAAATTTGCACAGTTAAACGACGATGTTCTTTTTGGTGAGGTATGGTCCAGAGAGGACAAGCTTTCCTTAAAGCTGCGTTCTATTGTCACCATTTCCGCACTGATCGGAAAAGGCATTGTGGACAGCTCTTTAAAATATCATCTGGAGAGCGCCAGAAAGAACAGTGTGACAAAAACCGAGATGGCAGAAATCCTGACCCATATTGCATTTTACGCAGGATGGCCGAATGCCTGGGCTGCATTCCGCATGGCAAAGGAAGTATACCAGGATGACTGCGGCAAAGAGGAGCACGGCGGCTTCTTCGGACAGGGTGAGCCGAACACAGCTTATGCAAAATACTTTATCGGAAACAGCTATTTAAAACCGCTGACCGATCCGAAAAAGACCGTATTTATCGCAAACGTAACCTTCGAACCGGGATGTCGCAACAACTGGCACATTCATCACGCGAAATCCGGCGGCGGACAGCTTCTTGTCTGCGTAGACGGCGAGGGCTGGTACCAGGAAGAGGGAAAACCGGCACAGAGCTTAAAGCCGGGTGATGTCGTTACCATTCCGGCCGGGGTAAAACACTGGCATGGTGCGAAGGCAGGAAGTTGGTTCTCCCATCTGGCAGTTGAGTGCCCGGGTGAGGAAACATCCAATGAATGGCTGGAGCCGGTAACCGATGAAGTATACGCAAAGCTGGGTGAGTAATCAAAGGAGGAAAACATCATGGCAAAATCATTAGTAGCATATTTTTCAGCAAGTGGAGTGACTGGAAAAGTAGCGGAAGTGCTTGCTAAGGCAGCAGGCGCAGACCTTCATGAGATCAAACCGGCAGTACCGTATACCAGTGCGGATTTAAACTGGATGGATAAAAAGAGCCGCAGCAGTGTGGAGATGGCAGACCCGTCTTCCAGACCAGAGATCGCGAATAAAGTAGAAAACATGGATCAGTATGATACCGTATTTGTTGGATTCCCGATCTGGTGGTATGTTGCACCGACTATTATCAACACGTTTCTGGAGCAGTATGACTTCTCCGGCAAGAAGATCGTGCTGTTTGCGACCTCTGGCGGAAGCGGCTTTGGAAAGACGGCCTCTGCATTGAAAAACAGTGTTTCCGCATCGGCCCAGATCGTGGAAGGCCGCCTGTTAAACGGAAGAGTCCAGGAAGCCGAGTTAAAAGACTGGGTAAAGACGCTGTAAAGAAGTTGTAAATATTCTGAAAAATCAAGAAGCATTGGCATGAAAATTGGAGGTCCCTAAAAAAACGCTTGACAGGAGAATGGTCATCTTATATAATGTTGTTATTGCATGAGCAATACATACAATTTATAAATGGCCTGGTGGCTCAGCTGGTTAGAGCGCCGCCCTGTCACGGCGGAGGTCGTGGGTTCGAACCCCATCCGGGTCGCTGTTTTAGAGGAGTCTTTTGCGGACTCCTCTTTTTTTGTTTCAAAATCAGATCGGATTTTGAAATTCCCTCACAAAAAAATCCTGATTCTCTCACAAAATGAACACATTCTCCTGATATGTTTATAAAAACGAAAGACCGATTCAGAGAGGAGCATGTTATGAGGATGAGAGAGCTTGCGACCGTGATGGCAGGGGTAACAGCGGGAATGGTGATCCTGCCGTCCATGACTACACTGGCTGCGGATAACAATATGGATTACCGAAGAAAAGTAGTCGGCATTGCCGGAATTATGAGCAACACCAGTACCGGGCTGAATGAACAGATTACCAGGGCAGAATTTGCCAATATGCTGGTGCAGGCATCCACATACCGGGATTATCTTCCGACCACCAGCAATGTTTCCGTCTATGCCGATGTGCCATCTACTGCCCAGTATGCTTCCAGTATCCGCATCGCTGCAGAGCAGAACTGGGTGACCGGCTATCTTGGTGGTTTGTACAAGCCGGACCAGCCCATTACCATGCAGGAGGCGGCACGGGGAATCATTGCGCTCCTTGGTTATACCAGCGAGGACTTTGGCAGCAATCTTTCCAGTGCCCGCATGGCGAAGTTTTATGCGTTAGAGTTAAACGAAAATCTGGACCGGCAGCCGAATGAAGTGTTAACCCGCACGGATTGCATCAACCTGTTTTATAATCTGCTGAAGACGGATAGCAAAACAACCGGAAAAGCCTATGCAACTGTGCTTGGCTGTGAACTGAATTCCGACGGCGAGGTGAACCCGCTCGGACTTGCGGATACCAACCTGAAGGGACCGAAGGTCGTGAAGAAGGGATCCCAGCTTGGAGATTATGTTCCATTTAATGTGCAGGAAGCCAGCATCTTTGTAAATGGGGATGCTTCCAGTTACGAAGCTTTGAAAAGTTATATTTCCAGCAGTTACGTGGTCATTTACTATAATCAGACGGCAAAGACCATCTGGGCTTATATTGCGGACGAGGACGTGCAGACCGGGCGCTGTGCGGTGCGTGGAACCGTGGAAAATATTTATTACAGCTCCAGCGATGTCATGACGCCGACGTCTATCACGTTAGATGACGGGCAGGAGTATAAGCTGAGCAGTTCGGAAATGCAGTTTGCGTTCTCTGTTTACGGTTCTATCCGCGTTGGAGACCGGGTTACCCTGATCTGTGAGAAGAGTGAGAATTCCAATGGCGATGCGACCTATACGGTTGTAGATTATGTGGAAGATTAAAAGGAGACCGGATATGTTTGAGAAAATATCAGCTAAATTTAGAAGAACGGCTTCCAATGTAGAAACGGAAACGGGGGCGGGGAAAAACGGCAAAGGCGGAAAACGCCGTAAGGGAAAAATTGGAAAAAAACGGGTCGTGCTTGCACTTTTGGGTGTGGCTGTGCTTGCTGGCGGAGGCATCTTCTGGAATAGTCACAGCACAAAGACAAAGCTGACCGGCACAAAAGCCGGGGAACAGAAAACAGCCACGGCAACCGTAGGAACCCTGACTTCCGAGCTGACTTCATCGGGCACGATCTCCCCCAAAGATACTTACACGATCACGTCCCTGGTGGAGGGAACGGTGCTGACTGCGGATTTTGAGGAAGGCGACCAGGTGACAAAAGGACAGGTGCTTTACCAGATCGATTCTTCTTCCGTGGAATCCGATCTGAAATCCTCGGAAAATTCCCTGCAGCGTGCCAATAAAAATTACCAGCAGGCGCTGGAGAACTATCAGGAAGCCGTTCGTGATTACAGCGGAAATACATATAAGTCAACCAGAACCGGATTTATCAAGAAGCTGAATATCCAGGTTGGTGATAAGGTTGGTTCCAACACAGATCTCGCAGAGCTTTACAATGACCAGACCATGAAATTAAAGGTGCCGTTTTTATCGGGTGAGGCAGCTGCGATCGCAGTGGGAAACCAGGCGGCTGTGACGCTGACAGATACAGAGGAGCAGCTTTCCGGTGTGGTAACTGCTGTCAGCAATATGGATGAGGTGCTGGACGGCGGCCGTCTGGTCCGCTATGTCACAATGGAAGTGACCAATCCGGGCGGGCTTACCACTTCACACAGCGCCACGGTGACAATCGGGGAATTTGTGTGCAGCAGTGAGGGAACCTTTGAACCGGTGACCGATACAACCATGAAGGCATCGGTCACCGGAAACGGAAGTCTGGAGGTGGAAGAACTTCTGGTCCATGAAGGAGATTATGTGACATCCGGGACCCCGCTGTTTCGGATCAAGAGCAAAGATGTAGAAGATATCCTGGAATCCTATCAGGATGCGGTAGACCAGGCGCAGGAAAAGATTGAGTCTGCGCAGAGCAATGCCGACAACAAGCAGGAAACCTACGATAATTATACCATTACAGCGCCTATATCCGGTCAGGTGATCACCAAGACCGTGAAAGCAGGCGATAAGATCGACCGCAGTTCCGGCAGTTCCACTTCGACTTTGGCTGTGATCTATGATCTGTCAGAGGTGACATTTGAAATGTCGGTGGATGAGCTTGATGTGGGCCGTGTAAAGGTTGGACAGTCCGTGAATATCACAGCAGATGCGATCGAGGGCAAGACCTTTACGGGCAAGGTAACGAACATCAGCCTGCAGAGCTCCCAGTCAAACGGTGTCACCAACTATCCGGTTACCGTTACGCTGGATGAGGTTGGGGATTTGCTTCCTGGCATGAATGTGGACGGAACCATCATTCTCGACCAGGTGGATGATGCACTGATGATCCCGGTCGATTCCCTGATGCGCGGCAACCGCGTTTATGTGCGGGATGACAGCGTGACAGAGCAGAAGGGAAATGTACCGGCCGGTTTTAAAGCAGTAGAAGTGGAAACCGGAATCAGCAATGACGATTATGTGCAGATCACAAGCGGACTGTCAGAAGGCGACGAGGTTTATGTCGATGCTGCAACAAACAATTCCACCAATATGTTCCAGATGGGCGGAATGGGCGGTCCTAACGGCGGAATGGGCGGCGCTCCAGGCGGAAACGGCGGCGGTGGCGGCCAGAAGGGAGAAAACCGCGGAGGCAATGGAGGCGGTAACCGTGGAGGCATGCCGTAAATCTATGATGAAAAAAGACATGAGCAGGCTTTTGTGCTGCCGAGCAGACTGCGTGCGATGGACCTGCCGTACATGTAAAAATGGAAAAGGAGAGCAGACATGGCGGAACCTCTGATCGAACTAAAAGATATCTATAAAATTTATCATATGGGAGATGAAGAAGTCCGCGCCAATGATGGCATCTCCCTGACTATTTTCCGCGGGGAATTCGTGGCGATCGTGGGAAAATCCGGAAGCGGAAAATCCACGCTTATGAACATCATTGGGGCGCTGGACGTACCAACATCCGGCAGTTACCTTCTGGGCGGCGAAGATGTAGACCAGATGAGCGATGACCAGCTGGCAGATATCCGAAACCGCATGATCGGATTCGTTTTCCAGCAGTATAACCTGCTTCCAAAATCCAATCTGCTGGAAAATGTGGAGCTGCCTTTGCTGTATGCAAAGGTTCCGGCAGAAGAAAGACGGGAGCGCGCCATGCGTTCCCTGGAGCGGGTAGGGCTGGCAGATAAATGGAAAAACATGCCAAACCAGCTTTCCGGAGGCCAGCAGCAGAGAGTATCCATTGCACGTGCGCTGGCTGGAAACCCGTCCCTGATCCTGGCGGATGAGCCAACAGGAGCGCTGGATTCCAAAACCAGCCGGGAAGTATTAAACTTTTTGAAGGAACTCAATGAGGAGGGCAACACCATCGTTATGATCACCCACGACAATTCCATTGCCTTAGAGGCAAAGCATGTGGTCCGGATCCAGGATGGAAAGATCAATTTTAATGGAGACGTGAAAGACTATGCTGCAATCATTTAAACTGGCGATGAAAAGCATCTGGAGCAACAAGGTGCGATCCTTTCTGACGATGCTCGGCATTATCATTGGCGTGGCGTCGGTGATCATTCTTGTAAGTCTGGTGAACGCTTATATGTCCTATATGACAGAAAGCTTTGCCAGTATGGGAACAAACCAGATCATGGTGAATCTGATCAATCTTCCGTCCAGGTCGGTATCGGCAGATGAAATGTATACGTTTTATGAGGAAAATACGGAGAGCTTCGATCATATGACTCCGATGGTGAACATCAGCGGAACCGTAAAAAACGGCACGGATTCCATGACGGCTACATCCATAAACGGTGTCAGTGAGGATTATCTGGGCATCAAAGACTGGAGCCTGAGTTATGGGCGCAATATCCAGTATGCCGATATCACAGCCCGCCATAAGGTTTGTGTGATCGGCACCTATGTGGCGAACGAGTTGTATGGAAGTGCCGAGAAAGCTTACGGGGAGACGATCAAGGTCAATGGCTATGCATTTCAGATCGTCGGGGTTGTGGAGCAGCAGGGCGATGACCTGGAAGAAGGCGGAACCGATGATTTTCTGATCATGCCATACAGCTGTGCGGTAAAGATGGCGCGAAATGCCAGCATCAACAACTACACGTTTACCATTCAGGATTTATCCGCAGCTTCTGAAAAAAAGACTTTGATCGAAGATTTTCTTTACGAAAAATTCAAAAATGAAGATTTGTATACGGTGACGGCCATGAGTGAGATGCTGGATTCCTTAAACAGTATGATCGCCATGGTGTCGGCAGGACTGGGCGGCATCGCCGGGATTTCCCTTCTGGTTGCGGGTGTAGGTGTCATGAACATCATGCTGGTATCGGTAACCGAGCGTACAAGAGAGATCGGAATCCGGAAAGCCCTGGGAGCGAAACGAAGCGTGATCATGCAGCAGTTTGTGATCGAGGCAGCAGTGACAAGCTCCCTGGGCGGTGTGATCGGGATTTTGCTTGGCAGTATCGCTACCTCAGCGATCGGAACCCTGGCAGGCTTAAATGCCGCGCCAACCCCCATGGCGGTGATCGTTTCGTTTAGTGTGTCTGTGGGAATCGGACTGTTATTCGGCTATATGCCGGCAAGCCGGGCAGCGAAATTAAATCCGATCGACGCACTTAGGAGTGAGTAAAAAGAGGAAAGGAGGCAAAGAGATTGATGAAGCAGGAAAAATCGAAAAAATATGAAAAACCGGGAAAATTTGCGGCAATGCTGCTGCTTTTGTTCCTGACTGCAGTGTGCCCGGATATATCCGCATATGCCTCCGATAAAGCCGTGGAAACCGTATATCTCGGCGCGCCGGAGCATGTCTGGTGGGAGACTGACACCACCGGAAAGTGGTCCTCTGTGAAGAAAGCCCATGAATACCAGGTGAAACTATACATTGCGGACAATATGGAGCGGGACGAGGACAACTGGCGCAAGGTGGATTTCGATGATGAAAGCCTGGAGGAAGCCGAGTGTGTGATAACCAGGCGCACTGGAGAAACCTCCTGCGATTTCAGTGCCTACATGAATGATCTGCACACCTATTTCTTTGTTGTGCGTGCAACTCCCAAAGTCAGCGAACAGGCCTACGTCAAAGCCGGCTCCTGGACAGGTTCCCCGGATGTGGACTACCGGGCAAAACAGGTGATCGGCTATACAGATGGAAAATGGCGCAATTACCTGGAAGGAAGCCGCTACCAGCTGGTAGACGGAACGTATCTGGAAGCTGGCTGGCAGCTCATCGAAGCCAGCTGGTATCTGTTCGATGAGCAGGGATACCGTCTTACCGGCTGGCAGGAACGGGACGGGAAAAAATACTATCTCGGAGACAGTGGCCAGCTGGCAACCGGCTGGTTTGTCTGGAATGAAAACTGGTATTACGCAGATTCAGACGGCGTCATGCAGACCGGATGGATCATGACAGAACCGGGAAAATATTATTATATGGATGAAAATGGTATATGGGTAGAAGATAAAGAGAAGGACGTTGATGTGTGAGTCGGCGTCCTTTTTGCTGTTCAGAGAAGTTCACGTCTGTGACCGGCAAATTTTTTATCATGTATTCCGGGAAAGCTGTATTCAGATTCAATAGAATATCCCGCCACTTTATGGTATGATAGATAATATAGCGGACGGCGAGGCAATCGAGTGACGAAGTCACGAGAACGAGCGCACAATATAAAATAAGGAGGAACGCTATGAACCAGAATCCATTTGGGGGACAGGATCCGTTCGATTTTCTGCGCAGGCAGATGGAAGAACAGTTAAAACAGAAGCAGCAGAGCCAGCGGCAAAAAACAAACAAAACCAGCTGGCAGAACCAGGGAGAGGCGGGAGGAAAGCCAGACGGCAGTAAAGAGCAGGAACCGGAGCGCTTTGATTCCGATGGCAATCCGGTAAAAAAGAAAAAGAAGAAGCTTAAGCTTTTCCGGAATGCAGGAACAGCAGTGGTGGTTCTGGTCGTGGCATTTGCTGCCATGAACAGCTATTACATGCTGGATGAAGAAAATTATGCTGTGGTGACGACACTTGGAAGTCCGCAGGCCGAGTCACAGGCCGGCCTGCATTTTAAGATTCCGTTTATTCAGAATGTCCGTATGGTTTCCAAGGGAATCAAAGGCATGCCGATCGGCTATATCCCGGAAACCAGCGAGTCCGTGGATGAGGAATCCATCATGATCACCAAGGACTTCAATTTCGTTAACACGGATTTTTATCTGGAATACATGGTCAATGATCCGGTAAAGTATCTGTACGCTTCTTCAGACCCGGAGTCCACGCTGAAAATGCTGGCGCAGTCTTATATCCGCGACACGGTTGGCATTTATAATGTGGACGATGTCATCACCACTGGAAAAGCCGTGATCCAGTCAGAAATCAAAGAAAAACTGACCAACCGCATGATCGCGGAGGATATCGGTCTTTCAGTGGTCAACATCACGATCCAGGATGCATTCCCGCCGACCGATGAAGTCTTAAGCGCATTCAAAAACGTGGAAAACGCAAAGCAGGGAAAAGAAACTGCGATCAATAATGCCAATAAGGACCGGAATGAGAAGATTCCGCAGGCAGAGGCAGAATGCGACCAGATCATCAAGAACGCAGAGGCAGAAAAAGAAGCCCGCATCAATGAGGCGCAGGGCCAGGTAGCGCGTTTTGAGCAGATGTATACTGAGTACAGCAAGTATCCGCTCATCACCAAACAGCGTATGTTTTACGAGACGATGGAGGATGTGCTTCCGTCCATGAAGGTTTACATTGTGGATGAGAGCGGAACCCAGAAAATGCTGCCGTTGGACAGCTTCACTTCAGCCATGCAATCTTCAGCAGCAGGAGCGGGGATTTCAGACGGTACTGCGTCTAAGAACAGCGGTGCATCCGGCAATAGCAGCACATCCGGTAGTGGCAGCGCATCCGGTACTTCTGGCAGTGCTGGAGTACAGGATAACACGGAAGGAGGAAACCAGTGATGAAGAAAATCGTAAAAGCTTTTAGCGGCCTGATCCTTGTAGCAGCATTGTTTGTGGCAGGAAGTGCATTGGTCATCACCTATCCGGACGAGTATACGATCGTGCGCCAGTTCGGCGAGATCGTGCGCGTGGTTGATACCCCTGGTGTATCCGTGAAAATCCCGCTGATGCAGACCAGTTCTACCATTCCGCGTGCGCTGCAGATCTATGATATCCCGAAATCGGATGTCATCACCAAAGATAAAAAGAGTATGATCGCAGATGCTTTCGTACTTTGGAAAATATCCGATCCGGTCCTGTTTACCCGCCATTTAAACGGGCAGGTAGCACAGGCACAGTCCCGCATCGCGGCCTCCGTCTTTTCCTCTATGAAATCCGTCATTTCCAATATGGATCAGACCGAAATCATCGAGAACCGCGATGGAAAGCTTGCGGAGGATATCAAGGACAACATCGGTACCTCACTGGATGGTTATGGGATTGAGGTTCTGGCCGTGGAAACGAAATCCCTGGATATGCCGGATGACAATAAGCAGTCCGTGTATGACCGCATGATCTCCGAGCGAAACAACATTGCGGCATCTTACACCGCACAGGGCAATTCTTCCGCACAGAAGATCAAAAACGATACCACGAAAGAAGTATCAGTCATGAAGTCAGAGGCAAATGCAGAGGCAGAGAAAATCAAGGCAGAGGGCGAGGCACAGTACATGCAGATCTTGTCCAATGCCTACAATGATGCCAGCAAGGCAGATTTTTACAACTTTGTCCGCTCCCTTGACGCAGCGAAAGCATCCTTAAAGAACGGAAACAACACCCTGATCCTCGACAAGAGCTCACCGATCACGCAGATCTTCTACGGATACTAAAATAAACAATATTGCTATGCTAAATTGTTTACTGCAGCTCCGCCTCCACATCCGGGAACATGCCTACGGAGCGTTTCAGGATCCCGTGCACCTGTGCGATGCAGATCCCGTAATTGGTGACCGGCACGTTTTGCGCGACGGCGCGTGCAATCCGGGACTTCATTTCCCGTTCGTTCAGCATGCAGCCGCCGCAGTGGACAACCAGCGCGTAAGGAGAAAGATCTCCCGGAAATTCCCCGCCGGAGGTGAACACGAAGTTTAATTCCTTTTTGGTGTAGCTGCGGATCCAGGCGGGCAGCTTTACGGTTCCAATGTCACCGCACTGCCGGTGGTGGGTGCAGCCTTCGGAGATCAGGACTGTATCACCGTCCTGCAGTTTATCCAGCTGCGCGGCTCCATGTACCGCTTCCTTCAAGTCTCCTTTGTAGCGGGCAAAGAGAATGGAAAATGAGGTTAGCGGGACATTGGAAGGCGTTTCCTGATCCACTTTTTTGAAAGCCTGGGAGTCGGTGATGACCAGTGCCGGTTTTTTCGCCAGGGAGCGCAAGGTATGGGACAGCTCGGTTTCCCTGGTAACCACAGAGATGGCACCGGATTCCAGGACATCGCGGATTGTTTGCTGCTGGGGGAGGATCAGCCGTCCCTTTGGGGCAGCGGAATCAATGGGAACGACCAGGACAACCAGGTCTTGTGGCCGGATCAGATCAGCGACAATGCGCTTTTCGTTCTTTTCGGAAGAAACAGCTGTGGCAAGCTTTCCAATCAGTTCTTTCAGCTCCTGAATCTGATCGCCGTTTTTGGCGCTGACGCAGATCTCGTTTTCTTGCTTTGCATATCGAGGATGTGCCGGTGGCACGTCCGCTGATTTTGCGGAGGGCAGAACGGAGATGAGGTCCATTTTATTGTATACCGTGATATGGGGAAGCTTTTTCTCATCGAAAAGCTTCAAAAGTTCCCGGTCAGCCTGCTGCAGTCCTTTTTCCGAGTCCACCACCAGAATGGCAATGTCGGTTTTGTCAAGAACCTGCAAGGCACGTTTTACACGCATTTCACCCAGTGCTCCCACATCGTCAATGCCTGGCGTGTCGATGATGACAACCGGGCCGATGGGCAGAAGTTCCATGGCTTTCTGGACCGGATCAGTCGTCGTGCCCTTGGTCTCGGAGACCAGAGACAGGCTTTGCCCGGTTACAGCGTTGACAACGCTGGATTTTCCAGCGTTGCGTAATCCGAAAAAGCCGATGTGTACACGTTCGGCAGATATTTTATCATTTAAACTCATAGTTCGTTACCTCTTTTGAAAATCTGATCCTAGAACCGGAAATCCCGGCGGTTGGATGCTTTTATATCTTCGATATTCTTTTTTGCAATCTCGCGCACTTTTTCCTTCGGAATCTTTTCCAGTTCTTTCTCAATCAGAGCAAAGCCGTGCTGTTTCGTTTCCTCGCTTGCGTAATCCACCAGATATTCAGTAAGTGTCATCAGTGCATTCGGATGGCAGCAGTTTAAAATCTGACCATTCTTGCAAAGGCTCATAAAGCGGTCGCCGGTACGGCCTTCCCGGTAGCAGGCAGTACAGAAGGATGGGATGAAACCAAGCTGCATCAGCCAGTCAACAACCTCGTCTAAAGAACGCTGGTCAGAGACATCGAACTGCTCGGAATCGTGCGGACGTTCCTCTTCGCAGTAGCCGCCGACGGAAGTTCTGGAAGCACCGCTGATCTGGGAGACGCCCAGCTGCAGCATTTTTTCGCGGACTTCCTGACTCTCTCTGGTGGAGATGATCATGCCGGTGTACGGAACTGCGATGCGGATGCAGGCTGCGATCTTTTCGAAAATGTCGTCGGCAAGGCTGTTATCAAACGCATCCGGGTCAATATCATCGGCGTGTTTGACACGCGGAACGCTGATGGTGTGCGGGCCGACACCGTGCACGGCTTCCAGGTGCTCGGCGTGCATCATCAGTCCGGCGAACTCGTACTGGTATCCTTCCAGACCGAATAAAACTCCGAGACCAACGTCATCGATCCCGCCTTCCATGGCGCGGTCCATCGCTTCGGTATGGTAATCATAGTTGTGTTTGGGACCGGTTGGATGAAGCTCTTCATAGCTTTTTTTGTTGTAGGTTTCCTGGAACAGGATGTAGGTGCCGATCCCGGCTTCCTTTAATTTCCGGTAGTTCTCTACGGTCGTGGCAGCAATGTTGACGTTGACACGGCGGATATCGCCGTTTTTATGGTGGATGGAGTAGATGGTCTTAATGGACTCCAGAATGTACTCGATCGGGTTGTTGACCGGATCTTCCCCAGCCTCGATGGCTAAGCGTTTGTGTCCCATATCCTGCAGGGCAATGACTTCGTTTTTGATTTCTTCCTGGGTCAGCTTGACGCGGGCAATGTGTTTGTTTTTCATATGGTAAGGGCAGTATACACAGCCGTTTACACAATAGTTTGAAAGATAAAGCGGAGCGAACATCACAATACGGTTGCCATAGAATGCCTGCTTGATCTCTTCAGCAAGCTGATACATTTGGGCAATTTTTTCCGGAATGTCGCAGGCAAGGAGGACGGATGCCTCCCGGTGGGAAAGTCCGGCACAGTGAGTCTGAGTGCCATCGGCACTTTTGACGGGTCTTGCTTTTTTCAGGATTTCATCGATCAGAGTGATGTTGTGTTTGTTTTCCTCCGCATAGCGGATGGTGTCGAGGATTTCCTCGTGGTTGATAAATTCCTCTGCTTTTAAAGATTTGGGATTGTAGATAGCCATATTGTTTTCTTCCTTTCTTTGCGGTTGGAAGCATTTTAGCAACCTTCCGTCAGAATTTTTCAAGTATGATGTCGCCGCGCGCGGTGACGATGGAGTAGCCGATGGATTCCATACGGCGGTTTAAGCAGGAGCGGCACTGGGCCGATTCGTCCCCGGTACAGATCTTATTGTCGTAAAGCGCATATTTCTTGCGCTCAGATACCGGAGAAAGATTCGGCATGACTACATTGGCACCGGCCAGAATGCCTTTTTCCCTGCCGTTGGGATCAATGGTTCCAAGGGCTGTGGTCGCAGGAAGTAAAATATTCGGTTTGATCAGCCGGATGAGAGAGAGCAGATAGATCGTCTGGTCTGCGGTTCCTGCCGTCATATCACGGAAAGGAGTATCTTTCTGCGGGATGAACGGACCGATGCCGCACATCTCGGGCTGAAAGGTCTCAATGAATTTTAAGTCTTTTGCGATGCAGTCCGGAGTCTGGTAAGGCGAGCCAACCATAAATCCGCAGCCTACCTGGTAGCCAATCTCCTTTAAATCCTTCAGGCAGCGTATCCGGTTATCAAAGGACATGGATGCGGGATGCAGCTTTTCGTAGTGCGCTTTGTCTGCAGTCTCGTGGCGGAGCAGATACCGGTCCGCTCCTGCATCGAACATTTGCTGGTAATCCTCTCTGGAGCATTCTCCGAGGGAGAGCGTTACCGCGCAGTCCGGATAGCGCTCCTTGATCTCGCTAACAAGGCTGCAGACTTCATGTACCGGGACAATGCCTTCGCCGCCCTGCAGCACAAAGGTGCGAAAACCTAGATTCCATCCCTCTTCGCAGCATTCTAAGATCTGTTCTTTCGTGAGCTGGTAGCGGTCGCAGCTTGTGTTGGATCTGCGGATGCCGCAGTAGATACAGTCGTTTCTGCAGTAATTTCCAATCTCGATCAGTCCGCGCACATAGACACCGGTGCCGTAAATTTTGCGGCGCAGGGCATCGGCTTTTTTTGCAGCATAGTCTGAAAGTTCTTTCGTCTGACCTTCCACCAGCGCGCGGTATTCTTCCTGCTTTAGGGTGTGATGCCCGGTCAAACGATCAATGAGGGCAAAAAGGTTCGTCATGGGCATCACCCAATGACATTGGAGTAAGCGGTCTTGACGCTGACTCCGTCCAGATTTCCAAGCTTTCCAGCCAGAGCAGAGATCGTATCCTGCGGTGCGTCCATGGCGATGGATACGATGCTGATGTGCTTTTGGCGATAGGGAATCCCCATTCTTCCAATGATGTAGGGACCATACTCATGAAGCATGGCATTCAGCTTTTCTACAGAATCCGGGTTTTCTACAATGATACTCATAACAGCAACACGTGTTTCCATAAAACCTCCTGTTTGTTGTAGTGGTGGTGACTGCGAAAGCAGCGGGCAGTCACAAAGACAGAGAAAAAGCCGCATCCGTAAAGGTGCGGCTGGACAGACTGCGGCTATAGATCGGGCAGTGAACCGGGCGAACCTTTCACGCAGGATGTTTCCACCCTTAGTGTCGGAATGCATCATGATTCTCATTAAGAACAGAATACCACAGATTGTGTTATATTTCCAGTACTGCTGTGGCGTGATTTTGTCAGTCTGAAATGAGAAGCATCAGCAAAATTACATTGCTGTGTATATTTACGTGAACAGAACAACAGCAACTCTTGCAATTTTCATGGAAATTCGGTATAATAAGAAAATATCAACGATTTAACGCGTTGAATTGATGAAAAACGGGCGGTTCTGGAAGCGTATCCAGGCTGCGGTGTGAAATGTTATGGGAGAGGGGAACCTGATATTATGAACGAAGAAAAGAATCTGAATATGCCTCAGTCACTGTTGCTGTTGCTTTTGATCATTGGATCTGTGGCAGTCTGCATTCGGCTGAAGACAGGAGGACCGATGATCGGTTTGTTTATGAGCTGGATCATCATTTATCTGTTCTGCAAAGTGTTAAAGATTGAGTATGATCATGTAGTGAGCGGCGCTTATGATGCCATCCGTGTTGTTGTGCCAACGTTGTGCCTGCTCATGTCCATCGGTGTCATGATCGGTACCTGGCTGCAGAGCGGTACCATTGCATCAATTATTGTGGGCGGTCTGAAGATGATCAATCCGACCTGGCTGCTTCCGTTAACACTGGTGTTCTGTGCAGTCTTAAGTCTGGTGACCGGAACTTCTTACGGTTCTGTAGGCAGTGCCGGTGTGGCTATGATGGCCATCGGCAATGCCATGGGAATCCATCCGGGTATGGTAGCCGGTGCAGTCATCTGCGGTGCCATGTTCGGTGACAAATTAAGTCCTCTTTCGGACACAACCAACCTGGCTCCGGCGGTGGCAGGTGCAAAGTTAAATGACCATGTCCGCTCCATGCTGTGGACAACTCTGCCAACCTTTGCCATCAGCCTGGTAATCTTTACCATCCTTGGTATCAGCCAGACATCCGGTGGTTACGAGGAGGGAAATCTGCTGGTTTACATCGATGCCCTTCAGGAAGAGTTTAAAATGGGAATTGTGACGTTGCTTCCGGCGGCTGTAATCATCGTTTTGCTGCTCTGCAAAGTTAATGCGATCGTTTCCCTTGGACTTTCTGCAGTCTGTGCGGGTGCAGTATCCTGGTTTTATCAGGGAGCAACGCTGCAGAGTATCATCCGCGTGGCATACAATGGCTACAGCACCCAGATTGAAGAAGCAATCTTGAAGACAATCTTAAACCGCGGCGGTATGAGCAGTATGCTGCAGTATGTGGCGATCATCTGCTTTGCTGTCGGCATGGGTGGAATGTTAGACCGTCTCGGTGTTCTGGGCAACATTTTAAATGCCATTACCGGTCGGATCAACAGCGATGGAAGCCTGATCCTGGCCAGTCTTCTGGTTGGTTATGTAACCAGTTTCATCAGCTGCTCCCAGCCGATGTCTCATGTGCTGACCGGCAATATGATGAAGCCGTTGTTTCAGAAAAGAAACATTGCACCGGAGATTTTATCCAGGACTTTGGAAGATGCGGGAACATTATCCGGTCCGATGATTCCGTGGCACGGTTACTGTGTGTACATGGCGGGAACGCTCGGTGTGGCATGGTCTGTGTTTTTCCCGTACCTGTTTTTGCTGTATTTAACCCCGCTGTTTAGCATTTTTTATGGTTTTACCGGAATTTCCATCCGTCATACGGAACCGGAATCCAAATCACAGGATCCTGCAGCAGTGTAGCTTTTGGATTGAAAACAGCAAGAACCATACGATCACAAAGAAATATTTCAGCAGCAAAATAAAATGGAAAGTGGAGCATAGATATGATTATGGAAACAAAACTTGTACTTCTTGGCACCGGCACGCCGAATGCGTGTCCCAATGCCAGTGGTCCGTCTTCGGCAGTTGTGGTAGGAGACCGGGCATATCTTGTTGATTTTGGACCAGGGGTGGTCCGTCAGGCAGCGAAGGCTTATAAAAAAGGAGTGGATGCTTTACGCCCCGATCGTCTGACGGTAGCGTTCTGTACACATTTGCACACCGATCACACTGCCGGGTATTCGGATCTGATCTTTACGCCGTGGGTGCTGGAGCGAAAAGAGCCACTGCAGGTGTTCGGACCAAAGGGAATCCGGGAAATGACAGAACATATTCAAAAGGCCTATGCAGTAGATATTGATTTTCGCATCAATGGTTTTGAGAAGGCCAATGAAGTGGGGTATAAAGTTGAGGCAAAGGAAATTCAGTCTGGGGTGATCTATCAGGATGACCGGGTCACTGTGGAGGCATTTCCGGTCAGCCACGGAACACTTGAAAGCTATGGATTCAAGTTTACGACTCCGGACAAGGTCATTGTGATCAGCGGCGACACCGCACCGCTTGAGATTGTGGCACAGAAGGCCAAAGACTGTGATATCCTGCTTCACGAGGTGGAATATACCGCCGGACTTTCAGCCAGGGAGCCCAAGTGGCAGAAATATCACCGGGAGGTTCACACATTGAGCGTGGATCTGGCAAAAGTGGCACAGAAAGCGCAGCCAAAGCTTCTTGTTACATATCACCGGATCTACCATATGGAAATCCAGGATAATACAGTAGATGTAGAAGCTGAGATGAACCGCAGAAATGAAGCAATCCTGCAGGAAATCAAAGATGCCGGTTATCAGGGCCCTGTGGTGAATGGACAAGATCTGGATATCTTCTAAAATGTTATTGCAAATAGCTTTTTATAATGATATGCGGAGAGTTTCAGATCAGTTATGCCTGCGGCTATGCGTTTTTCGGGGATTATCCAAAGGCATCGATCATGGATCTTTTGAATGAAGCCGACAAGAACATGTATGAAAATAAAGTTCAGATCAAAGCCGGAATGGTAAGATAAAGAACGGATGTGAGGGCTTTCGTTCCTGCTCACAGGCAGGGATTTTCTGAACGGAAAAAGGCACTGGAAAAGCCACCGAAGCATAAACTATGATAAGAATGCTTCAGGGTGGCTTTTTCTTTGCAGACATTTCCAAAGCCTTTGACACCTGGAGAGGAACGGACCTGCCTGAAACGCATGCAGGAGGGCGACCGTGAGGCACGTGATATCCTGATCGAACGGAATTTGAGACTGGTGGCCCATGTGGCAAAAAAATATCAGGGAACGGACTACGAAATGGAAGATTTGTTGTCAGTTGGAACCATTGGTCTCATTAAGGCGGTGAACACGTTTCATCCGGAACGGGGAAGCCGCCTTGCAACCTATGCAGCAAAATGTATTGAAAATGAAATTCTGATGCTGTTCCGCGCAGGTAAAAAATATAATCGGGAAGTCTCCTTGTTTGAGCCGATCGGAGTCGATAAAGACGGGGAGTCGGTCAGTCTGGTGGATGTGATTGAACTGGAAACCAGAGAAGTGCTTGAAGATCTGATCATGGAACAGGACCGGAAAGAACTTTACGAAGCATTTGCCTGCTGCTTAAAACCCCAGGAGCAGACCGTGGTAAAGATGCGATACGGGCTGTTTGGAACAAGGGCGTGCACGCAGAGGGAAATTGCGAAAATGCTTGGGATATCGCGATCATATGTTTCGAGGATCGAAAAACGGGCGTTGAAGAAGATGGCGGAGCAGATAAATGCAGATTAAAAAAATAATCACACAAATCACAAGAAAATTGCATTGTTTTCAAATGCTTTCCCATATATAATATATGGGAAAGCATTTTTTGCATATCCAACCAAAGGAGGGGTATTATTATGTCTACCATTTTAGTGACAGGCGGTGCCGGTTATATTGGAAGCCACACCTGCGTGGAACTTTTAAATGCCGGTTATGATGTTGTAGTCGTGGACAATCTGTGCAATTCCTGCAGAGAGTCTTTAAAACGTGTGGAGGAGATTACCGGTAAGAAATTAACTTTTTACGAAGTGGATCTGCTGGATGAACCGGCACTGGATTCCGTATTCCAGAATGAAAATATTGATGCAGTCATTCATTTTGCAGGTTTAAAGGCAGTCGGGGAGTCTGTATATAAGCCGCTGGAATATTATCATAACAATATCACCGGAACTCTGATTTTATGTGATGTGATGCGCCGCCATGGCTGCAAGAGCATCGTGTTCAGCTCTTCCGCGACGGTTTATGGCAATCCGGCTTTTGTGCCGATCACAGAGGAATGTCCAAAGGGCGAGATCACCAATCCTTATGGACGGACCAAAGGCATGCTGGAGCAGATCTTAACAGATCTCCACACTGCAGATCCGGACTGGAAGGTCATGCTGCTTCGTTACTTTAACCCGATCGGTGCCCATAAGTCCGGTCGTATCGGTGAAAATCCGAAGGGAATCCCGAATAATCTGCTTCCGTATATTACCCAGGTAGCAGTCGGCAAGCTGGTATGTCTTGGCGTATTTGGCAATGATTATGACACACCGGATGGAACCTGTGTCCGCGACTATATCCATGTAGTGGATCTGGCAGATGGTCATGTAAAAGCACTGGACAAGCTGGCAAAAGAAAAAGGCGGTGTCTGGATCTACAATCTGGGAACCGGTGTTGGTTACAGCGTTCTCGATGTGATCAATGCGTTCGAGGAAGCAAACAATTTAAAGATCAACTACGTATTCAAAGAGCGCCGCGCAGGCGATGTTCCGCAGTGCTATGCAGATTCTTCCAAAGCAGAGCGTGAACTTGGCTGGAAAGCGAAATATGGCATCCGGGAGATGTGTGAAGATTCCTGGAGATGGCAGAAAAACAATCCGAATGGATATGAAGAAAAATAAAGAAAAACCGATTGCTTCACGTTACATGTGAGCGTCGGAAAATTCGGACCAAAGAGAATTTCAAAACAATATATGGAATGAAAAACGAGGAGGCCGTCAGGTCTCCTCGTCGCTCATTAATGACTTCATAATAAAAGAGTAAATCTCCTTGCTTTTCTGTTCCCACCGGGCGCTCATGGCAGCGGCCTGGTCGCGGTCCGGAACAGACAGGTTCAGCTCAATGAGCGGAGAACGTCCTTCCCGGACTTCACAGTGGACGATATAGTCCTGGCTGGTAGACTTGTAATAATCGGAAACAAGGCTGACTTCGTTGCGCAGCCGCAGGCGGTTTTCCTTCAGATAGGTATCCATATCCTCTATGATCGCAGGGGAAATACTGCTTTCAAAAAAATGAAGGGTTTCTTCCCCCTCTTTGGTGATTTCATAGCGTGTGGTACTGTGTGTGGATTCGGCATGGATCAGACCGGAATCCTTTAGTTCGCCAAGAGCCTGCTGGAGTGTGAAATAGCTCGCATATTCATGTTGCAGAAAAAAATCGGTCAGCTGCGCATTGGTCAGCGGAAAGTTTACTTTTTTGAGCATGTACAGGTTCATGAGTTTATATAACGTCATCGGTTCAGACAACATAGAAAAGTGCCTCTTTCATCTAACAATTTTCTTAATCATACCAATTTAAATCTTTTAAATCAAGTGGAATTATGTTAAACTAGTGCCATATGTAAAGAAAAAGACAGGGGATACTATGAGAGAAAGAATTAACCGACTGGCAAAGGGCATCGTTGACGCGGAAATCCCGGAGGTACTGATCCAGCCGGAAACGTGTGAGGGACCGGTGACTGCAGGTCAGGTATGCAGAAAAGAACTTTATGTGACGGACCGCTATGGCTGTTTTATCAAAGGTCTGGTGTATTCGTCCCATCCGCGTGTGCGGGTTCTGGGTACTTCCTTTGGAGGAAACCGGAATCGAATTTTTTATGAGGTTGACTGCCGAACCCTGTCAGATGGAGACAAAATCGAGGGAGTGTTTGATCTTGTGACCAATGGCGGCGAGAAAAAGCTGCCATATTCTTTTGTTGTGGAACCGGATCCGGTGGGAAAAATCCTGGCCGGTTTAAAAACGGCTGAGACATTCGCAAAGCTGGTGCAGTGTGACAGTGAGTTTGCAAAACGTTTGTTTGATTATCGTGACTTTACGGATGCCCCGTTTATGCAGGATCTGCAGGTCCGTGCCCTGTATGATGGCTTAAAGGGAAAACCGAACCGCCAGAATGAACTGGAAGAGTTTCTGGTGGGACTCCATGCGAAAAAACCGGTGGAACTGAGTGTCGACACGTCGCTGCGCAGTTTTGAAAACCCGGAACAAAATTTGCAGGGAACACTCCTGGTGGAGTGCAGCACCTGGGGATATATCCGATTGGAAGCAGAAACGGATGGAGAGTTCATTATACTTTCAAAAGCGGTGTTTACGGATGCGGATTTCCAGGATGGTGTCTGCGAGATCCCTTACCGGATCGATCCTGCGCATTTGCATCAGGGCAAGAATCTTGGCGCTGTCTGGATTTCAACGATGCGTCAGCAGATCTGTGTTCCATTCGAAGTTTTGGCAGGAGATGATGGCAAAGACCGATCCGTTTACGGAAGAAGGGAAGCATTTGGAAACTATCTGGAACTGCGTCTGGAGTATGAGCTTGGTCTGTATGGGGAAGCGCTGATGCGCAATCAGCTGAAACAGCAACTGGAACTCATTCGCAGCCAGTATGGTGAGAGTCTTGCGGTAAATCTGTATCAGGCCGATCTTTTTTTGCTGGAGGGAGATACCGAAGCTGCAAAAGAAGTTTTGGGAAATTGCCGGGAAGAAGCTGCTTCCGTGCGCAAGTACCGTCCGGAATATGAACAGCTTCACCAGTATCTTTCCAAACAGCTTCAGCCGGTTAAAGAGGAAGAAACAGGAGCAGAGGAAGAGGGGATTGCAGAACTTCGCGAAGAATTCGAGCGCGGCAGCCGCAGCCCGTATCTGTATGTCCGGGTCTGGGAATTATATCAGAATCATCCGGAACTGTTTACCGGTCTTTCCGATTTCGAATTACAGGTGCTGATGTTTGCTGCGAAGAGAAAACTGGTCGATAAAACATTTGCGTTAAAAACAGCAGAATTGGCTGTAACGGTGAAGCGCAGCGGCAGACTGTTGTTCCGTCTGCTGACTATGCTGTACCGGCAGTATCCGGAACCGGAAATCCTCAATGCGATCTGCAGTATCCTGATCAAAACAGACTGCCGTGATAAAAAATATTTCACCTGGTATCAGAAGGCGCTAAACGATGGTGTCAGTCTGACGAGGCTTTATGAATATTACCTGTATGCACTTCCGGAGGATTACCCGTATTTGCTTCCGAAAGAAGTTCTGTTGTATTTTTCTTATGAAAAATCCATGGACACGGCAAACCGGGAAGTGCTCTACAGTAATATTGTCAAATTCATGAATCCGGACTCATCTTTGTACCGTCAGTATGAGCGGGATATCGAACAGTTTACCATGGAGCAGCTGCTGCGCTCCCGCGTAAACAGCCGCCTCGTGACGTTATATCAGCATGTTCTTTATAAGGAGATGATCGATGAACAGGTAGCGAAAGTCTTTCCTGCCATTTTAAAATCGTACCGCATTACGGTATCCGGGAAAAATATCCGCTCGGTCGTTGTGTGTTATGAAGAACTGGAGCGGGAAGATGTCTTCCCTGTGAAAGATGGAATTGCGTATGCGCCGCTCTTTTCCAGCCATCCGGTTCTTTTGTTTGAGGATGCATGCGGAAACCGTTACAGCAATGTGTCTTACCGGAAACAGCAGGCGATGATGACAGACCAAAAAGAACTGGAAGAACGCTGCTATGAAATTTGTCCGGAGCAGCCAATGCTGCTTTTGGAGCGCTGCAGCGCGATCGTACAAAATGGCATGAAAGATGCACTCGACCGGCGCATTTTAAAGCGCACGCTGAAAGAACTGCATCTTCATCCCCTGTTTCAGGAAAAACTGCTTGCGTGTCTGATCGGTTATGACAGTGAAAAACAGGAAACAGAAGAGAATATGCCGGGAGTCCTGGACTATCTGACCCAGGTCAATGCGGAAAACTTAAGTCATGAAGAACGCGCAAAGCTTTTAAAACTGCTGATCTGTCAGGATAACTATGTGGAGGCCTTTTCGCTGATCCAAAATTATGGCTATGACGGAGCAGATAAGGAAGAACTGCTGAAATTGTGCAGCCGGATGATCTTAAACCAGATGCCGGAATCCGACGATACACTGCTTGGACTTTCTTGGAATCTGTTTTCACAGGGTGAGTGGGATGGCGCATTGCTGGATTATCTGTGTGAGCATTTCAACGGGACATCGGAGCAGATGTACCAGATGCTTGAAAAGAGCGAAGAGGAGCATGTTGAACTCTACGATCTTCCAGAACGTCTGCTTGCGCAGATGATGTTCAGCGGGGAAACAAAGCATATTGATCCGGTATTTGCCTGTTACCGAAAAGGAAAACGGGTCAGTGAGCTGGTGACAAAAGCTTACTTTACCATGAAGTCTGCGGATTATTTCTTAAAAAACTGTCCGACGACCGATGCGGTTTTTGCGTATCTGGAGGAAACGGTGAAGCAGATCCCTGAGAAAAAACGGATCCCTACGATTTATATGCTGGCGCTGACACTGTGGTACAGCCGTAAGGAAAGTCTGTCAGAAGAACAGGAAAAACTGGCGCGCGGCATGGTGGACCAGCTTCTGGAAGAGGGTAGGATTTTCGCGTATTTCCATCAGCTTGGACAGAAGATTCCGATGCCGGATTCGATCATGGACCAGATTACCATAGAATACCGGGGCAGTCGGGAAGTGCGGCCGGAACTGAAAATCCGGGTACTGCCTGTAGAAGAAAACAGCCACAACGCGGAGTTTATAAAAGTATATCCGGGCATCTACATCCATCAGCATGTGCTGTTTGAGGGAGAGGTGCTGGAATATGAGGTTTATGAAAACGTGGCAGAGGAAAGAAGCAGCGGAGATGTCCTGGATACAGCTTCACCTTGTACCGCGGTTAAAAAAGATGGCGGGCGTCTTTCCTACGACAGTTCTTTAAATGGCGGACGGGAGAGCCGCTTTACTGCACTCAACGATATGAGCCGGTGTCTGATGGAACACAATACATCACAATTGAAAGAAAAAATGGAAAAATACCTGACGGACCATGCGGCCATGGAATCTTTGTTTACCTTAATGTAAGGATAAAAAAGCAGGTTTTGTCAGATAAGGTATTTGCAAAAAAGGCAGATGCTGGATAAGAGGAATTATATGAACGAATTGGTAGCAGGCATTGATCTGTGCGACGAATACACACAGATCAGTTGCGGAGACGAAGAACAAATATGGACATTTCCCACGGTGCTTTGCCGCCACAAGACGGCAGAAACCTGGTCTGTTGGGGAAGATGCTTATGCGCGCACCCTCAGTGGGGAAGGAAACCTGACCGACAAGCTGGTAAAGCTGGTTTTAAAAGATGGAACGGCAACGCTCGATGGGAAACGCTATCCGGCAGAAGAACTTCTGCTGCTGTTTCTGGAGCGTGTGCTTCAGATCGTCCAGAAAGAGCTGGGACAGACGGAAAGTTTTGCAGGGCTGACCTTTACGGTGCGCAGTCTGGATGAACGTCTGGTCCAGGTATTGTATTCCTGCGGGGAAAAGCTTGGAGTTTCAAAAGAAAACATCCGGGTCATTGGACATTCCGAAAGCTTTATCTATTATATGCTAAGCCAGAAAAAAGAAATCTGGAACGGGACGGTTGGAATGTTTGACCTGTCAGAAGAGGAACTTCGTTATTACGAAATGAAAGTGCAGCGTGGCCTAAAGAAAAATGCAGTGTTGGCAGAGTATAAAAGAATCGAAGAAAGTTTCAGCCTGGATATCCTGGAAACACCTTCCGGCGCGAAGCTTGGTGACAAGATCCTTTGCACCTGCGCAGAACGGCTGATGCAGAGAAAACTGTATTCCGCTGTGTTTTTGATGGGAAAAGGGTTTGAAAAACGGGAGTGGGCAGAAGACTTTATGAAGCTGCTTTGTACGAAACGGCGTGTATACATGGAAACAGCCGTCTTTGCCAAAGGCGCAGCTTACTGTGCGGCAGACTATCTGCGCCCGCAGACCTCCTACCCGTATGCCATGATCTGTGAAGGGCGTTTAAAAGCAACCGTCACGATGGAAGTCTTATTCAAAGGACAGGAAAAAGAAGTGACACTTGCAGCGGTCGGAGACAGCTGGAGAAACATGGGAGCTATGCTGGAAGTGATTCCGGAGAAGCAGAATGCAGTAGAACTGGAAATCACGCGATTTGACTCCAAAAAGAAAAAAGCAGTCACGATCATGCTGGAGGGATTCCCAAAACGTCCGGAAAAAACGACAAAGGTTAGGATTGAAATTACATTTCTCGATGAAAAAACAATGCGCGTTACGCTGACAGACCGGGGATTTGGGGAATTGTTCCCAGCGTCAGATGCAAAAGTCGTGCAAGAGGTTATGCTATGAGTTTAAGATTATGCAGATCAGAACAGGTAAAAAATCCATATTATGTAAGCTTCCTTGGTGTGCACCTGTATTCTTCCCAGGAGCTGGCTTACGTCATTTATCATTATCCGCTGCTTGTGATGGACCGGCTGGTCGATGACCGCCTTCTGGATTTTTTGCGGGAAGAATTAAATCTTGGTTTTCTGGCATTGAAACTAGACAATTGGAGAAAAAGCGGGGAAGACCCGGACGAAATGCTGATCTTTCTGCTTCAGGAAAGCGATTATTATTCCCAGAATGAGATTTCAGAATATCGTCAGACGTTGTCGTCTTACCGGAAAAAATCTGCAGGAGAAGTAAAAAAACTGCGGGCAGACGCCCTGTTTGGTATGCGCCAGTATGGAAAAGCAGCAAAGATGTATCAGGAAATCCTGGATGATCCTTCGGATGAGGCAGAGGATCCGCTGCTTGCCAGAGTCTGGAACAATCTGGGTGCCTGCTATGGCCGGATGTTCCTTTTTGACAAGGCGGCTGAGGCATTCGAAAAAGCTTATAACCGGAGCGGCAGCCGGGAATGCCTGCGCAGCCTGTACTGGATCACAAAACTGGACAGCCGTGTGATTTTGGGAGAACGGTTCCGGAACACGATTACACAGGAAGAACAGTCCGCCTGGGATGAAACACTCGTCCGTGCACAGGAAGAGGCAAAGGAATCCGAGACGGTAAAACAGGTGGAAAGCTGGTTTCGGAAAGACGCGGCTGAGGGAGAGAAGGCTGCACGGGAATTAGTCGAAACCTGGAAGCGAGAGTACCGCGCGATGGTATAAGCGAAAACCTGGAAAAGGAAAAGCATGCGGCACAATGGGATCATGCGGCAAATGCAAAATATAATTGTAAAAAATGCGTGTAAAAAATATTGTGAAAAATAAAAATAACGCTTGACATATTTGCCAAAACAAGGTAAACTATCTGAGTCGCAAGCGAAACGCTTAGTGACAACGATATGGGGTCTTAGCTCAGCTGGGAGAGCATCTGCCTTACAAGCAGAGGGTCATAGGTTCGAGCCCTATAGGCCCCATACCAAAACCAAATATGGCGGAATAGCTCAGTTGGCTAGAGCACACGGTTCATACCCGTGGTGTCGAGAGTTCAAATCTCCCTTCCGCTACTTACTAGAAGTTCTGGTTTTCCAGAACTTCTTTTTTCGTATTTTTTTGATTTTAAATTTTTTACAAAATCCCTTGTAACCTGAAAAACGGTGTGATATAATCCGAAAAAGTCGAGAGAATTCTTTGGAAAGGAAAAGTCAAGTGAAGAACCTGTTAAAAAAATATGGACACATCTGGGTGTGTGGTTACATCCTTTTCTACCTGCCGTATTTCTTCTGGCTGGAAAGCGTGATCACGGACAATTACAAGATCATGCATGTGGCACTGGACGATATGATTCCGTTTTGCGAATACTTTATCATCCCTTATATCATCTGGTTTTTCTACGTATCCGGGGCGGTACTGTATTTCTTTTTTACGGATAAGCAGGACTATTACCGGTTATGTGCTTTCTTATTTATAGGCATGACGATCAGCATGCTGATCTGCACGGTATATCCGAATGGAACTGACCTCCGGGTAGAAGTGGATCCGAACAAGAGCATTTTCTGTTACCTTGTGCAGAAGATTCATGACAGCGATACTCCGGCGAATGTATTCCCAAGCATTCATGTATACAATTCCCTGGGTGTGCACATCAGTGTCATGAACAGTGAACGCCTGAAAAACCGGAAGTGGGTACGCCGGAGCTCGTTCGTGATCATGGTGGCGATCTGTTTGTCTACCGTATTTTTAAAGCAGCATTCCGTAGTCGATGTGACGGGAGCCATGGTTTTAGCATACGTGATGTATCTGTTTGTATACGGAAGTGTTTACGTGGAAAGCCGCAGAACAGCAAGACAGAAGGTAACTGGCTGACGTTCATACGGCAGAGGCTGCCGGAATGGAACATGGTTAAAACAAAATTTGGAAGAGTCAGGTCTTTGTGGTCTGGCTCTTTTTGATATCAAAATCAAAATTATATTGGATGCACGGAAATCTGTTTTGAGATATTCTTTTTCCTATTCACTGGCTGCTTTTGAGAAAATTTTTGAGGATTGTCAGAATTGAACCTATTTTTATACAAAAATTCTTAGGAGATTTTGCAGTTTTATGATATACTGATAGGTAATAATGTGTGGGTAACTGCTTTGCAGTTACAGATGCGGGAGGTGCCCATGTACTATTTTATCGTAAACCCGAACGCGCATGGCGGTCGTGGAGAAAAAATATGGAAAAAACTGGAACGTCAGATCCGGAAATCCGGTATCAGCTATGAGGCTTATCAGACTGAAAGTCCGGGCGATGCCAGACGCATTGCCGCGCAGTTGACTGCAGACATGCAGGAGGAGATTACCATTGTGGCAGTCGGCGGAGATGGAACGGTAAACGAAGTGTTAAACGGTTTGTCTATCGGGGATTTCCTTACGGTGGGGTATATTCCGACCGGTTCCGGCAATGATCTGGCCCGTGGCCTGAATAACTCCAGAAATCCGGGAAAGTGCCTGAAACGGATTTTAAATCCAGAAGAAATCTGCAGGGTGGATTATGGCATCCTTTCCTATGAAGATGAGGAGCCGGTTTACCGGCGTTTTATGGTCAGCAGCGGAATTGGCTTTGATGCAGCAGTCTGTCACCGGCTGTTAGACCGGTCAAAGCCCGGAGAACTTAGGCAGATCCCCGGAAGAGGACGCTATATTCTGGCTGGTCTGAAACAACTGCTGACGGCAAAGGCATCCAGGGGCTATCTGATCCTGGACGGAGCCAGACGGGTTGAATTTAACCATATTTATTTTGTGTCTGTGCATAATCATGGCAGTGAAGGCGGTGGCTTCTTATTTGCGCCCAAGGCAGTCTTTGACGATGGAGAACTGGAACTTTGTGTTGCGCATACAGCATCCAAACTGAGACTGCTCCCGGTTCTTTTAGACGCCTACCGTGGACATCTGGGACGGCGGCGCGGTGTTCATTTCTATCGCTGTAAGGAAGCGGTCATTCATGTGGAACAGCCGATGCCGGTTCACGCAGACGGGGAAAACTGTTACTGCCAGAATGAGTTGCGGGTGCGCTGCGTAAAACAGAAGCTCCGCATGATCCTGTAACTGGAAATGAAAGAAATAAAGGAGATATAAATATGCGAATTGGACAAGGATACGACGTCCACAAGCTGGTAGAGGGTCGGGATCTGATCCTGGGAGGCGTTACGGTTCCTTATGAAAAAGGTCTTCTCGGACATTCCGACGCGGATGTGCTGGTTCATGCAGTCATGGACGCTCTTTTGGGAGCTGCCGCACTGGGAGATATTGGCCAGCATTTTCCGGATACCGATCCGAAATATAAGGGAATCTCCAGCATTGCCCTGTTAAAAGAGGTAGGTGCACTGTTGGAAAAAGAGGGGTATATCATCGAAAACATCGATGCAACCATCATTGCGCAGCGGCCAAAGCTTGCAGCTTACCGTCCGCAGATGGCAAAAAACATTGCAGAGGCGCTGCATCTGGAAGTAAATCAGGTGAGCGTAAAGGCAACGACCGAAGAGGGGCTTGGCTTTACCGGAAGCGGCGAGGGAATCTCCTCCCAGGCGATCACCCTGCTTTCCCATATGCGTGATTTTGCGGCAGATGACCGTATGGTATACCGCGATGACGCCTACAGCGGCGGCTGCGGCGGCTGTCCGGGGTGTTGCAGCAAGAGTACAGAAGCAGAATAAAAGCAGACTCTGAAATTGCAGCATTGGCAGGGAACTGCCGGACACGCATATGTGGACAGGACGGCAGAAACTGCTGCGGAAAAGAAAACAGCCCGATATGGGAGAAGACAAGGAGAAAACGATTATGAAAATTTTTAATACACTGAGCAGAAGAAAAGAAGAGTTTGTGCCATTGGAGCCTGGCAAGGTAAAAATGTACGTATGCGGACCGACCGTATATAACTTTATCCATATCGGAAACGCACGTCCGATGATCATTTTCGATACCGTACGCCGTTATTTCGAGTACAAGGGTTATGAGGTGAACTACGTTTCCAACTTCACCGATGTAGACGACAAGATCATCAAGAAAGCCATCGAGGAAGGTGTCGATGCAGAGACCATTTCCAAACGCTACATCGCAGAGTGCAAGAAAGACATGGCGGACATGAATGTAAAACCGGCAACGACCCATCCGCAGGCAACCCAGGAGATCGCAGGTATGCTGGAGATGATCCAGACCCTGATCGACAAGGGACATGCTTATGTGGCAGCAGACGGTACCGTATATTTCCGTACCAAATCTTTTAAGGATTACGGTAAGCTTTCCCACAAGAACTTAGACGAGATGCAGTCCGGTTTCCGTGAACTGAAGGTGACCGGCGAAGAGAACAAGGAAGATCCGTCCGATTTCGTTCTCTGGAAGCCGAAAAAAGAAGGCGAGCCATACTGGGAGTCTCCGTGGTGCCAGGGCCGTCCGGGCTGGCACATTGAGTGCTCTGTGATGTCCAAAAAGTATCTGGGCGAGCAGATCGATATCCATGCAGGCGGCGAGGACTTAATCTTCCCGCACCACGAGAACGAGATTGCGCAGTCTGAGGCAGCAAACGACAAGACCTTTGCAAATTACTGGATGCACAACGGCTTCTTAAACATCGACAACAAGAAGATGTCCAAGTCTCTTGGAAATTTCTTTACCGTTCGCGAGATCGGTGAAAAGTATGACCTTCAGGTTCTGCGCTTCTTTATGCTGAGCGCCCACTACCGCAGCCCGATCAACTTCAGTGCGGAGCTCATGGAGGCTTCCAAGAACGGACTGGAGCGTATCATCACCTCCGTTGAGAAGTTAAAAGAGCTGCAGGGCAAGGTATCCGGCGATGCACTGACTGAGGCAGAGCAGGAGAACCAGAAGACTGTAGATGAGCTGATCGCGAAATTCGAGGCAGCTATGGACGACGATTTCAACACCGCAGATGCGGTTTCTGCAATCTTCGAGCTGGTGAAGCTGGCAAACAGCACCGCAAACGAAGAAAGCAGCAAAGCCTATGTAGATCTGCTTAAGGAAACCATCAGCAAACTGAGCGATGTTCTTGGTATCATTACCGAGCGCAAGGCAGAGGTTCTGGACAGCGAGATCGAGGAGCTGATCGCGGCAAGACAGCAGGCAAGAAAAGAGAAAAACTTTGCCCGTGCCGATGAGATCCGCCAGCAGCTTCTGGATATGGGCATTATCCTGGAAGATACCAGAGAGGGTGTAAAATGGAAGAGAGCATAAAGATCGAGGAAGCTATCGCAAAAGTGTTAAAGCTGGAAACGGTAGATCCGCGGACCTACTCGCCGCTGGTGCTTGCCTACATCGGAGATGCCGTTTACGAGCTGCTCATCCGCACGAAGGTTATCAACCACGGCAGCATGCAGGTCAACAAGATGCATAAAAAGAGTGCCAGTCTGGTAAAGGCAGAGACACAGGCGAATATCATCAAAGCCATTCAGGAGGAGTTAACCGAGGAAGAGCTGGCAGTTTATAAGCGCGGGCGCAATGCCAAGTCAGCTACCACGGCCAAGCACGCCACCATGATCGATTACCGCATGGCAACCGGCTTTGAGGCACTTGTCGGGTATCTGTACCTGCAGGCACGTCACGACCGTCTCCTGGAACTGATCCGGGACGGACTGGAAAAGATTGGAGAACTTTCATGAGATACGAAGAATTAACCATTGAAGGACGCAATGCCGTGTTAGAGGCATTCCGCTCCGGAAAAACGATCGATAAGCTGTTCGTGCAGGATGGCTGTAAGGACGGACCGGTCCAGACCATCGTAAGAGAGGCAAGAAAGGGCGATACCATCATCAATTTCGTACCGAGAGAGCGCCTGGACCAGATGTCTGAGACTGGAAAGCACCAGGGTGTCATCGCTTACGCTGCGGCTTACGAGTACGCAGAGGTGGAAGACATCTTAAAGGCAGCAGAAGAAAAGGGCGAGCCGCCGTTTATCTTCCTCCTGGATGGAATTGAGGATCCGCACAACCTCGGCGCGATCATCCGTACCGCAAACCTGGCAGGTGCACATGGTGTCATCATTCCGAAGCACCGCGCGGCAGGTCTTACTGCAACGGTAGCAAAAACCTCCGCTGGTGCATTAAACTACACACCGGTGGCAAAGGTTACCAACCTGGCGCAGACGATCGAAGACCTGAAAAAACGTGGCTTATGGTTTGTCTGCGCGGATATGGGCGGTGAAGTCATGTACCGCCTGAATTTAAAAGGGCCGATCGGTCTGGTGATCGGAAATGAAGGAAACGGAGTCGGCAAACTTATCCGTGAGAAGTGCGATATGATCGCATCCATCCCGATGAAGGGCGACATCGACTCCCTGAATGCTTCCGTGGCAGCGGGCGTACTGGCTTACGAGATCGTGAGACAGCGGCTGAACTAAAAAGAGCAGATTTGCCAGGCAGTTACCGGATGTATGAAATTGTTTAGCAGCAAGGCACTCCTGGGATCCAGGGGCGTTTTCGCAAAAGAGGTGTTAACGTATGAAAAAAAGAAATATCTGTGTCAGTGCAGCAGCTGTGATGACGGCAGTTATGCTGTACGGGTGCGCGGGCAGCAGCGTTCCGGCAGAAACGGTGGCTTCTGCGAACGTTGCAGCATCTGCGGAAAATGGGAAAGAGTCTGTGGAAAACGAACAGAAGACCGAAACCGCAGGGGCAGGTAAAGCAACTGCAGCAGTGACGGAGACTGCAGAAGATTCTCAGGAATCTCTGGGGCTGGCAGACGCTGGAGCAGCAGAGACTCTGGCTGTCATCGAGGACGAAGCTGTTCCGCTCTACCAGAAACCGGCAGGCAGCGATGTGCGTACCCCGGTGGCAAGCGGCAGTGTGACCTATGGAAATGGTCGTGCCACCATCGATGCATCCAATACATCCAAGGGCTATGTCATGATCAAGTATACCGGCGGACAGAGCCGCATCAAGATCCAGATTGCAAAGTCAACCACTTATACGTACGACTTAAACGCGCGTGATGCCTACGAGGTATTCCCGTTTACCGAGGGAAGCGGAACCTACAGCATCAAGATTTTCGAGAATGTCAGTGGCAACCAGTACGCACAGGTTATGAGCCAGAATGTATCGGTCAGCTTGAGCGATGAGTTTGCCCCATTCCTGACCCCGAACCAGTATGTAAACTTCTGGAACGGAAGTGCAGCAGTAAACAAAGGTGCGGAGCTGGCAGCATCTGCGGCAGACGAGATCGGTGTTGTTACCAATGTATACAATTACGTGATCAACAACATTACGTACGATACGGCAAGGGCAGCATCCGTGCAGAGCGGTTACCTGCCGAATGTGGACCAGGTTCTTGCAGAGCACAAAGGCATCTGCTTTGATTACGCAGCCCTGATGACGGCTATGCTCCGTTCCCAGGACATCCCGACCAAGCTGGTCATTGGCTACAGCGGCGGCCTGTATCATGCGTGGGTCAATGTTTACATCGACAATGTCGGCTGGGTAGACAACTTCATCTACTTTGACGGACACAACTGGTCGCTGATGGATCCGACCTTCGCTTCCTCAGGCGGACAGAGTGACTCGATCAAGCAGTATATCGGAAATGGTTCCAACTATCAGGCAAAGTATACTTACTAAGGGATAAAGGGAGAGAACTATGGCAGAGAAAGTTTACACCGGACGGGAACTGTCGGCATTCTGCCTTCAGGTGTCTATCCTGTTAAAGGCGGCAGTTCCGTTGGACGAGGGACTGTATCTCATGGCAGATGATGCCCCGACCGAAGAGGAAAAGAAGCTTCTCCACACCATGGGTGAGGATGTGGAGCTGGGGGATCCGTTCTTTGAATCCCTGGAACGTACCGGCGCATTTCCGCCCTACGTGGTGCGCATGGCAAAGCTGGGACAGCAGAGTGGTACCCTGGACCAGATGATGGAGTCCCTGGCAGACTACTATGAAAAAGAATATTACATGATGAAAAACATCCGCAATGCCATCACCTATCCGGTGATGATGGTCGGCATGCTGTTGATTGTTTTGTTTGTTCTGTTCACTCGGGTTATGCCGGTTTTTGAGCAGGTATACGCACAGCTTGGTGTACAGATGTCTCCGCTTTCCCAGGCGGCCTCCAGACTGGGCGGTATTTTAAGCGGTGCAGCTCTGGTGGTGTTTGTGCTTCTGGCAGTGGCAATCCTGATCGCGGCGATCGCGGCTGGCGCAGGAAAAGAACTGACGATTGCTCACAAGCTTATGGAGAGGCTGAAACGAAACAGCAAGACAGCGCTGGCAGCTGCCGGCCGCCGTTTTACCGCAGTGCTTGCACTGACCATTCGAAGCGGTATGGAACTGGATAAAGGTATGGAGCTGGCAAGAGAGCTGGTAGACAATGGCACGGTGGCAGAAAAAATCGATGTCTGCAGCGAAAAGCTGCAGCTGGGTGAGGGCTATTATGAGGCCATGAAGGAGTCCGGACTGTTCAGCAGCTTCCACATCCAGCTCATCAAAGTAGGTGTGCGCAGCGGTAAGATGGACGAAGTCATGCAGAACATTTCCGATGATTACGAACAGCAGGCAGATGCTTCCATCGATGCGATGGTGGCAAGACTGGAGCCGACCCTGGTTGCAGTGTTGGCGATTGCGGTTGGTCTGATCCTTCTTTCCGTCATGCTTCCGCTGGCTGGGATTCTGGCCGGAGTAGGCTGATACGGACGGAGGAATGAACATGAAAAAGAAATGGGACAAACGCTTTGTTGCTGGCTGTATCGTGTCGGCCGCAGTATTTGGCGTGATCATGGCGCTGTTTATGAATGGCGTATTCTCTTTTCTGGGAAAGGCAAAATCGGAAGGCTCCGATACACTTATCAAGGCGATCCGCCAGGCATCGGTCCAGTGCTATGCGATTGAAGGGCGCTATCCGCCAAGTGTCGAGTATCTGGAGGAAAACTATGGAATCCAGATCGACCGGGAACGCTACAACGTGTTCTACAGCGGTTTCGCTTCCAATATCATGCCAGACATCACCGTGATCCCTGTAGAAGGAGGTGAAGACAATGACTGGCAGCCATAACCGCAACGACGGACAGACCATGAGTGTCCTCTTTACCATGCTCCTGTTCCTTGTCTTCATCATGTGTGCCCTGTTTACGGTACTTGCAGGAAGCAAGGTGTATGAAAATATCAGCAGGCGTATGGACCAGACTTATACCGGAAGTGTCGCGCTCCAGTACGTGGCGAACAAGGTACGACAGGGCGATACGGAAGGTTGTGTAGATGTAAAAACGATTGACGGACAGCAGGTTCTGGAAATCCGGGAAAGCATCGAAGGCGGGGACTACGTCACCTGGATCTACTATTTTGAGGGCAGCATCCGCGAGTTATTTACCTATGAAGACAGTGGACTCGGGCTTGCAGACGGTCTGGAAATTCTGGAATGCGACGGTCTGGAATTAGAGCAGGATGGCGCGTTGCTTCATGTAAAAACCATGGGAACAGGCGGAGGCAGTCTGACGTTATCTTTGCGCAGCGGAAGGGCGGTGACGGAGTGACGAATAAACGAGGTGGTTCCGGCTCCGGCATTTTCCTGATGGAAATGATGGTAGTCGTATTTTTCTTTATGCTCTGCGCATCTACCTGCATTCTTGCATTTGCAAAATCAGACCGGATGAGCCGTCTGGCATGGGAACGAGACCACGCAGTCAGTGCAGCGCAGTCTGTGGCTGAGATGTGGAAGTTGTCTGGCGAGGACGGAACAGGCAATCTGCAGAAGGGGCTTCCGTCCGGAAAAACACAAACGGTTTCTGGAGAAACGCAGCAGGCAGAAAAACAATCTGCCGGACTGGAAACACAGGCAGATTCCGACTTGGTGTACTGGAATGCAGACTGGGAAGAGACAACAGATCCGTCCGCTGCAGCATACACCGGAAACCTGACAGAGACAGATCAGGAAAACGGAATGCACAGCTTTCAGATTGTGATCCGGGAAAACGGAGAGCGTGGTGAAGAACTGTTTACGCTGGATGCGGAAAAATATATCCGGAGGCAAGATTAGATGGCAAAACAGGAACTCAGAAGAAAAGCAAATATCGGAAGCTCCAGCCTGATCCTGATCTTTATCGTACTTTGCCTGGTGACATTCAGTGTCCTGTCGCTCGGCAACGCAAAGCGGGAAGATGCGCTTTCTCAAAGAAGTGCGGATTCCGTGCAGGAATATTACCGGGCTGACGCAGAAGGAGAAAAATTTCTGCAGCTTGCAGACCAGGCACTTTTAAAGGGAGAGAAAGAAACGCTTGCCCCATATCTGCAGAGCGATACAGGCAATTACTGTACAGATGTTGCCATGTCTGCAGGGCAGGCGCTCAGGGTAGAACTGGCACTGGACTGGGAGAAGAAAACTTATGAGATCCAATCCTGGAAGGTATACCATCAGGAAGATTATGAGATTGACCAGTCTGTTCCGGTGTGGAGCGGGAATTGATTGATGGAGGAAACGCGTATGTATACAGAAGAAGTTCTGCGAAAAGCAGTGGAACAGGGCGCGGCAGACATATTCCTGATCCCAGGCATGCCGCTTTCCTGGAAAGTAGGCGGAAAGATTGTTTATCAGACAGAAGAAAAAATCTTTCCAAAGGAAATCGAAGAGATGGTGCGGGAAATTTACGCACTTGCAAACAACCGCAGTATGGACCATGTCATGGAGCATGGTGACGATGACTTTGCCATGGCACTTCCGGGCGTTTCCCGTTTCCGTGTAAACGTGTTCCGTCAGAGAGGTTCTCTGGCAACGATCATCCGTGTCATTACATTCGCCCTGCCAGATTTCCACAATCTGCATATTCCGCAGGTGGTCATCGACATTTCCCGTATGACCAAAGGATTTGTCCTGGTAACCGGACCGGCTGGCAGCGGTAAGAGTACGACCCTTGCCTGTATCATCGACCAGATCAACAAAACCCGTAACGCACACGTCATCACGCTGGAAGACCCGATCGAGTATCTGCACCGGCATAACAAGAGTGTCGTTACCCAGCGAGAAATCGGTCTGGATACCGAAAGCTATGTGACGGGCTTACGTGCGGCGCTCCGCCAGGCACCAGATGTCATTTTAGTCGGTGAGATGCGAGACGAAGAAACCATTAAAACCGCGCTGACTGCAGCAGAGACCGGACATCTGGTCATCTCCACACTGCATACTGTAGGTGCAGCCAACACGATCGACCGAATCATCGACAGCTTCCCGCCTGCGCAGCAGGAGCAGGTGCGTGCACAGCTTTCCATGGTCATGCAGGCAGTAGTATCCCAGCAGCTGATCCCGGGAGTAGACGGAGGTGTCGTTCCGGCATTTGAAGTCATGTTCTTCAACAATGCGATCCGGAACTTGATCCGCGAATCCAAGATCCACCAGATCGACAATATCATCGCCACTTCCCAGGAAGAAGGCATGATCACCATGGATAACAGCATCATCAAGCTGTTTAGGGAAGGAAAGATCAGCAAGGAAAATGCGATCATTTACAGCAGTAATGGGGAATTGATGGAGAAGAAGCTGGCGAGACTGTAAAATAGAATCGAAATTAAGAATTCATTATGAAGGTGGAACAGAGAGGGCGTTCTCGGAGAAATCTGAGAGCGCCCTTTTTTCAGTTGTTTGATCAAACGAATCGTGTGCTGTATTTTTTGCCATGAAAAAGTGTAATGCTATCACACTTTTTGCAGCGAAAAAATGCAGCACTGTCACACTTTTTACAAGGAATTTAGTCAGTCTTCCACAGTCAGAAGCCGCAGCCCCATATCCGACCAGGTATTCCCGATCAGATAAGACGTGTAATTCTGCCCGGAAGCAATCTCAATCTGTGCGGAAAGAAGTGGCTGCGGGGCGCTGGTTCCTGCAATCGCGCCGGATCCCTTCACGCCAATGACAATGATCGGGATTTCCCGCAGGAAAGAGTAGCTGTTGGAGTTAGTGACATAGAACTGGTAGGTGCCTGCCATGGCCTGTTTATAAGGAGTTACCGTCTGGAATGCCACATTGCGGAAGACCGTTTCTCCGCCGTAGAGCAGCAGGTCGTAGCGCGAACCGGCAAAGGTCATGTTCGCAAAACGGTAGCAGCCGGTGTTGTAGGCACGGGTGCTGCAGCCGGTATCGGAAACCTGGACCAGTTCCAGTCCGCCGGAGGCTGAATCGGTCAGGATCATAGTAACTTTTTCGCCTGCGGTAAATGGGAAATTCTGCTGCAGCAGCACGGAACGCATGCCCGATGCACGGCGCACGGTCACGGTATGGAAGCCATCGGAAATCCAGTCATAATTGGAAATGGTGCCGAATCTGGAATTGATGGCATAGGCAGTGCCGTCGATGCTGATATTCACAGCAAAGCTGTTGGTCGAGGCATTTAAGAAACGTACCTGCCCGTAGTAGCGCGGAGAAATATTCGGAGTACTTGGAGTCAGCGGGAAGAAACCGCTACCCCAGTTTCCATTTCCCCAGTTCCAGCTGCCGCCAATATTTCCGGTAGTGTTATTTCCCGGATAAACCGGTCCGCCCTCTTCAAATCCAGGGAGCGGAACAACGGGGGTATTTGCATCATTTCCAGGATAAGCTGCACCGCCTTCTTCCGGGTTTGGAAATGGAATTACCGGTGTGTTTTCCTCGTTTCCGGGATAGGTTGCACCACCTTCTTCCGGAGTCGGAAGCAGAGTCACTGCATCATTCTCATTCATATCCGGAGTGCCGTTGTAATGTGTATCGTTTTCAGCCATAATGCGCCTCATTGTTTTTTACTTTAGGTTATGAAGTGTTGGACTGGGCGGTGCATGGCTTTCTGTATGGATCGGCGAAGTCGGAAATATTTAGCTGAAAATTTTATGAGCTTCCGGATTCCATTCCGCAAACACATGGCTTATAATGAAAGAGATACTGCGGAAAATGGCAGTGAATAACAGGTCGTATCGCATGAGCCTGGCAGATTGGAGAACAATGGCATGATGCAGCTACGGATATGGGGCGTACGCGGTTCCGGACCGGAAACAGGACCGGAATACCAGGAGTATGGGGGCAACACCTCATGCATAACAGTTCATACAAAAGAACAGACGGTCATTCTGGATGCAGGAACCGGTCTGGGACAGTTTGACCGGAGCATGAAAGGGCAGATGGGATCGGGAAGAAAACGGCTGGATCTTCTGTTGAGCCATCCCCATATGGATCATCTTTTGGGGCTTTACGCCTGTTCTATGTTGTTTGATCCGCAGATGGAGTTTCATATTTATGGAGAACGGTCCGAAAACAAAAGTCTGAAAGAACTGCTGTGCAGTATTTTTTCGCCGCCGTACTGGCCGGTGAGTCTGGATCAGATTCCTGCCCATGTGCTGTTTCATGAAATTACAGAGGGCGACACATTTATACTTGGAAAAGGAATCCAGGTGAAGACCATGAGAGGACTGCATCCCGGAAACAGCATTCTTTACCGGCTCGATGAAGTCGTAGAAAAAGAAGCTGCCAGCGTCGTGTATGGGCTTGACTGTGAACTGACCGACACCATGCTGCCGCGCCTGGCAGAATTTGCCAGAAATTGCAGTCTTTTGATCTGCGATTTCTGCTATACGGAAGCAGAACTTGCAATCCGGCATGGCTGGGGGCACGGTTCCATAGAACGCAGCCGGAAACTCCGGCAAATGAGCGGTGCAAAACAGGCACTTCTGACGCATTATGAGCGCACTTATCAGGATGCATTCCTGCAGGAACAGGAGAAACTGTCCATGACACAGGATCCGAATTGCATATTTGCCCGGGAGAAAATGACGGTGGAGCTCTAATCCATAGTGCATCATGAATGCAGAAATCTGGGATTGGCGTATGCCTGGAAAAAAGCAAATAACGTGGGAGAAAACAGGGAGAAAAAATACAAATGACGCAAAAAGAAATACAAAGCATTCTGGAGATCGGCACAGCCCTTTCCTCCGAAAAAGATTACAACCGGCTTCTGGAGATGATCTTAAACCGCATCATGGAGCTGACGCACTGCGATGCCGGAACGCTTTATCTGGCGGATGGCGATCTGCTGCGCTTTAAGATCATGCGCAACAATACCCTGAAGACCTACGAGGGCGGAGATGGCAAAGAGCCGAACCTTCCGCCGGTCAAGATGAGCCATGAAAATGTATGTTCCATGTGTTATCTCGAAAACCGCACGATCTGTATTGAAAATGTGCGGACCTGCAAGGAATATGACTTCTCCGGACCAATCCGCTACGATGCCATGACAGGGTATCATACCCAGTCGATGCTGGTGGTGCCGATGCACAACCGCCAGGGAGACCGCCTTGGTGTCATCCAGCTGATCAATGCGTTAAACGATGACGGCAGCATTGGCACCTTTTCCCCGGAACTTGTGCCGGTCGTGGAGACGATTGCTTCCCATAGAATCTGTGCCTTCTCTCCGGAAATGATCCCGATGGTCGAATCGATTGCTTCCCAGGCAGCGATTACGATCCAGAATGTTCTTTATATTGAAGAGATTAAAAACCTGTTCGAGTCCTTTGTACGCGTGATGTCTTCCGCAGTCGACGAAAGAACCCCGTACAATGCCAGTCACACCCGGCACATGGTGGAATACGGCACACATTTCATCGATTATCTGAACGAGAAAGCAAACGAAGCGGGAAAAGATATCCTGTTCAATGCCGACCACAAGCATGAACTGCTTATGAGTATCTGGCTGCACGATATCGGAAAACTGGTCATTCCGCTGGAGGTCATGAACAAAGATGCAAGATTCCTGCCAGAGCAAAAGACCGCGATTTTACATCGTTTTGAAAAAATCCGTCTTCTGACCCAGATCGCACAGCTGAAAGGCATGATTTCCGAAGAAACCATGCAAAACCGTGTGAAAGAGTTAAAGAATGCACAGGAAACCATTCTCCGCGCCAATACAGCCGGGTTCTGCCCGGATGATCTGCGGGATGCAGTCTGCCAGATCCATGAGAAAACCTATACGGAAGAAGACGGCAGTACGCATCCATGGCTGGAAGAGGAAGAATTCCAGATGCTTATGATCCGCAAAGGAACCTTATCAGAGGCAGAGCGAGAGGTGATGGAAAGCCACGTTGTCATTACGGACAAACTGCTTTCCGAGATTCGTTTTTCAAAAGAACTGTCCCATGTTCGGGAATGGGCAGCAAGCCATCATGAACTGTTAAATGGAAGCGGTTATCCGAAACATCTGACTGCAGAGCAGATCCCGATGGAGGTGCGCATCATCACCATTCTGGATATTTTCGATGCCCTGGTGGCAGATGACCGTCCGTATAAACCAGGCATGCCGATCGAAAAAGCATTGAACATCCTCGATGCCATGGCAAACAAGGAAGGCAAGCTCGATCCGGAACTGACCCGTCTGTTCATCGAGAGCAAAAGCTGGGAAAAAGTGCAGGCAGAGCAGAAAAACAGTGAAAAAGAGGGCAAATAGCAAAAAATAGCGAAAATGGCAGAAATTATGCAGAAATGGCGAGGTTTGCGTTATTTAAAAAATAACGTATAACTGGAAGCTTTTGGTAGTATATGGTAAGATAAATAAAGAAGCAGGGATACAGAACGAAACCTGCAAAAATAGAAAACTTGTAGCTGTCTGGAAACCGGATGGTTATGAGTTTTCTTCGTACATGGGAGGAAATGCTCAATATCCGCACTTCCTCTATGGTAGTCGGTATTCGAGGTACCTCTGGCTGGGTGAAAGTGGTCGACCAGTACCACAGCATCCTGTATATGCTGGAAGGCGAAGTCACCGCTTATGTCACCGACCCGGCCAGCGGACAGAGAAAGACCATCACCCTGCGCGGCGGACAGCGTGCGGAATTCTGGGTTTATGACAGAAATAAAGAAGGCGACAAATGTGATATCATCGTCCGGCAGTATGGGGAAGACGAGATCGAAGGCTTTGTGGCAGTAGAACTGAAAAAGAACCAGCCGCTTTGTGACCGGATCCGGAATGGCGGCGGAGGTGGAACTGGCGCGGGCGGAAACGGTGCAGGATTTGTGGTGCAGCGCTACGTAAGCAAACCGCCGGTAGATGCACATGCATTCTGGTATCTGCCATTTGCCGGACTTCCGGGGGATTACAGCGAGTCCATTTCCGTGGCAGACATCCTTTCCGGCGACGTACCGCCAGAATATTTTGCAGACCGCATTGTGCTGATCGGACCGTATGCAGCAGGACTTCAGGACAGCTATTCCACAGCCATCGATCATGCAGAGCCAATGTATGGAGTGGAGTATCAGGCAAATGCAGTGGAAGCGCTGCTTATGGGCAATTACAAAAAAGAAGCATCGGACATCTGGCAGTATCTGGCAGTTTTTCTGGTTACAGGCGTGTTTGGACTCTGGATCTGGAAACAGAAGATGCTTCCGGCAACCATCGGCTGGCTCGTCATAAGTGGCGGCTGGAGATTGATTGCGAAACTTGCTTATGAGCATGGCATGGTGCTTCGATTGATCTGGATCCCACTCGCGGCTACCGTTGTCTATGTTGCAGGAATTGCAATCAACTACATCACGGCGGCTCTTGAAAAACACCGGGTGACCAGTACCTTTAAAAATATGTAGCACCGCAGATCGTGCAGGAAATCCTGGACAACGGCAATCCGGAAGCGCTTATGGTCGGCGGACGGGTCGTAAACATTGTAGTGCTGTTTGTGGATATCCGCGGATTTACAACCATGTCAGAAAAGTTATCCCCATCGGAGGTCGTGGAAATCTTAAACCAGTACCTGACCCTGATTGCGGACTGCATCATGCGCAATGGCGGAACGCTGGACAAATTCATCGGTGACACGGTCAACACCTCTGCAAGACTGGAAGCAAATGCTCCGGCGCGGACCATCTTTATTTCCCGTGAGGTAGCAGACCAGTTGGAAGGACGCATTAAAGTGACGTCTCTCGGAACCAGTATTAAATTAAAGGGAAAATCGGATATGGAAATTCTTACGATGGATGGGATTATAGAATCGTAATGAACATGATATTCAGAGATTTTCTTTCAGAAGATGAAAGTGATTGAGCAGAAGAATATCTGCGGGCACATTTTTATCGTAATCTTCAGGTAATAAATCTTTGATCTTGTCTAGGAGCTCTTTCGCGCAAGTATCTAATAGTAGGTTGATAAAGCGTGTTAGGGCTTCATAGGCGTCTTATAAATCACGACTCCTTTCGTTTGTGCATCAGCGAAAGCTCCTGACATAGATGTAGAACCGGTTGGAAAACGCAGTTTATCATCGTAGCAGGATTCTGGGAAATAATTGGGTAATACATAAGACATATCATGATGAAATTGCTTTCGATCATTATAAAAGAAAAGAAAATCAATGTCGGAATCCTCACGACATCTGCTTTCTAAAGCAGAAGCAAATAAAATAACCTTATCTACGCTTTTGATTAACGGGAAAATTTCAAGATAACGTTTTAGTTTGCTGATTTTGTATTCAGACACATTGATACTGGTTCCATCCGCGAGTTTTAATGGGATGAGTTCGCACATATACGCTCCTTATAGAAAAAGCCATGTCGTGAAATATTTGGATATACAGAAAAACGGAACTCCAATATGAAATTCCGTTTTTAAAGCTGCTGACGGGAATCGGACCCGTGACCTCCGCACTACCAATGCGACGCTCTACCGACTGAGCCACAGCAGCGAACCTCGTATAATATAGCATGGACATTTCAGTTTGTCAACAATATTTTTGAAAAAAGTTAAAAAATTATTCACCAAATTATTCACCCTTTTATGAGAGCGTCTTATCTGGCTGTTTGGAATTTTTGATTGCTCAGGAATAAAAAGTCAAAAAAACAGAAGACGCGAGACACTATGCGAGATACCCCATCTGCTATAATCAAGTCATAAAGAGGAAATGCTATATGCTAGGAGGGATATTATGAGAAAAACCAACTTAACCAGGGCTCTTGCGGTTCTTCTCAGCTGTACAATGACCGCAGGAAACGTTGCTGCAGGAGGTGTACTTACCAGTTACGCAGAAGAAATTTCTGACACAGAAAATGATACTGTTGAAGAAGCAGAAGACAATGCTTCTGAGAATGAGGGACAGGAAGAAAATAGCGAAGACACAGACAACAGTACAGAAGATGCTGGTTCTGAGGAAGAAGCAGGAGAGAATGAATCCGGTGAGGAAAATTCTGAATCAGAAGACGATAGTTCAGAAGAAAAAGATTCAGAAGATAACACTGGGAATAGTTCCGAAGAAGATTCTAAAGATGAATCTGATAGCGATTCAGAAAATGATTCCAAAGATGAATCCGAGACAGGTTCAGATGAATCTAAGGACGATGGTTCAGAAGAAAAGGAAACAGATTCCGAAGAGAATTCAGAAGAAAAGGATGAGCAGAAAGGCGGTCAGAATGAAACTTCTGAAAGTACAGAGAATGAAACTGATTCGGAAGAAAAACCATCTGACGCAGAAAAGCCTGCAGAAACTCCGGAAAGCACAGAAAATACAGGTAATGCCGGAACAGGCGCTTCTGGAAATGGAAGTGGCATAGGTGTAGGAACTGCAGAAGCCAGTGTGAAGAAAGAAGTTTCCATTACCTATGTGGTTATGCCAGAGGCAGCGGCAGAAGTAATTGGCGATACTACATTAACAGCAGGCGATGACTTGGTATTTTCCATTGAACCGAAGAATGGTTATGTCATTGGAAAAGTAACCGCAAACGGAGAGGAACTTTCTGAAGTGGAAGATGCTGAAATCGCATCCGCAGAGACAGAATATGTTCTGGAACATGTTGTAGAGGACACCAAGGTAAAAATTACCATGGAGCAGGGTGCTGAAGAAGTATCAGAAGTTTCTACAGAGTGTGACGGTGTTTTGATTACGGTAGAACCAGTCAGCGGAAGCTGGAATAAGAACATTGTAGCAGTGGAAGCAACTGCAGTGACCGATGAAGCAGCATATGCGGCAATGGAAAAAGAGGCAGAGAAGAAAGGCGTTCAGTATGAAGAACTTCGCCTGTTTGATATCAGCCTTTTAGATGCAGAGGGCAATAAAATCCAGCCGGATGAGAGTGTAAAAGTGACATTCGTTGACAATGCACTTCAGAAAGTAAATGAACTTTCTGGAGAAGCAGAAGAAAAAGTAGATGTCATGCACGTCAAAGAAGCAGAAGACGGAACTCCATATGTTGCAGAGACGAAAAAAGGCGAACTGGACGCAGAAAGCGGCGAGTTGACATTTGAAGCAACCCACTTCTCTATGTATGGGTATGGACGGGCTGTGCAGCAGGAACTTGCAGACAACCAGATCAGCTTGGAGAAAGATGGACTAACCTTTACGGTGACGTCGGATTATTTCACCACCAATGAGTGCGAATTGGAAGTATATAGTTCTTGGAGTGATAATGTGATCACGAATTCTATGTACAAAGACCGATTTGAAACGCTTGTTAAGACAAAGGCAAATAAAAATCTTTCTTTGCAGGAAGGGGAAGAATACAGAAATCTTGGTCATTATACATTCCGTATCTTGAATAAGAAAACGGGCGAATATGTTACTAAGATTACAGAGGGTACTCCGACCATTACGATATCTGGTTCCAGGATGGAGGGAATTAAGCGGATTTATGCTTGCGCACAATATGATGTAACGAATAGACGTTCTGTAGATTATGCATTCCCGGATGGGAAAGTAAGCTTGGAAGAAAATGGCGTAGTTTTGGATGTGAGTGGAGTAAAAGTTGCCTATCGTTGTGACGCGGCATTTTCAAAAGTACTTTCTACATTTATGGGTTCTTATAGTACTATTATATATGGTCTTTACGGAGTGTTTGATGAGGCACCAGAAAGACCGGAAAGACAGTACCGTGATGTAAAGGAAGCATCAAAGTACAATCTTCCAGAACCTCCAGAAAAGACAGAAGAAAATACGACATCCGCTAATATTGAGTTTATTTCGGAAAATAAAGTTTATGGGCATGGCGAAGGCTCAGGAACTCTGATTATCACAATTCCAGAAGGCTATAAAGAAAATGAAGTTATTATTGATGCAGATGAAGTTTTCCATCAGGCAACTGCATATGAAAAATATATTCCAGGGTCTGAAATTACCTGTAATGTACTTATCAATAATAAGTCAGAGTATGATTATCAGTATCAGACAAGAAGTTTTTCGTTCCGTACCCCGGACAATTATCCATATAAGACTATGATGGATGGTTCTTTATCAGGACCAAACCGTATTATGGATAGGGCATTGCTTGCGTTAGTTGGGAAAGATGGTGATCTTAGCGATGCTGCATTGGGACAGGTACTAAAGAAAAAAGGATATAATGGAATTGATGAACTCCACCAGTATTACATCGATTACTTTATAGACCATAATATGATTGAAGATAAAGGAAGTGAGTACCCTTACTCGTTAGATGATGTTTCTCTGGAGGATGCATTGAGCATTATTACAGATGATTCTGTAGCTGCCTGTAAAGAGTCTAATAAAACGTTAAAACAGTTTTATAACGATTTATTCTATCGGAAATGTCTGAAAGTAGATGGGAAACCGATTGCTGATTATTATGCAGCGATTGATAGCAATAAGGCTAGTCTTGAAGATAAGGTAGCTGCAGCATTTTCAATGATTCCAGGCAAGAACGTGCAGCAGAAAAATCTGGAATTTAAAATGTCGATTGATTTTTATGATACAAAAAATACATTTGAAAATTATGCGACGAATATCGCTTTCGGCTTCAAACTGGTTCGTGCTACCGGCAATCTGAAAATTCAGAAAACCGACAGCAATACTGGTAACGCAATCACTGCTTCACCGGCTTCTTTCCACATTTACCGCATGAACGGTGAGACGAAAGAGTACTATGTTAGAGAAACGACCTGGAGCGCTTCTGAGCAGGAGGCAGCAACCATTACAACGGTAGACGGTGTTGCAGAAGTGAAGGATCTGCCAATCGGCATCTACTACATTCAGGAGATTCAGGCACCGGACGGCTATGATCTGGCAGAAGCTCCGATGAATGCAGAAGTAAAAACAGATAAAACCACGGACATTAGTTTCCTGAATACGCCAACTCCGATTCCTGGTCAGTTTACCATCGTAATCAACTACTACGAAAAAGGTACTACTAATAAACTGCGCGACAGCTGGCAGCAGACCTACATCGAGCCGAACTTCACATATGATGTGAATGGCGAAGTAACCGGTGTTTCTATTGATGGATGGAATTATGACAGTTGGATGAGCATGCAGGATGCACTGCTAAATGGTGTTTTGGATAAGAATCTGGTGTTTAATGTGTACTATACGAAACAGCAGACTTCGAATCCGGGCAACGGCGGTGGTAGCAGCAGTGGCGGTGGCGGAAGCAGTTCCGGACCTCGCAGAGACAGTTCTTCTGTCCCGGGCGGTCCTGGTGCAACTACGATCGTGGATGAAGCGGTTCCGTTAGCATCACTCCCGGAAGATAGTCAGGATGAACGGCTTACCCTGTTGGATGAAGAGGTTCCGTTAGCAGCATTACCGAAGACTGGTCAGACTTCTTCCAATGCGTTGCTCCTGCTTCTTTCCAGCCTGATGCTCGGTGTATTTGCAGTGGCAGGTAAGAAGAAAGAGGAACAGTAAAGAACATTTTTCTTAACAGAAACGAGAAATTGGGTTGCCCTGAAAAACAGGGCAGCCCTTTTTTGTGCTTTACCCCTTTCCCATTTCCAGGAAATGTGTTATGATAAGTTATTATCATGCGGCGTGTAGCTGAAACCGTCCGCAAACAGTATGGAGGACTTCACGATGGAAAAAGAAAAAGAAGTTTTAGAGACAGCGGAAGAGAAAGAAGTTGTTTCCAAGAACTTTATTGAGCAGGAGATCGAGAAAGATCTGGCGGAGGGCGTTTACGACCATGTCCAGACCCGTTTCCCGCCGGAGCCGAATGGCTACCTGCATATCGGACATGCCAAGTCCATTTTATTAAACTATGGTCTTGCCCAGAAGTATCACGGCAAGTTTAACTTACGATTCGACGATACCAACCCGACCAAGGAGAAAACCGAGTTCGTGGAATCCATTAAGGCTGATGTACAGTGGCTGGGTGCCGATTTCGAGGACAGACTGTTCTTTGCATCCAACTATTTCCAGCAGATGTATGAGTGTGCCGTTCTTTTAATTAAGAAAGGAAAAGCATTCGTCTGCGACCTGACTGCAGATCAGATCCGTGAGTACCGCGGTGACTTTACTACTCCTGGTAAGGAGAGCCCGTACCGCAACCGCAGCATCGAAGAGAACTTAAAACTCTTTGAGGAGATGAAAGAGGGCAAGTACCAGGACGGTGAGAAGGTTCTGCGTGCGAAGATCGATATGGCATCTCCGAACATCAACATGAGAGATCCGGTTATTTACCGTGTGGCACGTATGACGCACCATAACACTGGGGATGCATGGTGCATTTATCCGATGTATGATTTTGCACATCCGATCGAGGATGCGATTGAGCATGTTACCCATTCCATCTGTACCCTGGAGTTTGAGGACCATCGTCCGCTGTACGACTGGGTGGTACGCGAGTGCGAGTTTGAGAACCCGCCGCGCCAGATTGAGTTTGCAAAGCTGTATCTGACCAATGTCATTACCGGTAAGCGTTATATTAAGAAGCTTGTGGAAGATGGCATTGTAGACGGTTGGGATGACCCGCGTCTGGTTTCCATCGCTGCCCTGCGCAGACGTGGCTACACTCCGGAGTCTATCCGCAAGTTCGTAGACCTGGTTGGTGTTTCCAAGGCAAACAGCTCTGTCGATTACGCGATGTTGGAGTACTGCATCCGCGAGGACTTAAAACTGAAGAAGTCTCGTATGATGGCAATCCTGGATCCGGTGAAACTGGTGATCGATAATTATCCGGAGGGACAGACCGAGATGCTGGAGGTTCCGAACAACTTGGAAAATCCGGAACTTGGTTCCCGTATGGTCCCGTTTGGCAGAGAGCTTTACATTGAACGTGAGGACTTCATGGAGGAGCCGCCGCGCAAATACTTCCGTCTGTTCCCGGGCAATGAGGTTCGTCTCATGAGTGCATACTTTGTAACCTGTACCGGCTTCGAGAAAGATGAAAATGGCAATGTTACCGTGGTTCACGCTACTTACGATCCGGCTACCAAGAGCGGTTCCGGTTTCTGCGAGCGTAAAGTAAAGGGTACCATTCACTGGGTTGCAGCTGAGACTGCAAAGCAGGTTGAGGTACGCCTGTACGAGAACATTGTCGATGAAGAGAAGGGCAAGTTAAATGAGGATGGAAGTCTGAACTTAAATCCGAATTCCCTTACCATCTTAAAGAACTGCTATGTGGAGCCGGCTCTTGCAGAGGCAAAGGCTTACGACAGCTTCCAGTTCGTGCGCAATGGCTTCTTCTGCGCAGACTGCAAGGACAGCAAACCGGGCGAGCCGGTATTTAACCGTATCGTTTCCTTAAAGAGCTCTTTCAAGATCCAGAAGTAATCAGATTAGGGGATAAGATTATGGAACTTTTGATTCCGCTGGATTCCCGGTCGAAAAAACCACTGTATGAACAGATTTACTCCCATATCTGCGCAGAGATCCGGAGCGGTGCCTTAAAGGCAGGAGACCGTCTTCCCTCTACGCGGGTACTGGCGGAGCATTTGAAAGTTAGCCGCAGCACAACGCAGATGGCCTATGACCAGCTGCTGGCCGAGGGATATATGGAAGCTCGGCCGTGCCGCGGCTATTTTGTCAGTCATCTGGAGGAATTGGTGGAGACCGGGTCGTCCGGCACGGAGGAGATGCAGACTGCGGCAGAGCCGGATGCAGGGTGGCGTGTGGATTTTTCCCCGCGGGGAATTGATCTGGACAGCTTCCCTTATCATGTGTGGCGCAAGCTGAGCCGCAATACGCTGGTTGATGACAACAAAGAGATGTTTCACTCTGGAGACCATCAGGGGGAGCCGGGGCTTCGCGAGGCAATCCGCAGCTACCTGCATTCTGCCCGTGGGGTCAACTGCAGCACAGAGCAGATCATTGTGGGTGCAGGAAGTGAGTACCTGCTGATGCTGTTATCGCAGATCCTAGAAGGAAAGCATGTGATTGCCATGGAGAACCCGACTTACAAGCAGGCGTACCGGGTGTTTCACAGCCTGGGTTATGAGGTCTGCCCGGTGGAGATGGATGCCAATGGTATGGAGCCATCGATTCTGTCAGAGAGCGGTGCCAATGTCGCTTATGTGATGCCGTCCCATCAGTTCCCTACCGGAGTTGTGATGCCGGTCGGGCGGCGCCAGGAGCTTTTGAAGTGGGCAGTGGAAGAAGCGGGGCGTTATATCATAGAAGATGATTACGATAGTGAATTCCGCTACCGTGGAAAGCCGATTCCGGCGCTTCAGGGCATGGACCGCAGCGGAAAGGTGATTTATCTTGGAACGTTTTCCAAGTGCATTGCCCCGGCAATTCGTGTCAGCTATCTGGTGCTGCCGAAGCCGCTCCTTGCGCGTTATCGCAGCCAGACATCATTCTATGCGTCTACGGTATCGCGCATTGACCAGAACATTCTGTATCAGTTTTTATCCCAGGGACATTTTGAACGGCATTTAAACCGTATGCGTGCGATCTACAAGACAAAGCATGATCTTCTGATCGACCAGATCGAGCCGCTGAAAGAGCAGTTCGAGGTCCGCGGCGAACATGCCGGGATTCATATTCTGCTGACTTCAAAAACGGGAGAGTCGGAACCGGAACTGATCCGGAAAGCGGCAGAAGCTGGCGTGAAGGTTTATGGACTGAGCAGTTATTTTATTCATCCGGAGCATAATCACCGGCCTGCCACAGTCGTGCTGGGTTATGCAAGCCTGAGTGAAGATGCGATTCGGGAGGGCATTGAAATTTTGAACAGATGCTGGAACGAAAACTGTGCAAGTAAAACGTGATACAGATATATGCAAACAAAAAAGAAAGAATAAAATACAGAAAAACGGAAAAACGAAGACCGAAAAGGGGAATGTACAAATAGAAACAAACCAGAAAATAAGAAACGGATCGCGTGTCCCTTAAAAAGAACGCGGATCCGTTTTTGTAATTCCATATGCTTTTTTGTTTGTTATGCTTCTGTGTCGTCACTGACTGTGGTCGCAGACGGTTTTTCGGCAGGCGCCTGCTCGTATTTTGACGGTTCTTCCGCCGCATCTTCCACGGAAGTGTCTGCGACCGGAGTATCTTCCGGTGTGATGTCCTCGGCTTGATCGGCCGCGTCTTCCAGCTTTTCTGCGGTTTCAGCCATGGCATCCTCTACGGTCTCAGCGATATTTTCCACAGCGTCCTCTGTCTTGATGACAGCGTCTTCTACGGCGCTTTCTGTTTTTTCTACTACATTTTCCACAGCGGTTTCAGCTTTTTCAGCTGCGTCTTCCGCCGCAGTGCCAGCTTTCTGTGCGCCATCGCGGGCAACACTGACTGCCTCGCGGGTGTTGTCTGCCATGATAGCGGCAGCATCCTTAACCATATTTTTTGCAGCGCTTGCAGCATCTTTTGCTGCATTCATCATGTCACCTGCAGCTACGAGAAATTCATCTTTGTCAGCATGGAGTGAAACATAGTTGCGGCTCATGGTGCTGTCTGGCACTTCGGTATCGTCCTCATCCTCGAAATCATGGAAATCTTCATCCAGTTCTTTATGAAAAGAATGATATTTCGCAAGATAGGAAATACCGGCAGCAGCAGCTCCGGCGATGGTTGCAAGAGCCATCAGTTTACCAAATTTTTTTGCCATAATACACTACCCCTTTCCTGAATATCTGTCTTGCGTTTATTTTAATACGAAGCTGTGAAAAAGAAAAGGGCTAACTTATAAAAAAATGATAAAATTAGCACTCAACTATTGACAGTGCTAACAACTCGTGCTATAAATGGTAATGTACATCAGAGAGGGCATTGAAAAGCCCCCGGAAAAAAAGAAAAGCGGTTGTTTTCTGGTATGGAAACAGCAGCGAAAAAAAGATTCGATGTAAGGAGGAGTTATCCATGAAATTAGTACCGTTATTTGATCGGGTTGTATTAAAACAGCTTGTGGCAGAGGAGACTACCAAATCTGGTATCGTACTTCCGGGCCAGGCAAAAGAAAAACCACAGCAGGCAGAGGTTATCGCAGTAGGTCCTGGCGGTGTGGTTGACGGCAAAGAGATCACAATGCAGGTAAAACCGGGTGATAAGGTTATCTACTCCAAGTACTCTGGAACCGAAGTAGAGGTTGAGGACGAGAAGTACGTTGTTGTAAAACAGAATGATATTCTGGCAGTTATTGAATAAGAGATCAAACATTATTTATTGATAGAAACTGGAGGAATTTAGTCATGGCAAAACAGATTAAATATGGCGTAGAAGCAAGAAAAGCCCTGGAGGCAGGTGTTAATCAGTTAGCAGATACCGTTCGTGTAACCCTTGGACCGAAAGGAAGAAACGTTGTTCTGGATAAGTCTTTCGGTGCTCCGCTCATCACCAACGATGGTGTGACCATCGCAAAAGAGATCGAGCTGGAAGATCCGTTTGAGAACATGGGCGCACAGCTGGTAAAAGAAGTAGCAACCAAGACCAACGACGTAGCTGGTGATGGTACCACCACCGCAACTGTTCTGGCACAAGCTATGATCAACGAAGGTATGAAGAACCTGGCAGCAGGCGCTAACCCGATCGTATTAAGAAAGGGCATGAAGAAAGCAACCGAGGCTGCAGTTGAGGCAATCGCAAAGATGAGCCAGCCGATCTCCGGCAGAGACAGCATCGCACGTGTTGCATCTATTTCCGCAGCAGACGATGAGGTCGGCGAGATGGTAGCAGACGCTATGGAGAAAGTTTCCAAAGACGGCGTGATCACCATCGAGGAGTCCAAGACCATGAAGACCGAACTTGACCTGGTAGAAGGTATGCAGTTCGACCGTGGTTATGTTTCCGCTTACATGTGCACCGATATGGACAAGATGGAAGCAAACCTGGACGATCCGTACATCCTCATTACCGATAAGAAGATTTCCAATATCCAGGAGATTCTTCCGGTTCTGGAGCAGATCGTACAGTCCGGTTCCAAACTGCTGATCGTAGCAGAGGACATCGAGGGCGAGGCACTGACCACCCTGATTGTCAACAAGTTAAGAGGTACCTTTACTGTTGTTGGTGTGAAAGCACCGGGCTACGGCGACAGAAGAAAAGAGATGTTAAAGGATCTGGCTATCCTGACCGGCGGTACCGTTATCTCCGAGGAGCTTGGCCTTGAACTGAAGGATACCACCATGGAGCAGCTTGGTCGTGCAAAATCCGTAAAAGTTCAGAAAGAGAACACCATCATCGTTGACGGCTGCGGCAACAAGGACGAGATCGCAGCAAGAGTTGCACAGATTCGTGCACAGATCGGTGAGACCACTTCTGAGTTTGATAAAGAGAAACTGCAGGAGCGTCTTGCAAAACTGGCAGGCGGCGTAGCAGTCATCCGTGTCGGCGCTGCAACCGAGACCGAGATGAAAGAAGCAAAGCTTCGTATGGAAGATGCACTGTCTGCAGCAAGAGCAGCAGTAGAAGAGGGCATCATCGCAGGCGGCGGCTCTGCATATGTTCATGTAACCCAGGAGATCAAGTCTGTAGTAGACAGCCTTGAGGGCGATGAGAAGACCGGTGGTAAGATTATCCTGAAAGCTCTGGAGGCTCCGCTGTTCCACATTTCTGCAAACGCAGGTCTGGAAGGCTCTGTTATTATCAATAAGGTAAAAGAGTCTCCGGTAGGCTATGGCTTCGATGCATACAAGGAAGAGTATGTTGATATGATCAAGGCTGGCATCCTGGATCCGGCTAAGGTTACCAGAAGCGCACTGCAGAACGCAACCAGCGTAGCATCTACCCTTCTGACCACCGAGTCTGTAGTAGCAAACATCAAAGAAGAAACTCCGGCAATGCCAGCCGGCGGCGGCATGGGCGGAATGATGTAAGACGCGACCAGGGAAAACAAGCGGCTGCGAAGCAGACATTTGTTTTCCCAGCGTCTTAACGAGTGAACCGTCTGCGACAGCAGACATGGAGCGCGTTAGCGCGGGGTTCACGAGTGAACCTTTGGTGAAAAATATAATACCCAACAACCTTACAGGCGGAATTGTCCCTTTCGGAGCAGTTCCGCCTCTTCTTTTTTCAATAAAATTCTTCACGGACAAATTCCTTTCAGAAGTATTTGACAAGCGGACAGAAATTTGCTACAATATGCAATTAATAAGTTCAATAGATTCAATGACGCTGAAATATTAGCTACGCTAATAAAAGAGCGGAGCTAGCCATTGAAATATTATGAACCAAAAAACAAAAGAAAGAGAGGAACGAATAATGGGTACAATTATTGGTGAGGGCATTACGTTTGACGATGTGCTCCTGGTGCCGGCTTATTCCCAGGTTATTCCGAATCAGGTAGATTTAACCACTTATCTGACCAAGAAAATCAAACTGAACATTCCGCTTATGAGTGCGGGCATGGATACCGTTACAGAACACCGTATGGCGATTGCCATGGCGCGTCAGGGCGGTATTGGTATCATCCACAAGAATATGTCAATTGAAGCGCAGGCAGAGGAAGTAGACAAGGTGAAACGTTCGGAGAATGGTGTCATCACTGATCCGTTTTTCCTCTCCCCGGAGCATACCTTAAAAGATGCTGATGAGCTTATGGCGAAGTTCCGCATCTCCGGTGTTCCGATCACAGAGGGCCGCAAGCTGGTTGGTATTATCACCAACCGTGACTTAAAATTTGAGGAAGATTTCACCAAGAAGATCAAAGAGTGCATGACGTCTGAGCATCTGGTTACCGCAAAAGAGGGCATCACCCTTATGGAAGCAAAGCGCATCCTTGCAAAAGCAAGAGTAGAGAAACTTCCGATCGTTGATGATGACTTCAACTTAAAAGGACTTATCACCATCAAGGATATTGAAAAGCAGATCAAATATCCGCTCTCCGCAAAGGACGAACAGGGTCGTCTGCTCTGTGGTGCAGCTGTTGGTATCACTGCAAACGTACTGGATCGTGTCGAAGCTCTGGTAAAGGCACATGTTGACGTGATCGTTTTAGACTCCGCTCATGGACATTCCGAGAACGTTCTGCGTTGCGTCAGAATGATCAAAGAAGCATATCCGGATGTACAGGTTATCGCAGGAAACGTTGCAACCGGCGAGGCAACCAAGGCTCTGATCGAGGCTGGTGTAGACGCAGTTAAGGTTGGTATCGGACCTGGTTCTATCTGTACTACCCGTGTGGTTGCAGGCATCGGTGTTCCGCAGATCACTGCAGTTATGGACTGCTACGCAGTTGCGAAAGAGTATGGTATCCCGATCATCGCAGATGGCGGTATCAAGTACTCTGGAGATATCACTAAGGCCATCGCAGCAGGCGGCAATGTCTGCATGATGGGAAGCATGTTTGCAGGATGCGACGAGAGCCCGGGAACTTTCGAACTGTATCAGGGCAGAAAATACAAAGTTTACCGTGGTATGGGTTCCATCGCAGCTATGGAGAACGGAAGCAAGGATCGTTACTTCCAGTCTGACGCAAAGAAGCTGGTTCCGGAAGGCGTTGAGGGTCGTGTAGCTTACAAGGGTCTGGTAGAGGATACCGTGTTCCAGATGCTCGGCGGACTTCGTTCCGGTATGGGCTACTGCGGAGCAAAAGACATTCCGACCCTGCAGGAGACCGGACGTTTCGTGAAGATTTCCGCAGCTTCCTTAAAAGAAAGCCATCCGCACGACATCCATATTACCAAAGAAGCACCAAACTATAGTGTAGACGAATAAAATACGTTATGAAACAGACAAACTGTTCTGGAAAGATACCGCTGTGTTTTACATGGCGGTATTTTTGTGTTATACTGAAAAAAGATAAAAAAATGCCGGAACGGTGGCATTGACAGAATAAATATGGTAAGATATAACGAGTGCAAGAGAGCCAGAAACATGTTTACATGTTTTTGGCGAACGACGAGGCAAACGAGTGACAGAGTCACGAGTAAAAAGTATGCTTTAATGAATAGATGATGGAGAACATTTTATGCTCAATGAAGACAAAATAAAACTGATGACAAGCATTGCCATGTTCGAAAAACGGGAGGGAAAACACATTGTTCCTGCAAACCGTTTTTTTCGCAGCGATTATATCAGCGGCCGTATGATGAGGTCTTTCTTTGCTTACACAGTCTGCTTTATTTTATGTGCACTCATCTGGGTCCTTTACAGTATGGAGCGCCTGCTTAACGTGATGGAGTTAAACGAAGTGATGGGTGCTGCCAGAATGGGCGTGATCTTCTATGTTGCCGGGCTTGTCCTGTATCTCATCATCACCGGGCTTGTCAGCAGCAAGCGTTATGAATATGCAAGACGCGGTATGCGGGTTTACATCGCAAAGCTGAAAAGGCTGGAAAAACGGTACGATGTGCAAAGCCGTACCAGAGAACTGACGAAGGAGGGCAGCCGCTATGATGATATTTCTCGTACTTAAAGAACGGCTGAAATCATTTTATGGAAAGTATGCAACACTGGTTCATGGTGTTGTCAAATTTATTTACAGTCTGACCGCAGTAGCGCTGCTGAGCAGCAATATCGGATACCGGACAGAACTTACCGGACTTGCGGCGATGCTGATCCTGGCATTGTTTAGTGCATTTCTTCCGTATGGGGCGATTGGCTGTCTGCTTGGGGCAGTTATGCTGGTCCACATTTATGCGGTTTCTATGGAGATGGCATTGATCACGGCAGTCATCCTGATTATCGTTATCCTTCTTTATTATGGGTTTCAGCCGGGAGACAGCTATTGGCTGGTGCTGACACCGATGGCATTTTTGCTGAAGATTCCGTTAGCAGTACCGCTTCTGGCCGGTTTGTCTGGCAGTCTGCTTTCCGTGATCCCGATCGGAAGTGGTGTTGTGATTTACTACATTATTTCCTATGTAAAACAGAATGCAGGCGTTTTATCTAACGATGCATCGGTCGATATCACCCAGAAATTTGTGCAGATCATCCGAGGACTTTTGTCAAACCAGGCAATCGCAGTCATGATCATGGTGTGCATGGTTGGAATCCTCTGTGTATACATGCTTCACAATATGTCCCTGGATTATGCATGGGAAATTGCAATCGTGACGGGTACGATCGCACAGCTTGCAGCTGTTTTTGTCGGAGATTTCCTGTTCCATGTATCGATCCCGATCGTGGAATTGCTGATCGGTGCATTGGTTTCTATGTGTGTGGCGCTGCTGTATCATTTCTTTGTGTTTACGGTAGATTACACACGGACAGAATATGTACAGTATGAGGACGATGATTACGTCTATTATGTTAAGGCAGTGCCGAAAGTGGCAGTAACGCGGACGGATGTCAAAGTGCAGCGCATTAACAATCCGGCACGGGGCAGACATGACCGTAAGTACAGAGAATCATAGCTGCTGTTTCGGAATGAATTTTTCTGGAATGAAAATATAGAAAGAGAAAGAGAGGACCAGGTATGACTGGCATATTCCAGAATGTGGAGATGATTTTTCAGGGCATGCGCTCCTGGATCTCCTTTTTGCCAAGAATTACGTTTTCCAATTTAACCGAGATCATCATACTGACGATCCTGGTATATTATGCATTGTTGTGGATCAAGAGCACCAGGGCATGGTATCTGCTGCGCGGAATCGCGATGATCCTTGCATTTGCCGTGGCTGCGGCAATTTTTCACTGGGACACGATTTTGTGGATCCTTGGAAAAACCGGCGGTATCGCGGTAACGGCGCTGGTGATCATTTTCCAGCCGGAACTGCGAAAAGCCCTGGAACAGCTGGGAAGCCGAAATCTGATCTCAGAACTTTTTTCTTTTGATGATAACAAAGAAAGTCAGGGCTTTTCAGAGCGTACGGTAAATGAGATCGTAAAAGCAACCTTTGAGATGGCAAAAGTCAAAACAGGTGCTCTTATGGTCATCGAACGCAACGTTTCCCTGAAAGAAATCGAGCGTACCGGTATCGAGATCAACGGAGTAGTCAGCAGCCAGCTGCTGATCAATATTTTTGAACATAACACGCCGCTTCATGACGGCGCGGTCGTAATCCGCGGAAACCGTGTTACGGCAGCTACCTGCTATCTGCCATTGTCTGACAACATGACGATCAGTAAGGATCTGGGAACCAGACACCGTGCAGCAGTTGGAATCAGTGAGGTGACGGACAGCCTTACCGTTGTGGTATCAGAAGAGACAGGCCGGGTATCTGTTGTAGAAAAAGGAACTTTGAGAAGAATCTCTACAGCAGAAGATTTAAGAAAAGCACTGGCTGTTGCGGAGACGCAGGAGGAAACCAATGGCACGCTGTTAAAAATTTGGAAGGGAAAGCGCAGAAATGAAAGAAAAGCTGATAAATAATCTTGGACTAAAGATTCTTTCCTGCTTTCTGGCTTTTTTTATGTGGCTGGTCGTTGTGAACGTCTCAAATCCGGAGGTGACGGGGAGCAAGGAAGTTCCATTAGAGATCGTAAACGAGCAGGTACTGACCAAAGCAGGCAGAACCTATGAACTTGGCGGAAAAGACACCGTAACGGTATACTTTGAGGTGCGGACCAAGGATGCCTATAAGATCCGTTCATCCGATTTCCGTGCGTATGTAGACCTGGCGGAGCTCTACGATGTGACCGGATCCGTGCAGGTGAAGATCGAAGTGCTGAACAACAAAGAACTGATCTATAATGCGGAAAGCCGTCCTGGCGTGGTTCGTATTCAGACGGAAGAACTTCAGAGCAAGCAGTTTTCCCTGATCATGAATACCTATGGAAGTCTGGCAGAAGAATATGCGATCAACAAAGCAATTCTGACACCGGACCATGTGACGGTGGAAGGTCCGACTTCCCAGGTGGGACTGATCAACCATGTGGGAATTGAACTGAATGTAAATGGTCTGGAGAATAACGTCGACGGAACAACAGAACCTGTATTTTATGATGCAAACGGCAACGAGATCTCGGTTAGCGACCGTGTGAGTGTGAGTCCGGTCCAGATCCAGTACAGTCTGGAGATCAGCAAGGTAAAAACACTTCCACTGGATTTCGAAGTGACGGGCACGGCTGCGTCCGGTTACCAGTATACGGGCGTGGAATGCAGCACGAAACATGTTTCCGTTCTGGGATTGAAAAACAGTCTTGCATCAGTAAACAAGATTACGATTCCATCTTCGGTACTCAATATTTCCTGGGCTACGCAGGATAAGGTAGTAACCGTGAATTTAAATGATTATCTTCCGGAAGATGTGACTCTGGCAAATGCCGATGACGCAAATGTTACCATTCGCCTGAAGGTAGAGCAGCTCACCACCAGAACCATCAGTTTGGGTGAGTCGGATATTTCCATGGAAAATGGTGCAGATTATTATCATTACCATTTGGTGCCGACGCGGCTGGAAGTGAAGCTTCAGGGGCTGAAAGAAGATCTGGACACATTAAAGGCCGCAGATTTAAAAGCAGTCATCAATCTGTCCGGTATGCAGCTTGGCACCCATACAGGAACCCTGAATATGGGAGGTCTTGGCAAAAACTTTAAACTGATCTCTGTTTCTGCTTTCAATATCGAAGTGACGGCAGGAGGTCCGGCGGCACAGCTGGAGCAGACCACACAGGCAGAAGAAGAAACAACAGAATCAGAAACCAGTACAGAAAACGACACGACAAAATTACAAGACACAGAGACGAACGGCGCAAACGCCGGCTGACAGAAAGAGGGATAACATGGTTAGCAGAAAAATTGTTATCAAAAATGTATCAGGACTTCATCTTCGCCCTACCGGGGTGCTTTGCAATGAAGCCATCAAGTATAAATCATCCATTAAATTTCATTTTGGCAATACCACATCCAATGCAAAAAGTGTACTCAGCGTGCTGGGTGCATGCATCAAATGTGGGGACGAAGTAGAGTTTATCTGCGAGGGACCAGATGAGCAGGAAGCACTTGACGGAGTCATTGGAGTCATCGAAAGCGGACTTGGGGAGTAAGAACGCCAGATGTATGATATCTGCAGATGCAGGATTGACGGGCATGCATATTTGAACAGCAACGATGCATCGGCTGCAGTTTCATAATAGAAATCAATAATTAATAAGGAGGACGTATCATGTTAAAAGGTACAAACGCTTCTTCCGGAATCGGCATTGGGAACGCCGTGATCGTAGAAGAAAAAGAATTGGTGATCCAGAGAGCGGCAGTTGCAGATGCAGCGGCTGAGGTAGAACGCTTTAAGGGGGCGCTCGAGAAAACTCTCAAGAAAACCGAAGAACTTGCAGCAGATCTCGCAACCAGAGTAGGGGAGAAGGAAGCGGAGATCATGCAGGGGCATATGATGCTGCTTATGGATCCGATGCTGACGGGTGAGATTGAAAGCACTGTAACCGGCGAGGGCATCTGTGCAGAATATGCGATTGAGCAGGTATGTACGACCTATGCAGATATGTTTGCGGCAATGGACGATGAGCTGATGCAGCAGCGTGCAACCGATATGCGTGATATTAAGACCCGCATGCAGCGGGAACTGCTTGGCGTGGAGAGTGTGGACATTGCATCACTTCCGGCGGGCAGCGTTCTGGTAGCGAAAGATCTGACTCCGTCCATGACAGCAGGGATTAACCCGGAGCATGTGACGGGCATTGTAACAGAACTGGGCGGCAAGACTTCCCACAGTGCAATTCTTGCCCGCGCATTGGAAATTCCAGCTGTGGTAGCAGTGCCGGATTTGATGAATCAGGTGAAAAACGGTCACGTGATCGTGCTGGATGGCAGTGAAGGTGTGGTTTATGTGGATCCAGACCAGACAGTGGTCGATGCGTTTTCTGAAAAGCGGGAAAAATTCCTGAAAGAGAAACAGGAACTGGAGCAGTATATTGGCAAACCAACCGTGACAAAGGACGGCGTGCACATTGAGCTGGTTGCAAACATCGGAAAACCGGAAGATCTGGAAAAGGTGTTCCAGTATGATGGCGAGGGTGTTGGTCTGTTCCGTACGGAGTTCTTATTTATGGACCGCACTGCCATGCCAACCGAGGAAGAGCAGTTTGAGGCCTACAAGGCTGTTGCTGAGGGCTTAAAGGGCAAGCCGGTCATCATCCGCACCCTGGATATCGGCGGCGACAAAGAAATTCCGTATATGGGTCTGACCAAAGATGAAAACCCGTTTTTGGGCTACCGTGCGATCCGTTTCTGTCTGGACCGTAAAGACGATGTATACAGACCACAGCTTCGTGCATTGCTTCGTGCCAGTGCTTACGGCAACATCAAGATCATGGTACCGATGGTCACCTGCATTGAGGAGCTTCGTGAGGCGAAAGCATTGATCGAAGAGATTAAGAAAGAATTAGATGAGAAGAATATCCCGTACAAGAAAGATATCGAAGTCGGTATCATGGTGGAGACGGCAGCTGCATCCCTGATGGCAGATGTCTTTGCAAAAGAGGCAGCGTTCTTCAGCATAGGAACCAATGACCTGACCCAGTACACCATGTCCGTAGACCGTGGAAACGATAAGGTATCTTATCTGTATTCCACATTCAATCCGGCAGTCCTGCGCAGCATTAAGCGCATCATCACCTGCGGTCGAGAAGCGGGAATTATGGTAGGTATGTGCGGCGAGGCGGCAAGTGATCCACTGATGATCCCGCTGCTTCTGGCATTTGGATTGAATGAGTTCAGTATGAGTGCGTCTGCGATCCTGTATTCCAGAAAGCTGATTACCAATTACAGCATTGAGGAACTTCAGGCAGTGGCAGACAAGGCCATGAGCTTTGCGACTACAGCGGAAGTGGAATCATATATGCGGGAGTTTGCATCTGCACAGGCTTAATAAAAATCCAGATTTTGGGGCTGTCACCTGCATTGCAGGAGGCAGCCATTTATAAAACGATGAAACGGTTATACAAATACATTCACACGAGGAGAAAGAAATATGGCAGTCTACGTGATCTGTTATCTGGCATCTTACATTCTGGCGCGGTTTGACCATTATCTGTTATCCGGCCTGCTTCTTTTGGTGGCAGCCGGATGGCTTTATATGGAGGATTACCGGAAATATAAGAACCTGATCCATTTGCGTGGACTGTTTTCTTTATTCTGGGTAGGTGGCGAAGGGCTGGCCTGCATGAAACTCAGTAATCTGCAGACCGACTGGTCCCGCATGACCTGGTTCTGTCTGTTCCTGGCATACATAGGCTTCTGGCTGGTATTTGAGATTCTGGTCCGTGTCTATGGTTCCGGCTATGACAGTTATGGACGGTGGAGAAGTTTTTCCGGGGATTCGAAACCGGTGTTTACCATGATCTGCGGACTGACGGTATTATCACTGGGATGTTTTATTGCGGAGGCGGTGGTGCTTGGATATGTTCCTCTGTTTTTGCGGGGAGTGCCGCATGCCTATTCGGAATTTCATCTGACCGGAGTACATTATTTTACCGTATCCTGTGTGCTGGTTCCGTCGCTGACGGTGCTGTATATTCATATGCGGAACGGACGGGGCAGTGAGAAGCTTCTCATTGCAGCCCTGGTCATGACGACCATTTCCATGCTGATCCCGATCTTATGTGTATCCAGATTCCAGCTTGTTTTTGCCGTGCTTTTGGCGGCGTTTACGTATATTTCCCTGCAGAAAATGTTTCACCCTGGCTGGCTTTTTGCGCTGTTTGTGGTGTTGCTCCCGTTTTACCTGATCCTCACGGTAGCACGAAGCCACAACATTGAATATTTAAACGGAATTTTTGAAATGAAGCGCACATCCATGCCGATCTTCATCAGTCAGCCATACATTTACATTGCCAATAATTACGACAATTTTAACTGTCTGGTGGAGGCACTGCCAGGACACAGCTTTGGACTGAAGGGACTGTTTCCATTGTGGGCATTGTCAGGACTGAAATTTTTCTTCCCGCAGCTGATCCATTTTCCGATTTATGTAGATAAAACGGAGCTCACAACCCTCACGCTTTTTTACGATGCTTATTATGATTTTGGCTGGATCGGTGTGCTGTTTTTTTCCTGCATTCTGGGTGCCATTGCCTATATTCTGGTGGTGAAACTCAGAGAGATGAGAAATCCGCTTGGCTATCTGCTGTATGCACAGTTTGCCGCATATCTGATGCTGTCCTTTTTTACGACCTGGTTTTCCAATACGACGACCTGGTTTTATCTGATCCTGACAGGAGCGATGGCTTTGTTTTACCATTTGAGGGCAAGCCGCTGGTAATTTTATAAAGAATCCTGTATAATAATGCAAAAGGGTACAATGCAGCTTTCGCTACAGAGTCATCTGGTGAGAGCTGCTTTGCTATATACCGTAACTGTGAAAATAGGAAGCAGTTATGGGATATCAATGATATTTTGTGATGAGGAGGATATGAAAATGATTTCAAAAAAGATGAATCCGCTGGTCCAGAATAATTCTGTGATCCGTGTCATGTTCGAAGAAGGAAAACGGCTGGCAGCCATTTATGGTGCAGAGAATGTGTACGATTTCAGTCTTGGAAATCCGAATGTACCGGCGCCGCAGGAAGTAGAAGATTCCATTCTTGAAACGTTAAAGGAAGAAGATTCCACCTTTGTTCACGGCTATATGAGCAACTCTGGTTATGAGGATGTGCGGGAGACCATCGCGCAGGATTTAAACCGCCGTTTCGGGACGAACTTCCACCAGGGAAATATCCTGATGACGGTAGGTGCAGCCAGTGGCCTGAATATCATTTTAAAGACCATCCTGGATCCGGAGGATGAAGTTCTGACCTTTGCTCCTTATTTTGTAGAATATGGCAACTATGTGCGCAACTACGATGGGAAGCTGATCGTCGTTTCACCGAATACCAAAGACTTCCAGCCAAATCTGGAAGAATTTGCCCAGAAGATCACGGCGCGTACCAAGGCAGTCATCATCAACACCCCAAACAATCCGACCGGTGTCATTTATTCCGATGAAACACTTACCCGTCTGGCCGATATTCTCCGTGCAAAGAGTGCAGAGTTTGGAACCGAGATCGTGCTGATCTCCGATGAGCCGTACCGCGAGCTGGCTTACGATGGAGCAGTTGTGCCATATGTGACAAAATATTATGCCAATACGGTAGTTTGTTATTCATACAGTAAATCTCTGTCCCTGCCGGGAGAACGTATCGGCTATCTGGTCATTCCGGACGAGCTGACTGACAGTGCAGAGGTATTTACAGCGGCAACCATCGCAAACCGCGTGATCGGCTGTGTCAATGCCCCGTCCCTGATCCAGAGAGTCATCAAACGCTGCATTGAAAAAGGCGCAGCAGTGAATCTGGATGCTTATGACAAAAACCGGAACCTGCTCTATAACAGCTTAAAGAAGTTTGGATTTGAGTGCATCAAACCGGAGGGCGCTTTCTATCTTTTTGTAAAGGCTCCGATCGCAGACGATAAAGAATTCTGTGCGCAGGCTCAGAAGCATAATCTGTTACTGGTGCCGGGAAGCTCTTTTGCATGTCCTGGTTATGTGCGGATTGCTTACTGCGTATCGTATCAGCAGATTGAGCGTTCCCTGCCGGCATTTGAGGCAGTCGCAAAAGAATATGGACTGTGCTAAATTCCAGGGAGATCTTGCACGGAAAAAAGAATCTGATTTTGCATCAGTTCCTGTGCCGGACAGCAAAGATTTGTCTGACACAGCAGCTGCTATTCGGACAGACAAACAACAGGAGGACACGAAGATGAGAGCATGGGAGAGTAATATTCGTAAAGTAGTTCCTTATGTACCGGGGGAGCAGCCGAAAGGGGACCGGCTGATCAAGTTAAATACCAATGAAAATCCATATCCGCCAGCACCAGGGGTGGAAAACGCGCTGAAGAATATGGAAATGGACCGTTTCCGCAAATATCCGGATCCGACGGCATCCGATCTGGTTCATGTACTGGCAGAGTATTATGGCGTAGGGGATGATCAGGTGTTTGTAGGTGTTGGCTCGGACGATGTCATTGCCATGAGCTTTTTGACGTTCTTTAACTCCAAAAAGCCGGTTTTATTTCCGGATGTGAGCTATTCCTTCTATAAAGTATGGGCAGATCTGTTCCAGGTCCCTTACGAGACACCGGCTCTGGACGAACAGTTTTGTATCCGCCCGGAGGATTATTACCGCGAAAATGGAGGAGTGATCTTCCCAAACCCGAATGCGCCGACCGGACTTCTGTTATCTTTAGAAGCGGTAGAAGATATCATCCGTCACAATCAGGATGTGGTTGTGATCGTGGATGAAGCTTATATCGATTTTGGCGGAAAATCAGCTCTGGAGCTGATTCAGAAATACGAGAACCTGCTGGTCGTGCAGACCTTCAGTAAATCCCGTTCCATGGCTGGTATGCGTATCGGATTTGCAATCGGACACCCGGATCTCATCAAGGCACTGAATGATGTGAAGTATTCTTACAACTCCTACACCATGAATATGCCATCTCTGGTTTTAGGAACCGAAGCTGTGAAAGACGATGCCTATTTCAAAGAAACCGTGCAGAAAATCATCGACACCAGGGAATGGTCCAAAACCCGGCTGACGGAACTTGGCTTTACTTTCCCGGATTCCATGTCCAACTTTATTTTTGCGTCTCACAACCGTGTTCCGGCAAAAGAATTGTTTGAGGCATTGAAACAGCAGCAGATCTATGTGCGTTACTTTGACCAGCCGCGCCTTTCTAATTACCTGCGCATCAGCATCGGTACGCGGGAAGAGATGGAAGCATTGTTTGCATTTCTGGAGAAATATTTGGCAGAGTAGGTTGTTTTGTTAACAGCAACAAAATGGGCTTTGAAAGAATAAAAGGAAAACGATCGGGGAAAAGTATGAAAACAGTTCACTGATTCCACATAATCTGATGAAAGGCAGATAAGGATAAGAAGGTGATTGTATGGACAGACGTTATGCCCGTTTGATTTTAAATATTGTGATCCCGACAGTGGAGATTTTACTGGTCTGTCTGCTGGGGCCAAAACTCTTGAAATTTTTTATGCCATTTGTGATCGGCTGGATCATTGCCATGATTGCCAACCCGCTGGTCCGTTTTTTGGAGAGCAAGGTAAAATTGGTACGTAAACACAGTTCTGCATTGATCGTGATCGCAGTATTGGCACTGATCATCGGACTGGGATATTTCCTGATATCACGGCTGGTTATGCAGGCAGTCGAACTGGCAAAAGACCTGCCGCTGTTATATGATACATTATCAGAAGATCTGCAGGCAATTGCAGCCCGGTTTTCCAGCCTGTTTTCCAGACTTCCGACCGATGTACAGACAAACTGGCAGGAACTGGTTGGAAACATTGGTCATGCTGCCAGTCTTCTGGTACAGAAGATTGCATCGCCGACGGTAGAAGTGGCTGGAAATGTAGCAAAGGGAATCCCAAATGCGCTGGTAAATGTTGTGGTAACGATTCTCTCGTCCTATTTCTTCATTGCAGAACAGGATAAGATCATCGAATTCTGGAAAAAATATCTGCCGGAAAGCGCGAAGGATTATGGCCGGTACTTAAAGAATGATGTCAAAAAACTGATTGGCGGCTATTTTCTTGCCCAGTTTCGTATTATGTTTGTCGTAGGTGCTATCCTCATCGTGGGATTTCTGATCCTAGGGATTAAGTACACATTTCTGCTTGGTGTACTGGTGGCAGTCCTTGATTTTCTGCCGCTCTTTGGAACCGGAACGGTTCTGATTCCGTGGGCACTGTTTAAGCTTTTGTCTGCGGATTACGCGCTGGCAGCAGGACTTGCGCTCCTCTATGTACTGACTCAGGTGATCCGTCAGGTGATCCAGCCCAAGATCGTGGGCGATTCCATGGGACTTTCGCCGCTGTGGACACTGGTTTTTCTGTATCTGGGATTCAAACTTCACGGGATATCCGGCATGATCATCGCCGTGCCGGTCGGAATCTTTCTGATGAATCTCTATGAATATGGTGCGTTCGACCGGATGATTGAAAGCGCGAAAGAACTGGCAGAAGAAGTGAGGAAAGTGCGCAAATAAACAACATTGCACGATAACGAATGAGGGGCGAAAGTTCCCGCAGCCGCCATGCATGGCGGCTGTGGGAACTTTCGCCCCTTTGATACTTACTGTGTTAAATTGTTACTGTGCAATATTGTTGTTGGATGAGGATGAGTCTTCTTTTGTGGTGATGTCTGATTTGATATTACTGTTTGCTTTGTTGCTTGTCTTTAACTTGCTTTTGCGAAGTTTCCGTTTTTTCCATATTTTCCGCAGAATCCATACGATGACCAGAATCAGAGCGGCCAGTACGATCAGTACGATCAGGATTGGGAGATTGGATACAAACCATACGAGCAGGTCTACGGATGCGGTCTGTAACTGGTTCAGGCTGTGTGCAAATCCTTTCTGGATGCGGACCGGAATGGTGTCCGGGTCGGTGGCGGTGAGTACCTGAACCTCCTGTATGGAGAGGTAAACCGTGCTGTATACAACCTGGTTGTCGAGAGTTCGCAGCTGGGACTCCAGGGATTCAAGCTGATAGCGTACTTCGGACAGGCGGGATTCCAATGCAATCACGGCATCTACGGAGTCTGCTTTTTCTAAAAGAGCCCAAAGACGGTCCTGTTCTACCTGCAAAGTCTTTTTCCGGCTTGTTATGTCGGTGTATTGCAGGGTGACATCCTGGACATTTTCATTCTTATAGGTGATATTTCCCTGTGTGGATACTTCGGAAAGAAATGCATCGAGCTGGTCTGCCGGAATCCGGATCGTCATGTTAGAAGAACGCCGGGACTGATTGCCGGACCAGGTTAAGCTGTTGCCGGAAACATCCGATTGCTCAATATAGCCGCAGAAAGAAGCAACGGCATCGGATACAGACTGCAGGAGCGTATCAAATTCGCGTGTTTCCAGATCCAGATTGACGTTGCGGATCAGTTTGCGTTCGGTAGGATCCTGGGCTGCTGCTGCATTTTGCGGAAGCTCTGTGCTTTCGGATCCATTTGAAAAAGTGTCTGAATCTGCCACGTATGCCCCTGCGTCGACCGCAGCTTCCTCCACGGAATCACCTGCATCATTGGAGCGGAAAGATGCGGCTTCAGATTTGGAAAAGGCTGCAGGCATGCCAGCTCCGCCGGAAAATCCGCTGTTTGCTGCCACGTCGTAGGATGCGGCGGCTGTTTCTGTAAGATATGAGGCATTAGAAGCACTTCGCGATGCAGAACCACAGGCGGTCAGACTGCTAGAAAGCAGGGAAAGGAAAAGGGCAGCAGTAAGAAGTTTATGTTTTGCCTCACCTGTTTTGAATGGATATTTTTTCATGATCACGTCCTCCTTTCTTTGCTTTCATTATCTCATATTCTGGAAATAAAACAAGGCGTTCCAGAGAATCTTAAGTGCTTGGAAAGTGAATTGTAAGGAAGGATAATTTTTTGGAATCCACTTGTATAGTACAATGATTTTAGGTATAATAACGTGAGATATACCATGATGAGGCAAGCTTATCATTGTTGCTTACAAAAAGCGTATCCAGTAACAATGCGTTATTGTTTCATCATAATAAAATTAGGAGGAATACTCGTGAACAGAGAGAAGATTATTGTAATCGACTTTGGCGGTCAGTACAATCAGCTGGTTGCCCGCCGTGTACGTGAGTGCAATGTTTATTGTGAGATCTATTCTTACAAGACCGATATTGAAAAGATCAAAGAAATGAATCCGAAGGGCATCATCTTAACCGGAGGCCCAAACAGTGTCTATGAAGAGGGCGCAGCAACCTGCAGCAAAGAACTGTTTGAACTTGGCGTTCCGGTACTGGGACTGTGCTATGGCGCTCAGTTAATGAGCCATGTATTAGGCGGTCATGTCTGCAAGGCTCCTGTCCGTGAGTATGGAAAAATCGAAGTAACCGTGGACAAGTCCAGCAAGCTGTTCGGCAATGTATCCGAGAAGACCATCTGCTGGATGAGCCACAACGACTACATTGAGAAGGAAGCTCCTGGCTTCAAGATCATTGCGCATACCCCGGACTGCCCGGTGGCAGCAGCAGAGTGTGCAGAGAAGAATCTCTATGCGATCCAGTTCCATCCGGAAGTACTGCATACCGTAGAGGGAACCAAGATGCTCTCCAACTTCGTGTACGAAGTGTGTGGCTGCGCAGGCGACTGGAAGATGGATGCTTTTGTAGAAAACACCATCAAAGCAGTACGTGAGAAAGTCGGAAACGGTAAAGTGCTCTGTGCGTTATCCGGCGGTGTAGACTCCTCCGTAGCAGCTGTTATGCTGGCAAAGGCAGTTGGTGACCAGCTGACCTGTGTATTTGTAGACCATGGTCTGCTCCGTAAGGACGAGGGAGACGAGGTTGAGGAAGTATTTGGTCCGAACGGCCCGTACAACTTAAACTTCATCCGTGTCAACGCACAGGAGCGTTTCTACGCAAAGCTGAAAGGTGTAGAAGAGCCGGAGCGCAAGCGAAAGATCATCGGCGAAGAATTCATCCGTGTATTTGAGGAAGAAGCAAAGAAGATCGGTGCAGTAGACTTCCTGGTACAGGGAACCATCTACCCGGACGTAGTAGAGAGTGGTCTGGGCGGCGAGTCTGCTGTCATCAAGTCCCACCACAATGTTGGAGGACTCCCGGATTACGTTGATTTCAAAGAAATCATCGAGCCGCTGCGTGACCTGTTCAAAGATGAGGTCCGCAAAGCTGGTCTGGAACTCGGTATCCCGGAGAAGCTGGTATACCGTCAGCCATTCCCGGGTCCGGGACTTGGCATCCGTATCATCGGAGAAGTAACCGCTGAGAAGGTAAAAATGGTACAGGAGGCAGATGCCATCTACCGCGAAGAAATCGCAAACGCAGGCCTCGACCGCAGCATCGGACAGTACTTCGCAGCACTGACCAACATGCGTTCCGTCGGTGTTATGGGCGACGAGAGAACCTATGACTATGCGATCGCATTAAGAGCGGTAAATACCATCGACTTCATGACTGCAGAAGCAGCAGAGATTCCGTGGGAGGTACTTGGAAAGGTAGCTAGCAGAATCGTAAATGAAGTGAAGCATGTGAACAGAGTACTTTATGACTGCACGGGGAAACCGCCGGCAACAATTGAGTTTGAATAAATCGAGTTGCTTAAAAAAGCCAGTGTTTATGCGGGTTTCAGCGATTTCGATTAGTCTTTTGATAACAAATTGATAACAGTCATAGCAAGTGCCATTATTCTTGTTATCCAGTGGTTTATGGGTAACGGAACAATTAACAGGTGGCTTGCAGACTAAAGTTCGGAGCTTGGCTCTGAACAAATTCCATATTATAAACTAAGCCCTTAGCTGTGGTTAATAACCATAGTTAAGGGCTTTTTTGTCGTTGCCAAAGCATCTGTAGGGAGCTGCCAGTGGCAGGTCCTGTAGGTGCTTATTTATCTTTCAAGTGGTCTTTGAATGCTTCCACGAGAGCGTCACTTAATTCCTGTGATGGAACTTTTGCCCAACGCTGTGTGGTGTCGAACTCTGGATAATGGTAACGCCAGTTATCGTATTCTTCTCTGTTGATTTCTTCGGAAGATAGCTTGTCTGCCTGTTCTTTCCAAGCATACAGCATTTTGAGGAGTTCATATGCTTCTCTGCCTTTGTCCTTGTTGACCTTTAAGCATACCTCTCCGTCTGCTTCACTGACAGTAAGACCGTAAATATCTTCAAGGGTAAACAGAGTGTGCATAAGACCGATATAGCTGTCTATGTCAGGAACATCAAGAGCCTGTGGAGAAACATCAAGCACCTGTGCCAATGCATTTGTAAGGTCTGCTTTCGGTTTGCGTGTACCAGTTTCGTACTGTGCCAAACGCACATCAGCACTCTTTTCTGGAAAACCGATTGCTGTACCGAGATACTTTTGTGTCATACCACGCATTAGTCTGAAAAAATGTATTCTTTCGCTGATAGCCATAATGATACGCTCCTTTTATATTTAGTGAAATAAGTATAGCAGAAATGTTTAGTGGAAGTCAAGAAAAACCGAAACAAAAATGTTTAATATTTTCTTTGCAACCACTTGACAATAGCAAATATGTTTAGTAAAATAAATTACGAATTAAACAAATATGCTTAATGCGACAACTGAATGACCGTCCGAAAAGCCAAACCGCCAAGACCTCGTCGGAGCAAGTTCCGTATCGTTCGCTTGTGTGCAAGCACAAAAGCTCATTCGCTGCACTGCTCCTCCTCTTCCCCAAAAGTCTCCGACTTTTCGGGAACCCCTATACGAGCGAGCGCCTGATGTACTGCGGTGCATTGGGACAGCACAGCGCCTGCCGACAAGCAGGAGTGCCTGTTGGAACTTTAACACGGAGAAAGCGGCAAGCAAAAAATTATTTTAAGAAAGGAAGAAAAAGGATATGGAAAACAGATTTATCCGAGCCGAAGATGTGGCTCAGGAACTAAACGTATCAAAACCTTATGCATATAAACTCATCAGACAATTAAATGAGGAATTGAAAGCAAAGGGCTTTATTACGATTGCAGGGCGTGTAAATCGCCAGTATTTTTACGAAAGGCTCTACGGAGCAGGAAAGGGGGAAATGTAAATGCCGGTATTTAAGAATGAAGATAACGGTACTTGGTATGTGATGGCAAGGTATGTGAACTGGAAAGGGGAACGCAAGCAGAAATGCAAGCGTGGCTTTGCTACCAAACGAGAAGCACAGGAATGGGAAAGAATGTTCAAATTGCAGACTTCTTCAGACCTTGATATGAGTTTTGAAGCCTTTACGGAGCTTTATATCAATGATGTGAAGAACCGTTTGAAGGAAAACACGTGGCTTACCAAAGAGCATATCATACGCACAAAGATACTTCCGTATTTCGGGAAACTGAAAATCAGCGAGATTTCCACAAAGGAGATTATTACTTGGCAGAATGAAATGCTTGCCTATCGTGATGAGAAGAAAAAGCCTTATTCACAGACGTATCTGAAAACGCTGCACAATCAGTTGTCCGCCATTTTCAATCACGCTGTCCGCTACTATGAACTGCGTTCCAATCCTGCGGCAAAGGTGGGAAATATGGGACGTGAGGAACACAAGGAAATGCTGTTCTGGACAAAGGAAGAATACAAGAAATTCTCTTTTGAGATGATGGACAAGCCTGTTTCCTTTTATGCGTTTGAAATGCTTTACTGGTGCGGTATCCGAGAGGGCGAGCTGTTAGCTTTGACTCCGGCAGATTTCAACTTTGATAAGGAAACAGTCACAATCAATAAATCCTATCAGCGTTTGAAAGGGCAGGATGTGATTACTTCTCCGAAAACGAAAAAGAGCAACCGCACGATTAAAATGCCGAAGTTTCTGTGTGAGGAAATGAAAGAATATCTCGGTATGCTTTACGGATTGAAGAAGAAAGACCGTATCTTTACGGTGACGAAAAGCTATCTTCATCACGAGATGGACAGAGGGGCAAAGGCGGCAGGCGTGAAGCGTATCCGCATTCACGATCTCCGTCACAGCCACATTTCACTCTTGATTGATATGGGCTTTTCTGCGGTGGCGATTGCTGACCGAGTTGGTCACGAAAGTATTGATATTACTTATCAGTACGCACACCTCTTTCCGTCAAAGCAGATTGAGATGGCAGAAAAATTAGATGATTTAGGGAAAGGAGATTTTGAAAATGTCAGCTAAGAACAGAGATAACAAAAATCGTTGGAGGAATATCACAGTAGGGTTTCGAGTATCGCCCGAAGAAAACGAACTCATTAACAGAGCTGTAGCTCTATCAGGATTGCCAAAACAGGAGTATTGTTACCGCCGTTGCTTAAATCAGGATGTGGTGGTACAGGGCAATCCGAGAGTGTATAAGGCGTTGAAAACGGAATTTGCCACAGTCCTTGCGGAACTGAAAAGGATTGAAGCAGGAAAAGGTGTGGATGATGAACTGCTGAGTGTAATAGAACTGATTTCCATTATTCTCGGCGGTTTGAAAGGAGAGGATGCGAATGGAGAATAAAAAAGAAATGACTATTCCAAATGTATCTGCGGCAACAGATGCGGAACAGTCACTTTCCAAATGTACTGACAATAGTATAGTCAATCAGGATACGGATTTCAAGGGGTACGAGCAATCTTTTGAAGAAATGCAAAGGGAAATACTCAGACAGTTAGACCCTTCCTATCTGAAAACAGTATCAATGACAACGCTGTATGATACGGTGTTTGAGGTTCAGACACCACTTATCGACGGTCTGCTCCAAAGGGGAACTTACCTTTTCGTAGGTTCCCCGAAAGTGGGAAAGAGCTTTATGATGGCACAGCTTGCCTATCATATCAGCACAGGCACACCGCTTTGGGAGTATAAGGTGCGTAAGGCAACGGTGCTTTATTTTGCCCTTGAAGATGATTACCCACGTTTGCAGAAGCGATTGTTTCAGATGTTCGGTGCAAAGGAGACAGGCAATCTGTATTTCGCAACGGAATGTAAAACGGTCAATGGCGGACTGGAAGAACAGATAAGAGGGTTTATGAGGGAACACCCAGACACAGGCTTGATTATCATAGACACCTTAAAGCGTGTGCGTGAAGCAGGCGGAGCAGATTACAGCTACGCAAGTGATTATGATGTTGTGGCAAGGCTGAAAGCGTTGGCAGACAGTTACAAGGTTTCAATGCTTATTGTTCATCATACACGCAAACAAAAATCGGAAGATATATTCGATATGATTTCAGGCACGAATGGTCTGATGGGTGCGGCAGACGGTGCATTTGTTCTCAGTAAGGACAAGCGTGCTTCCAACAATGCCACACTTGATGTTGCTGGCAGAGACCAGCAGGATATGAAAATCCATCTTGTAAGGGACAGCGAGCGATTGGTGTGGAACTTTGCAAAATCGGAAACGGAGATGTGGAAAGAACCGCCCGAACCTCTGCTTGAGAAGATAGCGGATACGCTCTTTTCGGAAAGTGACAGATGGGAAGGAACTGCTTCGGAACTTTGCGAAAGGCTTGCGGTGGATATAAAGCCGAATGTACTTTCTTTAAGGCTCAGTATCAACGCAAGCAGGCTGTTTCGTGATTACGGTATCCGTTATCAGAACAGCCGCACACACGACGGAAGAAAGGTTTCACTTTGGAAAGAAACCGAGCAGACGGCGTGACAAACGGTGTCAAAGGTGTCAATGTTTTTGAGAGCAGCACGCTGTGAAAAACATTGTCACCATCGTCACACTTTGACACCGGATAAAGTTTAGGGGAGTGTGCAGAGAGTGCCTTTTCAAAGGCGGCTCTTTGGTCTCGCCTGCTGGCTCGGTCGGTTCGCAGGCGTGTGTGCCACCGGCACACGCTCACCCCTCGGAGAGCCTTCGGAGAACGCAAAACCTGTTTACAGGTCGCATTTTTGATGGGTGTACCCGTCAAAAGTGCTTTTGCGTTACTTTTGACAAAAGTAACAAAACCTGAGAATGTTGAAATTTACAGATGGGAGATGAAAAAATGCAGAGAACGATAAGTGCAATGGTCGGTAAAGGCTCGGTCAATCACAATAGCCGAAAGTTCCGAGCAGAAAATGTAGACGGAACTCGTACTCATCTCAATATCGACTACTGCAATGAAAATATAAAGACAGTTTATCACGAATTGTTTGATGAAGCATTGGAAAGATACAATGCCAAGCAGATAAGGTCAGACCGAAAGATAAAAGATTATTATGAAAAAATCCGAAGTTCCAAGCAGGAAAAACCGTTCCACGAAATCATTTTACAGGTGGGCGGTAAGGGAAATATGAACGCCGATACGGAAAACGGAGAACTGGCAAAGCAGATTTTAGATGAATACTATCAGGGTTTTCAGGAGCGAAATCCACAGCTTCGGGTGTTCTCGGCTCATCTGCATATGGATGAAGCTACACCACATCTGCACATAGATTTTGTACCTTTTACCACAGGCAGCAAGCGTGGACTTGATACAAGAGTGTCACTAAAGCAGGCTCTTGCAACGCAAGGTTTTAAGGGCGGCAGTCGTGGCGATACGGAGTGGTCGCAATGGATACAGTCCGAAAAAGAACAGCTTGCGGCGGTGATGGAACGTTATGGGATTGAGTGGGAACATTTAGGCACACACGAAAAACATCTTTCTGTTTTGGATTATAAAAAGCAGGAAAGAGAAAAAGAAGTGGCGGCATTAGGTGCGAAAATCGAGCAGAAACAGATTGAATTTGATGTGTTGTCGGAACGAGTATTGAACTATGATAAGGCAAAAGACGAGCTGTCAAATCTTGAAATAGAGCTTGATACTGCACCGAAATATCAGTTGCCAGAACCAGAGAAATTTATGACTGCAAAGGCATATAAAACCAAAATGGCAGAGCCGGTTGTAAGGAAATTGAAGCAACTTGTCAAAACGGTGCTTGCCCGCTGCTTTGAGGGGTGGGACAACTATCATAGGCTGAATACAGCGAATGCACAGTTATACCGCACCAATCAGCGTTTGGAGAAAGTCAATGAAAGATTGACCGAAGAAAACAAAATCCTAAAAGCAGAAAATAAAGATTACAGCCTGCTCCGTAAGGTTTTTGGTCGCAAACAGATAGATGATTTGTTGGAGCAGGCAAGAACAGTTAAAGGTCGCAAGCGTGATAATACACGATCACGATAGACAAAAATCACAGGAGGAAAAGGAAAATGACAAAGACAATTTTTGAAGAAATGGGCGGAACTTATAGACAGGTGGGTGATTATTTATTGCCGAACATCACAGTACCAGCCGAAGAAGAAATAGAGCCGATTGGTTTATGGGGGAAACGACATGCAAGGCATTTAAAGGAACACTATAAAGTGTTATATATGAACCTGCTGACAAGCGGAAAGCTGCATAGTTATCTTGCAGAAGTCGATAAGCAAGCAGAGGATATGTTTCTTCGACTGGTAAAGGAATATGCCGACAGACAAGATGTGACGGAACAATTAAAGAAAGATAATCCCTACGAATGGATTGGAAGAATGAATAATATTCAGGCTTGTGTGAGGGAAGTTGTAGGAACGGAGTTGATTTACACATAAGCGTTTTACGGTATGGTGCTCCTGCGTTTGCTGGAGTGCTGTGGTTGTGGTTGTAAAGAGGTTGTGAAAGATTGAATTTCGTAATGGTTGGATGTATAATTAGGAAGTGAAAATTTTAATTTGCACTTCCATAAGGTGAAATGTATTGACACAAAAAATACAGTATGATAGTATTGCCATTAGAAGAAAGAAAGGCACATTTTGTGTAAGGTGAGGAAATGATTAATAGATAATTTGATTTAAGTAAGACACATATAGTTATTGAGCCTGTAGAGAATAGGTTTGTTTTGTGTACGCTTAAGTTGGATTATCGCAAGAGGCATTTCCTTTGTTTTCCTTTTGGAAAAGAAATAAGGGTCTATTTAGCGAGTCTATTTTTGCGTATGCAAAAAAGACTCGTTTTTGTGTGTTCAAAATAATAATTGGCTCAGACTTCGAAAAGGAGAAACTTTAATGTTGCAGATAAAAAAATTAAATTTAACACATAAAAAAGACCTGAGAATAATTCTTAATGATTTCAACCTTGTGCTAAATGATGGAGATAAGGCAGTTATTATTGGAGAAGAGGGAAATGGGAAATCGACATTAATGAAGTGGATATACAATCCGTCGCTTGTAGAAAACTATATAGAAGCAGATGGGGAAAGGATAATGGGACACGAACGTCTTGGTTATCTTCCGCAGGAGATGCTCGATGAAGATAAGGAAAAAACAATATACGAATATTTTTCTGAAGAGGAAATATTCTGGGAGAAAACGCCTAAAGAATTGTCTGTTATTGCGGGAAAATTTGGAATGAAAAATGATTTTTTCTACAGTAACCAGACAATGGGTAGTCTTTCAGGAGGCGAAAAAGTCAAGACACAACTTATGAGGCTTTTCATTCGCGATGTTTCTGTGCTGTTGTTGGACGAACCTTCCAATGACATCGACATTGCGACGCTTACATTACTGGAAAAAATCATAAATGACTGGAAGCACATTGTGCTTTTTATTTCACACGATGAAACGCTGATAGAGCGTACTGCCAACATGGTGATACATATCGAGCAGATTATACGAAAAACAAAGGCGAGATATACCGTGGCAAAGCTTCCCTATAGACGCTATGTGGAAGAACGGCTTCATAAATTTGAAATCCAAAAACAGCGGGCACTGAGTGACCGTAGGGAGAAAAAGATTCGCGATGAAAAATATCAAAGAGTTATGCAGAGTGTACAAGGTGCATTAAGAAGTTGTACCAGACAAGCACCGTCTGTTGCCAAAAACTTAAAGGACAAAATGCATACGGTTAAGGCAATGGAACGAAGATTTGAAAAAGAAGATGAAAATATGACTCAGATGCCGGAACAGGAAGAAGCAATCTTTGTCAAATTAGGGGATGAAAACTCACACATTCCCGCAGGAAAAACGGTCATAGAATATGAACTTTCAAAGCTTGTGACTCCGGATGGCAAAAGAATTTTAGCAGAAGGAATTCATTTAAAAATAAAAGGTTCAGAAAAAATCTGTATGATAGGAGCCAACGGGGCAGGAAAAACGACTCTTCTAAAAAAGATAGCGGAAGAACTCCTAAATCGGAATGACATTAAAGCAGAATATATGCCTCAAACTTATGAAGACCTGCTGGATTTGGATGTTACACCGGTTGATTACCTTGATAAAACAGGAGATAAAGAAGAGCGTACAAGAATTAGAACATACCTTGGTTCACTTAAATACACACCAGATGAAATGGAGCATCCGATTCGGGAGTTATCAGGCGGACAAAAGGCGAAAGTGCTTCTCTTGAGGATGAGCTTAAGTGGTGCAAATGTTCTTATTCTGGATGAACCGACAAGAAATTTTTCACCATTGTCCGGTCCGGTAATAAGAAAAATGCTCCGAGAATTTCCGGGGGCTGTCATTAGCATTTCTCACGATAGAAAGTATATTGAAGAGGTGTGCGATAAAATATATCAGCTAAATCCTAATGGATTACAGCTAATTGGTGATTGATAACAAAAAGGATGAAAGACTGACAAATTTCAGGCTTTTAGTGAGTTGGAAAGCATACAAAGATTTGAATTTGGAGGATAGATTATGGTACGTACAGAAGATGCATGTGAAATTATAAAATATGCTTTGCAAAACGAAATTAAAGTATATTTAGATGGCGGATGGGGTGTTGATGCACTTCTTAAAAGAGAATCAAGAATACACAATGATATTGATTTGTTTGTTGAACTGAAACATTATCATGATTATATTTATGTGATTAAGCAGCATGGATTTGAGGAAGTAAATACTGATTATACAACGGATGGTCATACTGTCTGGAAAGATGATAAACAAAGAATCATTGATTTACATTGTTTTGAATTTACAGATGACGGAATTGTTTATGAGGGAGATATATTTCCATCAAAAACTTTTTCCGGTATTGGAAAAGTTGGAGATATAACTGTTTCTTGTATTGAACCATTGAGTCAGGTAATGCTTCATTTGGGATATGAACACGATAAAAATGATGTGCATGATGTGATGCTGTTGTGTGAAACATTTCAAATAGCAATACCAGATGAATATAAGGAAAAGTAAAATTTCAGTTTTGTGTTGAATCTCTAAGCAAAATAGCTTATAATTTGACATGCTACATATAGTTATTATCCACAGTTATCGAGTAGGTGTTATCAATGCCGATAACAAAATGATAACATTAGCTCGTATAGGCAGGATAATATGGATATATCAAATAATCAAAAGAACGAGAAACATTACAGAGAATAATTCCTAAACAAAAAGCGTTAGTCTTTGTAGAGTTTGAATAAAAAAATGGAGCTCGGAAATCCAGTGTTTATGCGGGTTTCCGGGCTCTAGCTATGTGATTTGAGTACAGATTGAGTACAAAAAAATTAAGGCATTGCAATAATGGATGAAATAACATCAAATATGTTTTTAAAACCGATAATATCAACATTTGCAAAGTTATCAACATTATTGAGGATGTTTTCGGCAAATTGTTCTTTTGAAAGTGCTAAACTGTTTTCATTATTATTGAAAACCTCTTTATCAACAATCTTAATAGTCCTTTTCTTTTGGGCGTCAATTAATGTTTTATTATTGCATACAATACTGGTATTTTCTTTTAATTGATGTGATTTTTCAGTGAATTCATCTGATAAATAAATACGCCTTCCGTTTTTATCTAACCTGGTAATGTCATCTCGTGAATAAAGCATTTCAATGGATATTGGACAGTTAAAACCTTGTGTGTCTTTGATGCTGCATCCATATACGTTATTTCCGAATGAAACTGGATTAATATATGTTTGACCAATGGAAGAATCATTGTCGAATACACCAATTATTTTATTAGAATGGGGCACTTTCGCAAGATTTTTGAGCAAATTTTCTAATTTTGAGTCTCCTAAATCTTCACTATATTCCAAATAATCTAAATCTAAGTTAGAGTAATCTCCTCTGTTTTGAAATTTTATTAATGCATTTTTTAAATGTTTCCAATCTGTTTTGCCTTCGGTAATGATTAGTGTTCTTGATATCGATTCGAATTTAGTTTTGTATTGCTCTAATGTATTTAAAATATTAATATAGTTTTCATCTATAATAGAATAACAATTTTTTATTTCATCAAAATAGTCTATATTATCCATGATAGTCCCTGTAGGGAGTGCAACAAATTGACAATTTTGAGAAAAGGTTTCTCGCATTCCCAATAAAAAGAATGGTGAATGGCTGCTGATAATAAATTGAATTTTTGGAAAGATTTTTATTAATGCAGGTAAGGAATCCTTGACTAAATCGGAATGAAGATGAATATCAATTTCGTCAATTAATACAATTCCCTGCACATTTTTGAAATCCATTGCTGTATTTCCGGAAATTCTATCATATTCTTTTAATATTGTAGCAAATATTCCTAAAATCATAATTTCACCAGAAGAAAGGTTAGAAAATTTGTCTACAAGTTCTTCTTCAGAACCATCATTTTTAATTCCGATAACTACTATTTTACGATATGTTTTATCAGAAATTCCAAATCGAAAAGACTTATAATCGTAACTTTTAAATATATGTGAAAGTAGTTGGTTAAGCATTGTTTGTATTTTTGAATTTTTACCATTATATATTTTTCGGTGTTCAATTTCACCAGATGTATTTGTGATACGAATATCTTTTTCTTCATAAAGCATTTTATCAATAATTACATCTAATATCCAAGCCTCAACATTATTCAATAAATTATATTGAACAATATTATGTGTTGAATGTCCGAGATAATTATTATCATCAATGACAAATTGTAATTTGTCATTTTGGGAATTTTCCCAAGTGGGTATATAATATCGATCAACAGGAAAATATAAAAAAAGTTCTTTAGCAAATACATTATCAGCTGAATATGACATTTTATTAAAGAAACCGTCATCTTTTAATTTTCTATTATCAAAATCTACATTTGGAAAATCAGCCCTATGACAATTATCTATAAATGTTTCATAATTATATATCATTAAATCTACATATTCTGAATTATCGGAAAAAGTAATTCGCTCATATGAATGGTTTTTCCCGGAGCGAATATAGTGTTTTGAACCTAATCGGTAATAATTTGTGGAGGAGACTTCTTCAAGTACATTGTAGAAGTGACGTTTGTTTTCAATTAAAGAGTGCAAAATATTTGATAAAACTAAAGTTTTCCCGGAGCCATTTTTACCAATTAGTATAACGGGTAGGGGATTACCTGTTTCATCAAATGGAAATGAGTATTTCAAATTTTCTATAGCACCATAGTTTTGAATTTCGATTTCTTTTAAATACAATATTTATTCCTCCTCTTTTGTAAAATCAGATATTAATCAATTAAAATTATGCTTTAATATTATAAATCTAATCAAGCGGTAGCTGACTTTTCTGTAACTCCAATTCCACTTTTTCTTTTGTCTCGGCTATCTCATCTATAGCTGCCTGTGTTGCTTCATTTGGATTATCACCAGCGGATTCCAAAACACTCTGGTAGATGTAATTCATTTTTTCCCATTTCAACAGGTCATTAAATACCTTGTAATTTCTGATATTCAACAATGCATCCTGCAAAGACAGCGTATGTACCTTCCCTCTGGTGGTGTATCCGATTTCGAGATAAGAAGAGAGAACCGGATTCAGATGGATGGATACAGTATTATCTTTTAACATCTTGTCTTCTCCACGCTCTCCGCTGATCTGGAGGATGCCGGAATTACAAAGCACCATAAGTACGCCCATCAGATCACCGACTGTTTCCAGACGAAGTCCGGCGGTATCACTGCCATTCAAAGCATTATAACTGACACCGAGTGCAGCTGCAATTTTCTCTAACTGAGGAGGTTGTGGCTGCATTTTATTTGTTTCGTATTTTCGGATAGAAACCGGATGGATGCCGGTCAGCTCAGCCAGTTTATCTTGCGTAATGCCAATTTGCTTTCGGCAGTATTTGATTTTTTCTCCTATGGTCATTTTCATCGTCCTCCATGTATCGAGATGGCTACATTATACCATGTTTAAAAAATTTTTTCTACTGGCATTTCAAAATACTTGACAATAGCGAAGTCGCTACATATAATGAGATTACAAAGTAGCGACTTCGCTACATAGAGAAAAGGAGGATGCATATATGGCAGAAAACAAAAAGATTTATATTACTGCAAATGAACTCGCAGAAATGCTGGGTGTTTCTGTAGGTCATGCTTACAAGCTGATCCGTAAGCTGAATCAGGAACTGGAAAAAGAAGGATTTCTGGTGATTGCGGGCAAAGTTCCCAGACGCTATTTTGAAAAACGCTGGTATGGTTTCAGTGTGTGGGAGGTGGTCGAATGAAAGCGGAAAAAGACAAGAAAACAGGAAAATGGTTGATTCAGTATCGTTATACGGATTGGCAAGGAAAACGTCGGAAATCTACCAAAAGAGGTTTTGCGACCAAAAGAGAGGCGGAGGAATGGCTTCGAAATTTCCTTATTACGCAAAAAGCGGATTTTGATATGAAGTTTGCGGATTTTTGGAAGATGTATTGTGCAGATATGGAAACTCGCCTGCGGGAGCATACCATGAGAACGAAAAAGTATATTGTGGAGCTGAAAATTCTCCCGTATTTTGGGAATAAGCGGGTAAATGATATTACTGCAGCTGACATCCGGCAATGGCAGAATGAGTTGATTAAAATGGGGTATTCACCCACTTATCTGAAAACAATCAATAACCAGTTGAGTGCAATTTTTAATTATGCGGTTCGATATTATGATTTGAAAAGTAATCCCTGTGCAAAAGCCGGAAGCATGGGTAAGAGTAAGGCAGAAGAAATGGATTTCTGGACAGGAGAGGAGTTTAGGAGGTTTATCGACAGTGTTATGAACAAAGGCTTTCTTATATGGCATTTATGACTTTGTACTGGACGGGAATGCGTTTGGGAGATGATGATGATAAAATAAGACTAAATCAACGGAAACCCAGTAAATACAAGGGGTTGAGGCGATTTGGTCCTGAAAAAAACTTGCAACGAATCAACAAATTTATGAAGGAAAGGCCTATCTTTTATAAAAACCTTATTCAGATGAAAGAAAATATTCGCTTTTATCTGAGATGCTTTTACTGTATCACGAAAGTGATGATATTACAATTTAATAGCGAAAACAGGACCGAATTAGCTCGTAATGGATGAAAATCTGTTTAGCTGATTCGGTCATTTTTATTGATTGAAAGGTGATGAAAAAATGGCTAGAATTATTTCTATTGTAAACCAAAAAGGGGGAACTGGAAAGTCCGCATGTACAGCTAATTTAGCAGTAGGATTAGCACAAAAAAATATGAAAGTGTTAATCGTTGATGCCGATCCACAGTCTGATGTATCCGCAGGATTTGGATATCGTGATTGTGATGACAGTAATGAAACACTTACAGTTCTTATGGATGCAGTAATGAAAGATGAAGATATTCCTTCCGACTGTTATATCAGACATCAGGCAGAGGGGATAGACATTATCTGTTCTAACATTGGACTGGCAGGTACGGAAGTACAGTTGGTAAATGCAATGAGCAGGGAATATGTATTGAAACAGATTTTATATGGTATCAAGGATCAATATGATGCAGTCATCATAGATTGTATGCCATCATTGGGAATGATTACGATTAATGCGCTGGCTGCATCGGATGAAGTTCTCATTCCGGTTGAAGCGTCCTACCTACCAATCAAAGGATTGCAGCAACTGTTAAAAACAATCGGCAAGGTCCGTAAGCAGATCAATCCGAAGCTGCAAGTAGGAGGTATTTTGTTTACGATGGTCGATGCTCATACGAATGATGCCAGAAATAATATGGAGCTTCTCAGAAATGCATATGGAAGTCAAATCCATATCTTTGATAATTATATTCCATTTTCTGTAAGAATGAAGGAAGCAGTCAGAGAAGGACAGAGTATTTTCTCTTATGATCCGAAAAGCAAAGCTACAGAGGCTTATCGGAGAGTGACGGAGGAGGTGCTAGAAGATGCCATCTAAAAAAAGAGCAACTCCCGTTTCCTTACAGCCGCTTGATGCATTGTTTGGAACAAACGAAGAGTCAATCAATGGAATTAGTGAGATAGCAATCGGAAGTCTTCATCCATTTCCGAATCATCCATTTCAAGTAAGAGATGATAAGAAAATGGAAGAATTATCAGAAAGTATTATACAATACGGCGTATTGGTTCCTGGCATTGTGCGGTTGAGAGAGTCTGGGGGTTATGAGTTGGTAGCAGGTCATCGGCGAAAACGAGCATGTGAACTTGCAGGATTAGAGAAAATGCCGGTTATCATCAAAGATCTTACGGATGATGAATCAACGGTGATTATGGTAGATTCCAATATTCAAAGAGAAGAACTCTTAATCAGTGAAAAAGCTTTTGCTTATAAAATGAAATATGAGGCATTGAAACGACAGGGTAAGAGATCCGATTTAACTTCTTGCCAAGTTGGCAAGAAGTTGGCGGCAGAGGAAGTCAGTCAGAATACTGAAGATAGTTCCAGACAAATATTAAGATATATTCATTTGACATTGTTACTTCCCGAACTGTTGGAAATGGCAGATGATAAGAAACTTCCTTTTAACACGGCTGTTGAAATTTCATATTTGAGAAATGAAGAACAACAGGTGTTACTTCAGTATATGAGTAATCACAATATGGTACCGTCCATGAAGCAGGCAAAGGAATTGAAACAGATTTCAAAAGAACGGATGTTGACGTATTCAGAGATTGACCAGATTTGCATGAATGAAAGTACTGAAAAAGTTCAAGTGCAGATTCCGGCGAAAAAGTTGAAACAATATTTTCCAGAGACATATACAAAGACTCAGATGGAAGAAATTATATTTATGCTTCTGGCATCGTGGGCAGAAAGAGAGGGTGAAGAATGAGCAATGAAGATATGGCAAGTAGAATACAAGTCTATAGGAAAAAGATAGAAAAGATACGTGTTAAACAGATGAAAAGAGAGAAGTTTAAACATTTGTTGAAAACATTAAGATTATCAGCAGGAAGAAAGTGAAAGTATGGCTTTAAAAAATGTACGAAGATATGATGCGAACGGAAGGGAGCTTACGGAGAAAGATCTGGAAACCTTTCGATTGGATTCTCCTGTGGTTAGAGAAATATTGGCAAACCTCAATCGGGAGGTGACGGAAGGAATCAGACAGAAGGAGAAAAAAGGTGACGATTGAAGATGTAATTAAAAAATCAATTCTGCCGCTGGCATTTATGGTATTCTGGTTTTGGATGACAAAAACAATTATGAAAGTCAGCGGTCAGACAGATTGGTTCTGGTGGATATTTATTGCCGGATTACCATTTGGAATACATAAAATGCGGCTGATTCTAATCCCAAGGGGAATGGATACCACAGCAACACTTGGTATGGCTGCATTAAGTGTCATCATTGGAGCATTGATCGGAAGTATCATGATTCCAGTGTATGTGATCAGAGCGATATACGTTTTTATACGGTATATCATTGGAAAATAGAAGATTAGTTTGATAAGAGGCAGGCTTGCGAAAACAAAAATCGTAAGTCTGCCTCTTTTTTTGTGCCTAAAAACAGGCAATTCAGGGTAAATCCCTTTTGCAAATATTAGTTTGGAGGATTTTATTATGAGAGAACGCATTGAAAGCAAGCATGTAACAAAAGAAATCAAAAGTCAGATGCCGGTAATTTCACCTGAGATTATCAAAGAAAGAGGTTGTACGTTTTGTCCGTATTATCTTGGAAGTTATGAGAAACAGCCACGCTGTATGATGAAAAATTGTGCCTGGGATGATGAGAATGAGCGTTTCCATCCGATTCTTCGTAGATTGATTCCATTTTACAAAGAGAAGATGGAAAAAGCGGAGGAAAAGTTCCTGGCAGTGAAACAGATTTATACAACTCTTTTAAAGATGTTTGCAGATGAAATGAAGCAGGAAGAGTTGGAAAAAGATGAATGTTACGGATGTGCCTATGGAAAATGTGGTCCATGTATCGGTATCTGTTACAAATCAATGAAAGTATAGGAGGGTTAAGCCAATGAATACAACAATTATTTCCGGGAGATTGGTAAGAAATCCTGGATACAATGAAGTGGAGAATGAAAAAGGACTTCATAAGATTGCCAAGTTTGTTCTGGCAGTCAGAAGAAATTATTCTGATGAAGTCAGTTTCATTCCGGTAAAGGCTTTTGCAAAGAAAGCAGAATTTGCCAGAGATTATCTGATGCAGGGAACGAAGGTCATGGTGGAAGGCGAGATTGTCACGGGTAATTATGAAGATAAGGATACCGGGAAAAAGATTTATACCACCGAAGTGTATGCAAACCGGATTGAATTCGCAGGTGCAAAAATGGTTGACAGACCACCATTCCCAGAAGATGCGGAAGGGTTCTTAGAGATACCGGAGGGCATGGAAGAGGAAATGCCGTTTAGATAGAGGAGGATAAAAGATGGTTTCAGTAGATCAGGTGTATATGATAGGGCATATGAAAAATGCCGATGGAAGTATCAATAACAAAAATGTAGTGCTGTCAGCAGCATGTGAAGCAGCGGAACTATTCCAGTGCATGATGGCAGTAAATCAAAAACTGGAGGACTGGCAGAGATTCAATCACACCTTGGAGATGCATCTTAGAAGTGTGGAATGTGAGAAAATCCATGATATCTGTCAGGCAGTATATGGGATGAAACATCCGTCCAATGAACTGGAAGGATTGTATCTGGCAAGGGAGGATGAACAGATATGCCTGCTGTATTATCAGGTTTTCGTGGGGATGTTGGAAATCAATATCAATTCAGCTGAAGTGCTGTACAAACAGAAGGAGAAAACAATCAATGAGTAAGATGGAGTATATGCCGGTAGATTGTCTGCAGGTGCCAAAGGTGCTGTTCCAGATGGAAAAATACAAAAATCTGTCAAATACAGCAAAGATTTTATACAGCTTATTTCTGGATCGTTTGAAATTTGCGGTACAGAATGGCTGGGTAGATCATAATGGAGATCTGTTTGTTGTCTATCCGAAAAGTGAAATGAAGAAAAATCTGAATATGACCCGATATGGAGTAGATCAGGCTGTACAGGAACTGGTTCAGGTTGGAAAGCTGGTGCGTATTATTCCGAATAATGGAAAAGCGAACCACTTTTATATCAACGATATTTATGAAAATGAGATGGAGGAAGAATCAATGATGACATTAGACAGAATTATGGCAAATATGCCACTGGAAGAAAGAGAAATTATCATGGACAAGATGGTGGCAGCATCCAGAGATATTCTGAAAACTATTGTAGATATGGGGTATCTGGATGAGTATGATTCAGAACCAATGGAAGGTGAAGAACAGGAGGATTTTGAGGATCTGGAAGAAGAGGATTTCCCAACGTCTGGTTTTGAGTTTGGAATGAACCTTGCATTTAAATATCTGCATGAAAATGAAGAAGATTTTAAAAGAGTAAGAAGACTTCAGCAATATCTTCACAGACAGTATAAAGACTGTTCAAGAAAGAGATATAGCATTATCCTGGAAGCACTTGCTTACGCTATTGATTATGATAAGAGTTTTATTTATGACTTGAGCATGGCAGATAAGAAGTTAAAAAAAATGTATCTGGAGGATTTTATGGAGGGATTCGATTATGCTTTGTATGATTCACGTTATGAAGAAAACGAAGCCGAAGAATAGGAAATAAGTTATGGCAGATTTTGAATATTTCAGAGCAGAAGAATCTGACCAGTTTTCTTTTTTTCGGATACCCAAAGCTCTGTTCACAGAAAAAGAGTTTGCAAGCCTGTCCACAGACGCAAAGCTCCTTTACGGAATTCTGCTTGATCGAATCAGCCTATCCAAGAAAAATGGCTGGATCGACAGTGATGGTTATGTCTATATCATTTACACAATCGCAGAATTACAGGAGCTGTTGCGAATGTCGCATACGACAGTGACAAAGCTTCTTTATGAGCTTGACAGTGTGCATGGCATTGGATTGATCGAACGGTATCGGCAGGGGAATAATCGTCCTTCTGTCATATACGTGAAAAATTTTGTGAAACGGAGCAGAGGAAAGCCAGTAAGATACTTTGCTTCTGGAACGCCAGAAACTGGAAATCCAGACTGCAAGGAATTGGAAATCCGGATTGCAAGAAACTGGAAGTCCGGAACGCAAAAAAATAGAAGTCCGGACTGCAAGAATCTGGATGGAAGTAATACTAAGATAAATAAGACTGAAAAGAATCATACTGATAAGAGTAAGGGCAATACTCCCACTTTGGAAGAAAAATTCAGTCAGTATGGTAGATTTAAAAATGTTGTTCTGTCGGAAGCTGAACTGCAGGAGCTGATGACGCTATTTCCATGGGATTACCAGAAACGGATTGATCATCTTTCTGTTTATATGAAATCCAGTGGAAAAGAATATCAGAACCATTTTGCAACAATCTGTCTTTGGGCAGAAAGGGATGGAACCAGGGCAGGAATGGACAAATATGAATTTCAGGAAGGAGAAAGCCTTTAATGAAAAATAAAGTGGTTGAAGATTATGTGGACGAAGATGGGTGCCTTCATTGTGGTATCTGTAGAAAAAGAAAACAGATGAAGGTCAGTCTGATGGGATTTGAGCATGTAGTGTCCTGTTTGTGCGAATGCGAGGTAAAAGCCAGGCAGGAACTAGATGAGAAGATGCAGTGGGAAGAAGCACAGCGGCAGCTTTATCAGAGAAAATCCGTCGGACTTCGGGAAAGAAGATTCTGGGAATGGAAATTTGAAAATGACAACGGAAGCAACCAGAAGATACTAATTGCCAGGCAGTATGTAGAAAACTGGACAGATATGAAGAGAAAAAATGTAGGACTGCTTTTGATGGGACCTGTTGGAACCGGGAAAAGTTTCTTTGCAGGTTGTATTGCAAATGCACTTTTGGAACAGGGAGAACGTGTCATGATGACAAATTTTTCCAGGATCCTAAATGAAATGACCAGCTATCAGGCAGATAAGAACCAGATTATACAAAATCTTGTGGATTATCCGCTGCTGATTATTGATGACTTGGGAATAGAACGAAATTCCGAGTTTGCTTTGGAGCAGGTCTATAATGTGATAGACAGCCGTTATTGTAAAATGCTTCCGCTGATCGTAACAACGAATCTGGGACTGAATGAAATGAAATCTACAGATTTAGATACTGCTCATCAGCGTATTTATAGCAGAATACTTGAAATGTGTGTTCCCATCTATTGTGGTGGAGAAGATAAGAGAAAAGAAGAAGGGACAGAAAAACTCGTACAGGTGCAGAACCTGATTACCGGTTAATCTGTCTTTTTTCATTAAAGGGGGTGATTGCCATGATTACAGATCTGGACAGCAGTTGAATCGCTGAAAGGAGGGAAAAGTCATGCAGGAAGAGGTAACTCAGAAAACGGTCACGTTCTGTATTCGGACTACTAAGATTACGGCAGACCTGTTGAAAAAGGTTCTTGTTGCGTATCTGCGTCATCAGAAGCAGAAATCAGTAGAGAAGAAAGCACAGAAAAATCAGCCAAAACAGGGAAAGGTCACGGTAAAAGAGCTGGCAAAACAGAATGCCGGGATGGTCAATATCGAGATCACGGACAAAAATATCAAGTCCTTTGAACGGTATGCCAGAAAATACGGGATCAATTATGCTCTGAAAAAAGACAAGAGCAAAGAGCCTCCGGTTTATCTGGTATTTTTCAAGGGACGTGATCAGGATGCCCTCAATGCTGCTTTCCGTGAGTTTTCCCAGAAACAGATTCAAAAAGCGAATAAGCCTTCCATTCATAAGCGTCTTGCAGCTTACCGGGCAATGATGCCAAAGAAATCGAAGGACAAAGTAAAGAACCGGCATCAGGAGCAGAGCCGATGATGAAACAACACGGCAATAAGCTGATGCAGAAGTGGAAGAATAAGGCTGGGGTCAGGCTGTCCGCCCTGGATAAAAAGAAACTGGTTCTTACGAATCTTCCCTATGTTCTGACCGCTTTTTATGCGGACCGGGCCTCCTGCTTATACAGGAGAAGTCCCGGAGAAGATATAGGGAACAAACTGTTATATGCGATGGAACATGCAGATCGGATCTTTACAGGAATTCTGCTAAGTTTTGACCTGAGAGACCTATTGGTTGGAGTTACTGTCGCAGTTATTTTGAAACTATTGGTTTGGCAGAAACAGTCAGATGCAAAGAAACTCCGGAAAGGAATCGAGTATGGTTCAGCCAGATGGGGAACTGCAGAGGATATCAAGCCTTATATGTCAGATGATCCATGGATGAACATTCCACTGACAGCAACAGAAGCACTGACGATGGAGAGCAGACCGAAGCAACCGAAATATGCAAGAAATAAAAATATTGTAGTTATCGGCGGCAGTGGTTCCGGTAAGACACGTTTTTTCGTAAAACCATCGGTCATGCAGATGAACTGTTCCATGGTCATTACAGATCCCAAAGGCACTCTGATCGAGGAGTGCGGGAAGATGTTAGCAAAGGGACCGCCGAAGAGGGATAAAGATGGAAATGTCATCAAAGATAAATCCAGGAAAGTGGTATATGAGCCTTATGTGATTAAGGTTTTGAATACGATCAATTTTTCTAAATCCCTTCATTACAATCCATTTGCTTATATACGGTCTGAAAAAGATATCCTGAAGCTGGTGACAACAATCATTGTAAATACCAAAGGCGAAGGGGAAAAAGCTTCCGAAGATTTTTGGGTGAAAGCAGAGAAATTGCTGTATACAGCACTGATTGCTTTTATCTGGTATGAAGGTGATGAAGAGGAAAAGAATCTGAATACTCTTCTGGATCTTTTGAATGAAAGCGAAACCCGTGAAGAGGATGAAACTTACCAGAATCCAGTGGATATGATGTTCCAGGAACTGGAAGAAAGAGATCCGCAGCACTTTGCGGTCAGACAGTATAAAAAATACAAAATGGCCGCCGGTGTTGTATGCTCTAAAAGACTTCTTAATCAAGCGGTTGGGAAGTCTCTTAGAACACACAACCTAAAACCGAAGAAAAGAGCGCAAGTTATGAGAAAAAACGAGAAAATCACTGCTCTGTATGAACGATTGAGCCGTGATGACTTTGGCAAAGATGATGACCAACAGCGTGAGAGCAATTCCATTTCCAACCAAAAAGCAATGTTGGAGGAGTTCGCCGCACGGCAGGGGTTTACGAACATTGTCCATTTCACGGACGATGGCATTAGCGGCACTTGCTTTGACCGTCCCGGATTTCTGGCAATGATGAAAGAGGTTGAAGCCGGAAATGTGGAGTATCTGTGTATCAAGGACATGAGCCGCATGGGTCGTGACTATCTGAA
>NZ_QUEH01000015.1:0-115948 GCF_003477935.1 Clostridium sp. AF32-12BH | reverse complement strand
AGCGTGGATTTGATACGGGACAGCCTGTTTTCCATACAGGTAAAGCAGCCGTGGCTCCTGCTGCAATACGGCAACTCGGATGTGGAAAGCATTGGGGCTGACCGTGTGGAAAGCCTGCTCTCAACCAGCCCAAACGAAAACAATGGGCAGGACAGGGAAGAAATCGTAGTGGAGGAAATCGAAGACAGGGAAAACACCAACCTTACCATCACAAAGACCATCAACCGCTTGGGAACCGTCTTCTTCCTGTTCATGTTCAATATGGGTATCTCCATTTTTGTATTCCTGCTCACAGGGATAATGATTTTCTCACAGGTGCTTTTTATCATCTACGCCATGTTCCTGCCTGTGAGCTTTCTCCTTAGCATGGTTCCCTCTTTTGAGGGGATGTCAAAACGTGCCATTACAAAACTGTTCAACACCATCCTTACCAGAGCCGGAATCACCCTGATTATCACGGTAGCGTTCAGCATTTCCACCATGCTCTACAACCTGTCTGGGGAATATCCGTTCTTCCTGACGGCGTTCTTACAGATAGTGACCTTTGCCGGAATTTATTTCAAGCTGGGGGATTTGATGGGGATGTTCTCCTTACAGAGTGGGGATTCCCAAAGCATGGGGAACCATATCATGCGAAGACCCCGTATGCTCATGCACGCCCATATGCACCGTTTACAGCATAAGTTAGGACGTTCTGTGGCGGCTCTTGGGGCTGGTACGGCTGCCTACCATGCAGGAAAACAGGCTGGCTCAGACCAGAGAACTGCTTCCAGCTCCGGCTCTTCCAAACGGACGCAGGCAGACCACAGCAGACCAGACGGACAGGCAGCACCGGAAAAGGAATCCGCATGGAAACGGGCTGGCTCTGCGGTAGGTGCGGTGGCAGATACCAAAGATAAGATAGCCGATACTGCCGGACAGCTTCGGGAGCAGGCAAAGGATTTGCCTGTCAATGCAAAGTACGCCCTTTATCACGGGAAAACACAGGTATCAGAGGGAGTACGGGATTTTACTTCCAGCGTGACCCAGACCCGAACTGCCAGAGCCGAACAGCGGAACGCACAGGCAGAAAGCCGCAGACAGACCATTGCAGAACGCAGGGCGGAACTGGAACAGGCAAAACAGCCGCAAAAGACAGCTTCCGAAGCACCCAAAGGGGCGGCTCCTGTCCATGAACGCCCTGTTACTGCAAAGCAGCCAGAAGATTTCCGACATCATACAGGAAAACCAGCCATGCAGCCAGCTTCCCCATCCATCAGGGAACGGGGACAGGTTTCTTATGGGGGAACTGTGGCGGAACGGGCTTCGGTTCCGGTGGTAAAAGCAGCTTCCATCCACCATGAGCAAACACCGCCAGTAAGGACGGAACGCCAGATACTCCCTCCGGTTTCCCCAGACAAACCAGAGGAAAGACAAAAGACAAGTCCCACCATCACCCCTGCTGCTCCCCATCCGGCAAGACCTGTCCAGAATGATACGGCTCCTGTGATACCGGAAAGGAAACGGGCTGCCCCTGTGGTAAAAGAATCGAACTTTACCATCCGGCGTACCACCGCCAGAAAGGAGTGGACAAAAACGGTAAAAGCGGCTGCCAAACAAAAGCAAGGGGAGAAACCATGAAGTTAAGACACCTTTTCTTTGCCTGTTCCGGCGTGTTCGTGATGATGTTCTCCCTGCTCCTTTTGGTGGTAATTGTCTTCTCGGATGAGGAAGACGGCGGAAGCGGCGGAAACCTTATCTATGGGGGCGTGAGCGTATCACAGGAAGTCCTCGCCCATAAACCTATGCTGGAAAAGTATGCAAGGGAATATGGCATAGAGGAATACTTAAATGTGCTGCTCGCCATCATTCAGGTGGAATCCGGCGGCACGCTGGAAGACGTTATGCAGTCCTCGGAATCTCTGGGGCTTCCTCCGAACTCCCTTAGTACAGAGGAATCCATCAAACAGGGCTGCAAGTATTTCTCGGAACTGCTCGCAGCAGCAGAAACAAAGGGCTGTGACTTAAACAGCGTGATTCAGTCCTATAACTACGGCGGCGGTTTTTTAGATTATGTAGCAGGACACGGGAAAACGTACACCTTTGAACTGGCAGAGAGCTTCGCAAGGGACAAATCCGGTGGAAAGAAAGTTACCTACACTAACCCTGTTGCCGTAGAGAAAAACGGGGGCTGGCGGTATTCCTACGGGAATATGTTCTATGTCCTCTTGGTATCGCAATACCTGACTGTGGCACAGTTTGATGATGAAACGGTACAGGCTATCATGGAGGAAGCCTTAAAGTATGAGGGCTGGACGTATGTGTACGGGGGCGATTCCCCCTCCACTTCCTTTGACTGTTCGGGACTGGTGCAGTGGTGCTATGGCAAGGCAGGAATCGCCCTGCCACGTACAGCACAGGAACAGTATAATGTGACGCAGCACATCCCCCTGTCCGAAGCAAAAGCAGGGGATTTGGTCTTTTTCCACTCCACCTACAACGCCGGAACCTACATCACCCATGTGGGGCTGTATGTGGGAAATAACCGGATGTACCATGCCGGAAATCCCATTGGTTATGCAGACCTGACAGGCTCCTACTGGCAACAGCACCTTGCCGGAGCCGGACGAATCAAAAAATAAGAAAGGATGAACCGATATGATTCAGATTAGAAAAGAGGATAACCAGAAAAAGCAGAAAGAAAAGAAACTGAAAGTTTACAAAGTCAATACCCACAAAAAAACTGTGATTGCCCTGTGGGTGCTGCTGGCAGTGAGCTTCCTGTTTGCCGTCTATAAGAATTTCACGGCGATAGACATTCATACTGTCCATGAAACCAAAGTGATTGAGGAAACCATCCTCGACACTCACAAGATAGAAAACTTTGTGGAGAATTTCGCAGAAGTCTACTATTCATGGGAACAGTCCGCCACTTCCATTGACAACCGGACAAACGCTTTAAAAGGGTATCTCACCGGAGAGCTGCAAGCCCTGAATGTAGATACTGTCCGAAAGGACATCCCCGTATCGTCTGCCCTGACCGATTTTCAGATATGGGAAATTACAAAAGAAAAGGAGCAGCATTATCAAGTGACCTATACAGTGGAACAGCGTATCACAGAGGGAGAATCCAGTAAAACCGTCCGTTCCGCCTATCAGGTGACGGTCTATGTGGACGGCTCTGGAAACCTGACGATTATCCAGAACCCAACCATCACCAGCGTTCCTGTAAAATCCGGTTACACCCCAAAAGCGGTACAAAGTGACGGTACGGTGGATTCCATCACCACGGAGGAAATCAACGAATTTCTCACTACCTTTTTCAAGCTGTACCCTACGGCAACCGCAAAAGAGCTGACCTATTATGTGAATGAGGGCGTGCTGAAACCTGTGGGGAAAGAATATATCTTCTCGGAACTGGTAAATCCTGTCTACAACCGAAACGGAAATCAGGTGACAGCTTCCCTTGCAGTAAAATATCTGGATAACCAGACCATGACAACACAGGTATCGCAGTTTTACCTTGTGCTGGAAAAGAACGGGGAAAACTGGAAAATTGTGAAATAGTTATAGAGAAACGTGCATTTCTCATTTGGAGATTTGCACGTTTCTCTTACAAAGTATTTAAAAGAAATTTTCGTTTAATCTTTATATTTTTGATTAGCTCCCAGCAGTAGTGTATCAATTGCTTCGGATAATTCTTTTCTTACTTTATCAGGATTTGAAAAGGCATATCTTAATTGTAATGTTGTATAACCATGAAGCATACCTGTTACCATGCTCAAAATTTCAGTGGTCTTATCTGGATTAAAGCCACATGAGCAAATAAGTGTTTTAAGTAAAGATAGATAATCATTAAAAATGATTGCTGTTTCCTCTGTTCCATTCCAACTAGCCCATTGAATTATTTCATACACACCGGGATGTTCAATCATATAATTAAGATATTCAACTGCCACTAATTTTAACGCTGAATCCCCTGTCTTACCGATTGCTGCACGAATCATTTTTTCATTCATAGTACGCATACCACTATGTGCTATCTCCCTAAGAAGTTCATCCAAACTTCCTATATGATTATATAAGGAGGGGGTACGAATCCCTAAATTTTCAGCAATAGCTTTCAAAGAAACATTATGAAGTCCATTTCTATCAGCCATATCAGACGCTGTTTTTATAACTTCGGCTCTTGTAACTCGCATATTCATTTTCCTCTTTCTTCACATCATTTACCTCATTTTAAGTAATTAAATTAGCGAAGTCAATAATTAGGTTAGAAAAAAAGAACTTTTATATTGACAAATTGTATTATAATATTTAATATTGCTAATATAATTAGTTTTGATACTACTATAATTAGTTTATGAAAGGAACTACAAATATGTGTACAAGATTTGTGTATAATGGGAAAGAAACCATTGTTGGGTTCAATTTTGATATTGACCTTTCTGAATGGGAACATACCATAATTGCTGAAAAAGACCGTTTTTTTATAGGGATAAAAATGTCCGATAATAAGTATCACTCTTTTCACGGAATCAATAGAAATGGGAATGTTGGCACATTGTTGTATGTACATGGAAATGACAATGCACAATTTTGCGGTAATGAATCATGCTATACAATAGCTGATTTGACAGAAAATTTTATAAAAGGCAACCTCTCTTTTGATGATTCATTGGAAATAGTGAAAAAAAAGAAAATTACTTATGCTCCTGACACTACTATGCAGGCTATGTTTTCGGATAGAACTGGGCGTGTTCTCATTATTGAACCGGGGATTGGGTATCGTTTGGAAAAAGAAAAATATTCCTTAATAACAAATTACTCCATTCTAAAACCAGAATTGACTAATCCATATGTTTTATCTGGGGATAACAGATATGAAAAGGCAAAGGATTTACTGCAAGGATATGGAGAAAACTTCTCTATTTCCAACGCCTTTGATGTACTTAGGTCAGTACGTCAGGAAGGACTTTGGGCAACCAGAGTTTCTTTTGTATATTCCGTTGCTAAAAATAAGGTATATTATGTGTTGAACAATGATTTCAAAAATATTGCAGAGTATCAATTCTAATATCACTGCAATTATAAACAAAAGTGGAGGATTTACATTTCCCCCACTTCCTTAGATTTGACAATACCATCTGCGACGCTTTCCATAATAACAAGGTCAGCGTCTGTGAAATTGTCTATTTTGTTTTCTAACTGCCTGCGTTTGGTACTTTTCACCTGACTGCTGGCAGGCAAGAAAAACTCATCCACTGATACATTCAGCAGAGATACAAGGTCGTAAAGCACCTGTAAGCTGGGATGCTGCCCTTTGTTCTCAATATTGGTTAAATAACGTGGGTCAATCTCAATCATTGCTCCCACCTGTTCACGGGTCAAACCCTGTTTTTTACGGGCTTCTTTTATGGCAAGCCCCAAAGCCCTGAAATCATATTTATCTTCTTTTTTACGCATAATACACCACCTCTGTACATTTTACTGTTCCTGTTATAATAGTGACAGGTATAGAAAAACGTATTGTACAGTTTTACAGTTCCTATTATGTGTACCAAAGATAAAACTATGCTGCTGAAACGGAAATAAAAAAAACCGTTATTTGGCAGTACACTTTTCTTGCGTCAAAATCACATAAGCCTTTCCAGACGACGGTTTAATAAAAGCCGCCGTCTTTCTTTTTTCCAGAACACATGGAGGTTGTATTAAAGTCAGCTTTTTTTAGGCTCCGGCGGCTTACAGGAGGAAGCCGCTATGCAAAATATTTTCTTAAATATATCTACATTCGGTAAACCGTTAAAAAAAGCCATCCACCTACGCTAGAAAAGTCTGACCTGCAATATGGTTTTTCACAATACATAGCAAGAACTATCGAAGCACACAAGCAGAAATATCGTCTGTTTGCGTGCTTTTTTAGTTGGAAGAAAAAGTTTTTAAATTTTTCTTCTCAAAACGCAACTGCAGCCCCTGTCCTGTCGGGACTAAGAGCGAAAAGGGGGAAAGAAGCAGAAATTCCTATCAACTCGCTCCCTTTCAAGGCTGGAAAGGGGGTGAGCAATGATGAAGCCATCTGAATTTCAGACAACCATAGAGAACCAGTTTGATTATATCTGTAAAGTCGCTATGGAAGATGAACGCAAAGACTATCTCAAAGCGTTGTCCAGACAGTGTAAACGGGAAACCCTGTTCTGTGATATGGACGATTACACCGTCAATCTGTTTTCTTCCGAAGACACCTATCCCTCCCATTTCCATACTTTTGAAATGGATGGATTTACTGTCCGCATTGAAAACAGCCTATTAGCAGAAGCATTAGAAAATCTGGATGGAAAGAAACGTGACGTTATCCTGAGATATTATTTCCTCGGATTTGACGATACGGAAATTTCAAAAATTCTGGAAGTCAACCGTTCTACCATCCAGAGAAGAAGACACGCCGGACTGGAATTTATCAAAAAATTTATGGAGGAAGAAGCATGACAGCAAAGCACCCTATGATTCCGTTTCCTGTAATTGTAAGGGCTGCGGACGGTGATATTGAAGCAGTCAACCAGATTGTACGCCATTACAGCGGTTTTATTGCCAGCCGTTCCATGCGTCCCATGAAAGACGAATATGGGAATACCCACATGGTTGTAGATGAAACCCTACGCCGCCGGATGGAAACACGTCTGATTGCAAAGATTTTATCTTTTGAAATCAGGGAACCAAAGTAAAAATAACGCTCTCCTGTGGAAGCATGGACAAGCCCATGCTTCCCAGACAGAGCTTGCCAGCCTATTAAAGTGCATTATCACCAGTGCATTTTAACAGGCTGACAAAGCCGGATTGTTCCTTGAAAAAGAAAGCGTCTAATCAACGCAGCATAAAGCAGCCGAATACGTTTCGATAGAAAGAGAGCCGTTGGGCTGGCACGCCGTAACCCACCAAAGGAGGGATGATACCGGATAGCGATTCCTGCCAGCGTTCCATAAGCAGCTTACCGCAGAGCTGCCGCCATGACCTTTCTATTGTGATAATGATACTTCCGTACAGCCTTAGTCCGTGTGATGATGTAGCACCGCTGGCAAAGGGTACGGCTGGATGAGAACCATGCAGGGGTGAGATTCCCATGAGCTTTAGCGAAAGCTGCTCGGCTTGCTTATATACTATTTTGAATTAGAATTTTTCATTCAAAATCAAATAACTATTCGCAGGAAATACAATCTTAATATTACTTTTGCCACAAAATCTGATATAATATAGACAGATATTGAGGGTTCCATATCTGGTCTATGGAAAGGAGGAACATGATTACAGTAACAAAAAAAGACTTAATAGAACTGGGTTATGGGACTTCATTCGCAGCAGACATCATAAGAGAAGCAAAAAAACTTATGATTTCAAAAGGGCATACCTACTATCAGTCACGCAAACTGGACAGGGTTCCCAGAGAAGCTGTGGAAGAATTGTTAGGGATTACTTTTACTGATAAATCAAACTGATTGTACTTCTTGCACATTTATGTAAGGAGTGAAATCATGGCAAAAGACCCTATTAAGAAAGCAGAAAACGGAACTTATTATTTTAGAGCAAACTTAGGTTTCCACCCGATTACCGGAAAACAGATTCAGAAATACAAAAGCGGATTCAAGACAAAAAAGGAAGCCAGAGAAGCATATTCAAAGCTTATGCTTACATCCACAGAGGAATTGACAGAAAAGAAACAGCAGCTATCCTTTCAGCAGTTCATTGAAGAGACTTACCTACCTTGGTATAAAACACAGGTAAAGGAAAGTACCTATCTGAACCGCCGTTCTACCATTCAGAAACATTTTTCATACTTTTACAAAATGACGGTGGATGAGATAGAACCCATTAACGTCCAAAACTGGCAGCTTGAACTCGCAAAAGAATTTAGTCCAAACTATATCCGTATTGTACAGGGTATGCTCTCCATTGCCTTTGACAGAGCAGTTGTTCTCGGTCTTGCAAAGAAAAATCCGTCACGAATGATAGGAAACATCAAGAGCAAGAAAACAAAAGTGGATTTTTGGACACTGGATGAATTTCAAAAGGTAATTTCCCTACTCTACAAGGGCGATTATTACGAACATTACCTTTTCATTTCATACTGGCTCCTGTTTATGACTGGAATGAGAATCGGAGAAGCCGCAGCCCTGCAATGGTCGGACATCAACTTTGAAACCGGACTTTTAAGTATAACGAAAACGCTGTACTATAAAACAATGGATGAATACAAATTTGTGGAACCAAAGACACAAGCCAGTATTCGCACTATCTATATTGACACAGATACCATTAAAGAATTAAAAGCATGGCAGGAAGTACAGCAAAAGGTTTTAAAGGACTGTGACCTTGTACTAAGCTATAATGGGATTCCCACCAGTAAGCACACCCTCCCACGGGCATTAGAAAAACTTGCTGGATTGGCAGGCGTACACCGTATCAAAATTCATGCACTCAGACATTCCCATGCTTCCCTGCTCATCAGTATGGGAGAAAATCCTTTATTGATTAAAGAACGTCTGGGGCATGAAAAGATACAGACCACGTTAGGAACCTATGGACATTTATATCCCAACACCAACGTGGAAGTTGCCAAAAAATTAACTGGCGTTCTCACTTATACTCCGGCAACAACCAGTGTTGCCGATTACACCAGCAATCAGCATACAGCAATCTATCACAGAGCAGTTGAATAAAAAAATGCAATCAAAATGCAATTCTAAAAGAAAAGAGCCTCAAAACCCTTGAAAATAAAGGCTTTGAAGCTCTGCTCCAACTATTCAAACTCAATTGTTGCCGGCGCCATATCTGCTTCTTCGTATTCCGGCAGTTCACGCAGCTTCTCTACTGTCGCGTAAGTACAGTCTGTTCCATAAATCTTTGTTCCGATGATCTCCAGATTGGTTTTCGCCACATAGGCCCGGATTTTGTCTTCCGCAGCGTTCAGTGCCCGCCTGCCGCCAATGATCAGAACCTTTTTTCCATAAGATTCGCAGACCGGACCGATTTTATCATAAATCTTATCTCCGATTGAATAGTTTGGTAAATGAACCTCATAATTTTCCAGCTTCACTCGTTTCGCTCCTCCTGGTTATTCCACATGATTTCGATCTGTCAGGATAATTCCCTTATATCTTGGAGAAGTCCGCTCTAATTCATAGCACTCTCCCTCCGGTGTCGGATACTGGTCCACGAAATCACGGATCTGTTTCATTTCGTCTTCTGTCAGATCAAATTCCAGTGTCTGAAGATTGGACTTCACATGTTTGGAGTTTCTCGTTCCAACCATAACCGCCCCTACGCTCTTCTGATTTAAGATATACTGGGTTGCCACATTGGCAATCGTCACTCCATGATGATCCGCAATGGCCTTCAGTACCGGAAGCAGCTTCTGCATGCCATCCCAGCCCAACGAATCCTCAATGATCTGCATATACTTAACCTGGGAACGGGTTTCCGGTGCCTCATATTTTTTTCCCATGTAGCGCTCCGCCAGAAATCCCCCTGCCAGCGTGCCATACGCAAAGGTATAAATACCATGCTCCGCGCTGTAATCCAGAAGTGTGCGTTCCGGACGGCGGTCAAATACAGAATACTGTGCCTGATTGGATACCACCGGAATTCCCGCATCCACCATCTGTTTTAACGCATTAGTGTCCATGTTGCACATGCCGATGTTGCGGATTTTTCCTTTTTCCTGCAGCCTTACCAGATCAAACGCAGTCTCCATCATACCCGGAACATCAAAATCCCACCAATGGAACTGAACCAGATCCAGCGCCTCCCGGTGCATTCTCTTCAAAGACCGGTCCACAATTCCTTCTGTGTACTTCATATTGATGACCGGAAGCACATCTTTATCCGGCACGAATTTGGTGTGGATCTGAATATCCTCCTCCTGATAATGGCCGCTTTCTTTTAATTCCATAACAAACCGGCCCAACACTTCCTCTGCACCCGTATAAATATCCGCACAGTCAAACGTTGTAAAGCCCTGCTCCACCAGCTCATGAAACGCGCGAATGGCATCATCGTAGTCCAGATGGCCCTGCAGACAATGTTCCGCAGACAGCTGCCAGCATCCATTGATAACACGGTTAAAGGTATATCCATTTTTAAATTGACATTTTTTCTGCATGACAGATTTCCTCTTTTCTTAAATTTTGTTTTCTCACTCCGGCCTTTGGATCGGCACCACCGTGCACTGTCCATGACTCTGAATCCGTTTTCCTACTCTTGTAATTTTAAATCTGGCTCCACAGTTTGGATCCGGACAGGCGATCTCGGTATCCGAAAGCATCCAGTCATTCGGGTCCAATGGCCGCTGCTTTGCCGGAAGCAGCGGAATAAGGGCACTTAAAGAATACATGGAAAAGGATGTATCTTTCGGGAACACCAGATTCTCCCCCTGAACCAGAAAATAATCTCCCGCCCTGTGGCTGCACACCATCGGCCGGTCTGTGGCTACCACTTCCACTTTTAAATCATATAAAGTAAATGTATCGTCCATTCTGTCTGCTCCTTTTTATTCTTCTTTCTGACATCCCCAGCCAGTCAGCACTGCCCCCAAAAATACAGCAAATAATACAAAGCCATAAATGGTTCCGCCTGCTACAACAACAGGAGAAAGTCCGGTCAGGGCAGATCCGATAAATACAAACACACTCATAAACGGAATGATGGCCGGGAGACTGTTGGCCGTACCATCCAATAGGTTTGCCCTGCGGTATGGATGAATATTTCTTGCCGCTCCAATCTTATTTAAAATAGGTCCAAATGTCAAAATGGAAGCACTGGTCACGCCGCCTAACAGAATGGTCGTAAACGCGATACCCATCATACAGATTAGCTCTACCCCATGGGTGGTGTTCGCCATCCTGCTGTTCAGAATCTTCTCAGCAATCAGATTCAGCATACCTGCATCACTCAAAACTCCCATGATGCCAAATACCGAAATGACCAGTGCGCAGGTCGGCAAAATGTTGTTGATGCCATCGATCAAAAAGCCTACTGCTGCATTGTTTGCCGCGTCGTTGGAAAATACCTGTGCCGGAGTGAAAAGTCCTGCTGCCAGGCCAACCACAGTACCCGTTACCAGACCCACTAAAATACCTTCGTAAATATTTCTCGTTTTTGTTGAAACAGTTAACATCAGAACAACCGGAATCAGCATCACCAAAGAAACCGGATTGGCTGCCGCGTCAATGGAACCGCCCTCATATACACCGCCCATACCACCAAAGACCGCAAAGATTACAATCGTGATCAGGCCTGCTACTGCGGAATATTTAATACGACTGGAAACAACACCGCCGATATCTGCCGGCTTTCCATTTTTAAACTGCTGGGTCGATGCAGATGCAATGGTCGTATCTGAAATCGGAGCCAGATTGTCACCGAAAATTGCGCCAGACACAATACATCCCGCCATCATCATTTCATTCGCGCCCAGCATAATGCCAGCCGGATAAAAAATCGGAAACGCGATAAACATGGTTCCGATGGAAGAGCCGGTTGCCGTGGAAACAATGCAGGAAGCAATAAATGTAAATGCCACAAAGATGCCGCCCTTCATGCCAACCGCATTCGCGATCCACACAAAACCGCCGGAAAGGCCGCACAGTTTAATCAGAGCACTGAACATACCGACCAGCAATAAAATCACAACAACCGACACCGATGTGATTGAGGAAATGCCCTTGATGGCACTCTCCCAAAAATCACTGTAGCTGGTACAGAAAACGCCGCCGATCAGAAGCGCCAGAAAACCACCTACCGCAAGTGCCTCCATATTGAAGGCCTTAAATCCAATGAAAAGCACCATGCAGAAGAACACATAAATTGCTACCGGAATCAGCGACATCCCGATTCCGCCCCGAAACTGAAGTTTTCTCTCTTCACTCATACTTTTTTCCTTCCTTTCTCTTGTTTCCTGTGCTGTAAAAATCTTCAGGAGCTGTCTGGAAATTGTTCCTGGCACCTCCGGCTGACATTCAAGAGTCCGGCGGAGCGTTTTTATTTCATAAGACACTATTTCCTATGAAACAAAAAAAGCCCGCCCCTGAACTACGTTCAAGGACAGGCTGTTATATACCTGCGGTACCACCTTGTTTGGTGCCAAGCACCCACTCTTTACAGAATGCCATTACATTCCTGGTCCGTTAACGCTGACCGTTGCGTCGCAGCTACTAAAGTCTGACCTGTTTTCCAGACCATTTCCTTTCACCTTGCCCTCTGAGGCCCACTTACCACGACACTCTGTCCGGATTCCACCACCCCGAACTCTCTGTGAGACTGCTTATATGGTACAACTTCCTCTTCAATGGTTTAAAGCAATGATAGCAATGGAACTGAGAAATGTCAAGTATAAAATTTCTTCTTATCATCTTATCAACCAGCTGCAAAAAGGCTTTAGAAAAGTGTAAGAATGCCGTAATTCAGACATTTTTCTCGACAGACGGCCATTCCATTATTATAATACAGGTACCGGGGCACTGCATTCCCTGACCCGGAATCTATATCTGCTTTTAGAGGAACTGCCTATGAATATCACGGTAATTTACGCTTCCGGCCGAAAAACCAGATCAAGCACTTACCAGATCGCACAGATGCTCATCAAAGAACTCCTGGAAGATGGAACCTGTTTTTCCTTCTTTCTCCCGGATGACATGCCTCACATCTGTACCGGATGCCGCGCCTGCATCCTTGGAAAAGAGCAGGCCTGCGGAGGTGCTGCCGCCATGGCGCCCATCCTTGAGGCTATGGAACAGTCCGGGCTGATTCTGTTCTGTGCGCCCACTTATGTATATCATGTTCCTGGACAGATGAAATCCCTGCTTGACCACCTCGCATACCGTTGGATGGTTCACCGCCCTGATCTTACTTTCATGAAAAAGCAGGCAGTCATCATTAACACAGCTGCAGGCGGCGGTATGCGCTCCACCGTCCGCGATATCAAAGACAGTACAGAAAACCTGGGATTCGCGAGAACCCACTGCATTTCCCAAAGCGTATGGGATTACGCCTGGAATGATCTGCCGGAATCTTTCCGGAAATCCATTCAGCATAAGGTAACATGTACCGCCCGGAATGTCCGGCACTGTGCCAGACATCTGACTCCGTCGCCGAAAGTATGGTGCGAGTTCACCCTCTATCGTTTTCTGCATAAGCACAAGAAAATGAGCACAGTCGATGATGCTTACTGGCAGGAACATGGCTACAACACAGGGTGTCCCTGGAAAAGCAAAAAAGCATTATAATTACCGAAACCCTTTTCGTTTTCTTGCCGCTCCGATCAGTTCTTCTGCCTCATCAAACGCGCCGGGCAGATAGCTTTCCATCCACTCTTTTCCCTCTTTTTCCTGTTTCTTGATTTCAGCCCAGTTCACCAGAACTTCATCCGAGCCGGAAACCGCTGTGGTTCCAAACACATGCGGGTGCCGGCGAATCATTTTATCCGTGATTCCACGCATGACATCCTCCAGCGTAAATAAGCCTTCTTCCTTTGCAATCTGCGCATGCATGACCACCTGCAAAAGCAGGTCGCCCAACTCTTCTTTTAAGTTCTCTGCATTTCCCGTCTGCTCCAGAATGTTGATGCCGCCAACCACCTCCGCGGCCTCCTCCACACAGGCTGCTTTCAGGGAACCATGAGTCTGCTCCCGGTCCCAGGGGCATCCGTCCTCCGCGCGAAGACGGGCAATAACCTGTACCAGCCGGTTTAATTCTTTATCTAATGGATTGTAATTGTCGTTCATAACAAATCTCCCGTTTTATCTTATTTCTTCATTTCTTTTACATTATGCCATAGCGTAAATCCGACGCCCACCCAGATAAAGCAAAACGCGATCAGGCGGTGAACCTCCAGCGGTTCATGGAAATAAAAGAGTTCCATAAGGAACTGAATCGTAGGATTCACATACATCAAAATCCCCGTCAAATAATAAGGAATCATGCGGACTCCCCTGTTAAATAACAAAAGCGGCACAGAAGTAATCGCTCCTGCTATCGGAAAAAGCAGAAACTGCATTCCATGAAGGACTCCCAGACTTCCATTACCATTCATTTCGCTGTAAATACAGAAAAGAAGCGCGATCGGCGTCACAAACAACGTTTCCGCAAACAGGGAAAGTCCTGCATCTAAATGCACACTCTTTTTCACAGCTCCGTAAAAAGCAAAGCTCAACCCGATCACCATAGCCATAACCGGAACCATCCGGTACACACCAATCAGATACCCCACTCCAATCAGGGAAAACAGTGCCGTCATCTGCTCTAACCGGCTCATCCTTTCATGAAAGAAAAACACGCCGATGGCTGTGACAAAAATCGGCTCCAGAAAATATCCCAGGCTGGCATCCAGCACATGTCCCGAATTGATAGCGAAAATATATACGCCCCAGTTAATACACACCAGCACACCACTGACCATGCAGCAGAACACTGTCTTTTTATCATGAAAGATCTTTCTGATATCTCCCATCCGCCCGGTCACGGCCAGATGGCCAAACATAAAAATCATGGACCAGACCACTCTCTGGGCCAGTACATAAGCGGAATTTACCTCTGCAAGAAGATTCCAAAATACGGTGAGTAATCCCCAGCAGATGTATGTAATTGTAACACTGATCGTTCCTTTTCTTTTTGTAGTATCCATATGTCGTTTCTCCTGTTGTCTGTCAATCCGTCCTATTCTTCCGGCCAGAATAAATCATCCAGTGTTTTATCCAGTGCCTTGCAGATTGCGATGCATAAGTAAATGCTTGGATTATAGTCTCCCTTTTCAATTGCGCTGATCGTCTGCCGGGACACACTGCAAAGCTTTGCAAGTTCTTCCTGCGACAGATCCTTTCCGGCTCTCGCAGCCTTCATTCTAAGATTCTTCATCTTCTTCCTCATTTCTACCGGCTTTTCGAATCACGATAGCTCCGGAAATCAGCAGGAAACAGATTACGCACAGAAGGTTAGCCCCTCCCGCCCCAAAGTCCAGCACACCATGTTCCAAAAAACGACCGCTGCGGATGCTCTGGAATAAAGATGCGCCGTTGCTCACAATAAGAAATACGCATAACAGAAGATACCGGTTTCCGTTTTCCAGTACCCGGAAGAATGCATTGTTCAAGATAGAATATACAGCAAACACAGTAACTCCTGCATATAAGATCACGAACAGCAGCATATCGGTTGTCATATAATTCGAGATATTCAAACCATCTGCGTCATACAAAAGTCCCGTCACAGCCAGCAGCACAATAACTGCCGAAAAACCCAGCTTATACGCATCCCCCCGGATCTGCAGCTGCATTTCATCATAATGCAGTGCACCGGCTTTTTTCCTGGTGACAAGAAAAATGATACAAAATATTAACGTAAAACTCAATAGTGCGGCAAAACTATGGTTCAACATAAAAACCCTCCTCCTTGTTTTTTATATTACGTGTTTTGTCTTGTTGAGTTCATTGTAATATTTCGCGTGCATTATGTCAAGTTTATTTTACATTTTTCTTTTAAATGCGAACATCAGGACGTTGCGCGATATTATGAAAAAGTCGGAGAATCCGCGTATGAATGGATTTCCCGACTTCATCTTATTCTCTACCAATAACCATTTCTTCTATCTTCCAACTCCACAAGCGCATTATATAATTGCTCTTGCAATTCCACCTCCGAAAGACTGTTTACATATTCCCGAAGTTCCTCAAAATGCTGCCGTTCCTCCTCTTCTTCCTCCTTCTCCCATTCTTCCACCTTTTTCAGAAACTCGTCCACAACTGTAGGTTCTGCTGTAAAATACAAGGCTATCATATGCTTGCAGATCACTCGTCTGCCAGCAGCAAAAGGACAATTACAATTTGATATCATACCCATTTCGGTTATAACCATCTCGATCATAGCCTTCTGCATTATATCCCGCACGATTGTAACCTTCTCGATCATAACCTGAATGATTGTACCCAGTTGTACTCCCTATCCAGCCGTTCAGCCAGTTTTGTCTGCTTGTTTGGATAAAGATGTGAGTAGGTATTCAGCGTAGTTTCCACTTTTTCATGGCCGAGCCGATTCGCAATCTCCAATGGCGAAAATCCCAGTTCGATCAACATACTTGCATGGGAATGCCTCAAATCGTGTACTCTTATCCGCTTTACGCCACTTTCTTTAATTCCTCGCTGCATTTCATGCTCCAGATAATATTTCGTAATAGGGAACAACCTGTCGTCCTCCTGCAAATCATATAAGCTGTCCATATAATCTTTGATATCTGCAGCCAGAAACTCTGGAATGGTAATCACTCTCTTGCTTTTCGATGTTTTTGGTGGAGTGATCACATCTTTCTTACCAAGACGTTGATATGATTTTGTGATAGCAATTGTTCTCTTTTTCAAATCCACATCTTTCGGATTCAGAGCCAAAAGTTCTGCTTTTGTCAATATAAGTCTAAAAAAAATTTGCTTTTAATTCGCAAAAAGCACCACTGTTTCCATCCAGTGATGCTCCCTGCGAACAATCTTATTTAGTTTATGCTTTTTCTTCTTTGTAGAAAATGTCATCCATCTTCCAGTTTATCTCCATACGTCCTGGTCCATAAATAAAGACTTTCTCAATAATCTTTGACAGCTGTATTTTGTCAAAATCCTGCAATGCTGCAATCTCATTTACTTCCATTTCTTTTTCTGTTGCTTCATCAAATTTTTTCTTCGCTGTAGCAATCTCATTCTCCAATTCTGTTATCTGCAAAGTGATTTCTGAAATACGGGAAGTCGTTTTTTCCAGTTCTTCCATATACCCTTCCTTATCCAACACTTCTGAACGATAATCAGAATATAGTTTCATCTTTCTTGACGAGAGTCGCTTTTTTTCACTTTCCAGTGTTGCGATAATTTCTTCTTTCAAAATTGCTTTATGCCATTCTCTTTTCTTTTTCTCAAGATTTTCCGAAATGAATTGTGCCATATTTCTAGCTGCATCCAGTACTGTTTCTTCTGCTTCTTTCCTGTTCATTTTACTTTCCGCACACCCGCTAAGACCACTGATATGTGCCTGCATACAGCGATATCCAGTCTCTCTGCTGTTAAAACCAAGTCTTCTTCCACAGGTCGGGCAAAAGAAAATAGGGCAGGCTACTCCTCTTTTTACAGGAACCCTTTTCTGGTTAGTAAACGCTTTCTCATTTGCTTTCCAGAATAATTCATCGGATATAATTGGTTCATGTGCATTCTCTACAACAATCCACTCCTCTTTATCGTTGGAAACCAATTTATTGCTTCCTGTTCTTGCCACTTTCTTTTTATTCCAAATAATTTTTCCAAGATACACTTCGTTTTTGAGCATATCTGATATTGTTGTGACTGACCAAAGTTTCTTTTCTTTTTCGTCTTCCCTGTGCATTTTTATTCCTTTTCTGCACATATACTCCCGGCATGTAAGCACATGGGTTTCGTTCAGATATTTTGCTATCTGTCCTTTTGTTTTTCCATCTGCCGCCATTGTGAATATCAGTTTTACTGTTTTAGCTGCTTCTGGATCTATAACCAGATGATGCTTATTTTCTGGATCCTTAATATATCCATATTTTGGAAAAGCCGGCATATATTCACCGTTTTTAGCATGTGTTTTCATAGCAGAACGAACTTTTCTGGACAAATCTCTACTGTACATTGCGTTCAGCATGTTTTTTAACGCTACACTCATCCCTCCAGTAAAACCAGAAGAATTGATACTGTCAAAACCATCGTTAATTGAGATAATTCGAATACCAAGAACCGGCAGGATTTTTTCCAGATAATTTCCCACTTCCAGATAATCCCTTCCAAATCTTGAAAAATCCTTTATAACAATACTTTTTATGCGTCCTGCTTTTGCATCTTCCATCATCCTCTGAAATCCGGGACGGTTAAAGTTTGTACCACTGTACCCATCGTCTACATATTCAACTACTGGACAGTTAATAAATTCGTCCTGTTTTTTTATAAATTCATTTATCAGCATTCTCTGTGCACTGACACTGTTGCTTTCGGCTTTTATACTGCCATCTACATCATTATCCTCCGACGAAAGTCTGATATAAACAGCAATACATTCTGTTACTGGCATGACTCAGCCTCCCGTTCTTTTGCATATTTTCTTAATTCTTCCAACATGTCATCATATACCAAATGTACCGTAATAGAACCGCTTTCATGTATTTCGATTTTTTCCACAAAAGCTTTGACCATTTCCTTAGTCAGTGTTCTCGTATTGCGGTATTTATTGATCAATTTTTCCCACTCTTCCTCTGTGTGAAAATTTTTTTCATATCCAACCTGATGCTTTAATAAAATCTCCATATTATTCTGGATCTCTTTTTCTGTTTCCGCATCCTGCTTTGAAAATGTTTCATACTGTTCTGCATCAATAATCCGACACACGTAATCCTCAAACAATCTTTCCCGGTGTACTGCCACTTTCTCCAGTTCTTTCCGGCATTTCTTGATTTCCCTGTTAAATACATCATACTTTTTAATGCTTTCCTGCCTTTGATTCAACCGACGAATCAAATCTACATTTTCAACATATACATTGATATGTGCACGTATCACACGCAGCACATAATCATTCACTTCCAAATCAGTGATAGAATGTGGTGTACACTTCCCGTAAAGTTTATTATTTCCACAGTAAAATCTACGATGATTGCCTTTAGTTTTCCCGTATAAATACATGGTTTTCCCACAGTCTGCGCATACAATTTTCTGCTTGAAAAAGTTAAAGTCTCTTACATTATTGCCATTTGATTTACGAGCCTCATTAACCCGTTTTACGATATGACCAATCTTTTCCTGTACCGCTTCAAAATCCTTTCTGCTCACAAGTGCCTCATGGGTGTTTTTGATAATAATCCATTCTTCTTTCTGATTCATTTTCTGTTTCTGTGCTGCCCAGGAATCATTGGTAAACTGATTATGCACACTATCACCTGCATAATATTGATTCTCAAGGATTTTGTGGACTGTTCCTCCACTCCATGTCCATGTCGCTGACTTTTCATTTGCTTTTCCTGCTTTATCCAGCTTGTAGGCTTTCGGGCAAAGATACTCCTCCGCATTTAATTTCCGGGCAATCTCTGCATAAGTCATTCCATCAATAAAATACTGAAATATCTTTTTCACCACAGGTGCTGCTATCGGATCTGGAACCAGCTGATGAGGATTATCCTTGTCCTTTTCATAGCCATAAGCCATCTGGCCCGAAGGAAATTCACCATTTTCCCAGCTCGTCCGGTATGAACTTCTTATTTTTTTTGCCAAATCTCTGGAATAAAACTCATTGTACACGTTTGACATGCTGATCAGCAGGCTTATGTCATCTCTGAACGAATCATAATGATCATTCACCGAAATAAAACGCACATTAAAGAATGGGAACACTCTTTCAATATAGCTCCCCGCCTCTACATAATTTCTTCCAAGCCTAGAAAGATCTTTAACAATAACACAGTCAATATTTCCCTCTTTGATGTCCTGCATCATCTCATTAAAACCATCTCTCTCAAAATTAGTTCCGGTTTTAGATATATCAAAATATTCCTTTGCAACCACTATATCTTTCTGTTCTTTTACGAAATTATGAAGCAGAACCATCTGCGTCTCTATAGTATTTCTTTCTCTGTTCTTTTCACTCTCATAAGAAAGCCTTGCATAAAGGGCTGCATGTGAAACTTTTTCACACTGGTTTTCAGCTTCTGTAACCAAATTTTCTTTATTTCCAATATTTACATAATCTACTTTTCTTGATTTTCGAGCCATTTATACGACCTCCCTCTTTTGAATTTCTATTCTTCCGTCCATGCTTGTGCTGACATCACACCCCATTGACTGTATCTGCCGTAATAGGGATTGATAACAGTCATCAAAATTAAATCTGACTTCAATATGTTTTTTGTCATATACCAATATCTGATCAATCAGTTCAACCGCAACCGTTCTTGTAAGTTCTTGTATATTCTGATGTGCGGCAAAATAATCCAGCCAATGATATTTATCACTTTTTGATTCCAGAATTTCTCTGATCTGCTGATCAATGTTTCGGATTGCTTCCTCGGCTTTTTTTCGTTTTTCCGTGTACCCGTCATGAAGTTCTTTATAGTCTTCTTTTGATATGATTCCTTCACGAAAGTCTTCGTACAGATAATCCCTTAATTCTCTGCAACGGTTGGCTTCCTTCTCTTTCGCTTCTTTTCTGGCTTCTAATTCTTTAATATCCAATTCCTGAAACGGAACTGCATGAATAAAATCCATGATCTTTTTCATGTCAAGAATATTTTCAATGTGGATTTTTACCAGTTCCAATACTGTTTCTTCCAATTTTCTCATTGGTATTCTGTGTGCCGCACACGCTTTCGTAGCCGCATGTCTGGAACAGATATAGTAAGCGTATATCTTTCCTCCTGCCGGGACATCCCGTTTGATCATCATTGCCCCACAGTCTCCACAAACCACAAGTCCAGACAATGGATATACCTTTTCTTCGTTCGGAGAAGTTCTTGTATCTATCCCTAATAATCTCTGCACCAGTGCAAATTCTCGTTCCGATACGATAGCCTCATGATTTTTTTCAATTCTAACCCAATCTGTCTCTGGCTTTTTCATCATTTTTTTTACTTTATGGTTTGGTGTTGTCCTTTTTCCCTGTACCAGAGTTCCTGTGTATACTTCATTTTCAAGGATTCTTTTTACCGACATGGCGCTCCATTCTGCCTGTTCGTGTGTTTTAAAATTATCCTGAATCCTTATTCCAAGACTGTGCTTATATTCCATTGGTGAAAGAACACCCTGTTTGTTCAATGCATTGGCAATTGCTGTCTGGCTCATTCCTGATAATTTCATGCGGTAAATTTCTTTGACGATACCTGCCGCATATACATCTATCACCAGTTTGTTTTTATTATCTGAATCTTTCTGGTAGCCATACGGTGTAAACGCTCCAATATATTCTCCATTTTTTCTCTTTACTTCCAGGTGACTTCTTATTTTGATAGAAATGTCACGGCAATATGCATCGTTAATAAGATTCTTGAACGGAATCACGATTTCATCTGCCTGACTTTTTCCTTCCAAGCTGTCATAATGATCATTGATTGCAATAAACCGCACACCAAGAGCCGGAAATAATCTTTCGATATACTTTCCGGCATCAATATACTCACGTCCAAAACGGGAAAGGTCTTTTACGACAACACAATCCACAATTCCTTTTTTGATATCTTCCAGCATCATCTGAAATGCAGGACGTTCAAAATTAGAACCACTGTAACCGTCATCCACCCGTTCTGATACAACAACTATATCCTTTTTATCTTTTAGGAAATTTTTTATCAGATCTTTCTGATTTGAGATACTGTTGCTTTCACGCTTTCCAACAGTAGCAACATCGCCATCTTCTTTCGATAAACGAACATAAATGGCTGCATGATAGATTTTCTTTGAATTGTTAATATGATTCATCTTCATCCTCCTTAGTTTTACCTTTCCATCAACATTGGTAAAACCCAGAGGGTGAGTCGATTTTGTCCTGATTGGAATGAGGAGTCCTGAATTCCTCGCCTCCATATTAACATAACTCTTCAGATTTTACCATCACTTTTTATACAGAAAGCAAAAGTTCCTCAAATGCATCTTCAAAAGATACTCCATTGTTTGCAAACCGTATTTTCACTTTTACATTTCCTATACAGACAAGATAGGGATTTCCCACCTGTCTGAGATATTGAGCTATTCTTTTTTCTTTCGTCTGATTCCGGTCAATCCTTATTTTTCGGATGTCCTTCAATTCCTTCAGATCTACATCATCAAAATCCGTTTCCAGATAGTTTCTATATTCTTCCGCAGTCATGACCTTCTCCTTCCATTCCCATCTGAATCCGTACTGCTTTCAGTACCCGATCCAGGCTCCACTTATTTACTCTTCCGCATTTCTCAATAATGCATTTTGTAGAAATGCTCATAACCTGTTCAGCCAATGCCAGGCTTCCTTTTCGGATCCCTGTCATGTCGTATTTACTGATAAATACATGCGTTGGTAAATACCGCTTCTTATATATTCTTGACGTCAGCGGAACTACTGTAATGACTGAACTATATGTATTAGCTTTGTTATTACTTACTACGATCACCGGTCTTACTCCTCCCTGAACCGAAGTTGTCGGGAACATACCGAGATCCGCCCATAAGATATCTCCTCTTCGAATCGTCACTTGTCATCTCTCCAATCTTTTTAATTTGTAAAGCATTCATAGCGCTATATTGGCTCCACAGGAATACGGCAGAGTTCCTTTCCAAGATGGAAAGCTCTGCCGCATAACCTCTATAGCCAATTTGATTATTAAACAGTGCTCGCTCGATTCTATTTATCCTCGATACCCCGAATCGTTACTCCTGCATCTGCAGGAAGGGAATAATAACCTGTCCGGATGCTACACTCCGGACCACAACCCAAAAACTCTCGTTTCCAGGCTCTGGCAGTTCATAGGTTTACCAGTTACAGACTTCTCAGGGTCTGCAAGTGTATCGCATCTCACACATGTCATCGCATCACCAGCCTGCCGACTGGCTTTGGTCAGTGCTTTTTCGCAGTATTATTAGCTCTAAAAAGTTTCTTACGTCTTATAATCCTATAGCGGCATCTTCCTCGTGCTCACTGTATGAAATGTCACATCAGTTATTATTGGATATTCAGTTATCATGGTGCATTTTAGGGAGTCCTTAAAGCTCCTCTAATTACTAAAGTCAAATGACTTCGGCAGATGCAAAAAAAATTCCGAAATTTTTCAAAAAATTTTTTTCATATACATTTCACGCATTTTATTAAGGATCGTTTTCAGCTTGTAAGCTAATACCTGTCTGGAAATCCCCATAATCTCTGCCATCTGTGTCTGTGTCTTGTTTTCAAAGAAAATGCCGTAAATAATCATGCGTTCCTCGGTATTCAGCTGATCGATCACTTCATGAATATCCTGCTGTTCCATTTTCGTCAGTACACTGTGCTCCACGTCACAATTCAGATCCGGAAAATCTTCAATCATGAATCCTTCCCCATCAATGGACTGTCCACTGTAAGGTACCTCCCGCAGCATCTTATCCACGACTTTCCCCTCTTCATTCTTAATCTCAACTTTTTTTGCCTTGCTGCTTCTGTAAAAATTGTTCATTGCATACGCAACTTCTTTTGTAATCTCAATCATTTCTCCATCAATATTTGCGTAGTACTTTCCTTCATAAAAATATGGGTGTTCAATATACATATCCGTTCCTCCTGAATTTGAAATCTTGTTGCTCGTTTCAAATTCAGAAGGTGGACCTTTGTTTAGGATCATGCCTGCTCCGCCTTTATCCTGCCGGGACATACCCGCAGTTATTGGCCGAGAAATTCAGGCACGAAAAAAAGCCCCAGTAGTCTTTTTCTTAACTACTGAGGCTTTCGTCTCTTTCTTGTATTCAGTTATCTATGCCTTCTTTCATCAGCATAATCATTGTATCAGGATAAAGTTCACAACGTATCCGCAATACGTTCCCATAAGTTCATGTCATTATTGAAATCGTACATATTTCAGTATAAAAAGTTCACTGTATTATTCTTCTACTTCTTTTCCATCTATATATAGTTGAAATTTATCAGGATTATGGACAACATCATAGTTTTTACCATATTCTACAGGTCTGTATTCGGCTGTCATTACCGATTCCCCATCTTCAATATCCTCTTTCCATAAATAGATGTTCATATCAAGACTCGTCGCATATCCCCTGTCTGTGGAGAATTTTGTCGAATAAAATGAATCATCCTTGTACATCTGCAAAAGTTCTCTTGCAAAAGCTTCTTTATCCCCGATATGTCCCCGGTTAGCAACCACTGTAATATTTTCATCTCGATTTACGGAAAATGTTCCTACCACATCCGGTTCACCTCTCTTATGACCGGATTCAGTTTTACCATAAATACTTCCCGCAGCAATTATCAAGATCACTGCTCCTGTTATCACTGCAATTATCTTTTTCTTCATATTTTCATTAATTTCCTTTAAATTGTTTTACTGCGTAATTGACTACTTCTTCCGGTGTAGGTCTGTCTCCTTTAAGTGTCATTTTCTTCCATTCTTCCTGCACAGCCGGATCGGGATTATCAAATCCTGCATCTATGGCTATCTGCATTTCTCTGCGTACCTCTTCTGGTGTTGTGTTGTACTTTTCTGCAATCTTCTCATAAATAGTTTTCTCTCTCATTCATTTTCCTCCAATATACAGGTAGAATTATATCTTGTTCTATAGAACTAATTTAGCATATTTCTATTGTCATGAAAAGACACTTTACAACTTAAAGCTGGATAAAGGGGCAAAAAAAAGAAGAGCTACTTGCTCTTCCTAGTTTTGTCATATTATTCTTCCAATAATGTATGGATTACTTTGATAATTTTTTTCTGCTCTTTGATCGGAAGTTTTTCTATTTTCTCTGCCAGCTCATTGGTAACACCTGTAACTGAATGTGCCACAACATCAATCAAAAGAGTATCTGCAGAAACATCTAATGCATTTGCAATTGCAACAAAGGTATCCAATTTTGTAACTTTCAAGCCTCTCTCTATTACACTCACATGCGTCGGACTTAAATTTACTAATGCAGCCAGTTCCTCTTGCGTGAGATTTTTTGCTTCTCGTGCTGATTTGATTCGCTGTCCTACTGCTTTCAAATCCATCGTAACACCTCCTCCAGAACGAATAATCGTTCTGAATTTAGTATACTTGTGAATATCTTAAATATACAGAATCGCAAAACCAAGTTCTAATTCTATAGAACTATATTTCAAGATTTTCTTTGCATATTCGTAAAAAAGCGTTATGATAGAATCAGTTAAATCAAAGGAGGTATCAAATCATGAAATCGCATAAATACTGGTCCCTCGGAGCACTTTTCTGTATGTTGGGATGCATTTATTCTGGAATCAGAAAATCTATGACTGCACATAAATATTTTGCCTATTCTTCATTGCTTTGTATGGGCATGTCCATTTATTCCGGTCACAAACTGGTTTCTCCAAAGAAGAAAAAAATCACTGAATCAAATAATAGTGAGAATAGTTAAACAAAAAACTGACCTTTATTCATCAAAAACGAAGTTGCTGGAGAGTATTTTTTCTCCAGCAACACTTTCTTCATCTTTAAGCCATTGAAACACAATACTGTCCAATCAGCTTCGTCCAACTATTATATTTATTCTTTTCACACACCTTTCGGCAAATTTCATTTTCCATCAGTACACAGAACATCTTATCATAATCAAATGCCCAGACAGCACCATTCACATGGTTTTCCACTGCTTTCTGATCTATGTGCTTTAAGCGTGTGACCATTTTTTCAATTTCTCCATTTCCCAAGTTACCGATATTTTTACAGATAAACCGAAAGAAATTCAACGTTGCATATTCGTCATGCCAATGGAATTCTTCTGGATTGTTTTTAATTTTACTGGCTCGCTGCTGTTCTTTGATTATCTGATCAGCTACACCCTTCATCGAATCTTCGTATCTCATATTATTCACCTACTCTTCCTCAACGCCCAGTGATGGTTTAAATCTTTTATCTTTTGCCTGCGGTACCACTATCTCATAAAAATAAAATCCTAAATATCCAAGTGCCTGCTTCTTCATTTTATAAAAAGAAGTCCTGCCTACGCCTAACTCCTGCTGTACTTCCACATCTGTCTTATTATAATGACTGCAAAAACAGGAATGAAGAATCTCACTGAGCATCACACCATTCGGTGCATAGAACTTTACCAGTGTCATTCCACGATAGATCATATCTGACAAGCCGTAAATAATCATCAGGTTATTCATTTCCCGGTGCATCTTTGGCACATTCAGCTGATTGTTATAAATGCTCAGATAACTCAACGCATATGCCATATCTTCATTGATTTTCTCCTGGCACTCCATATCCAATTCTTCTAACACAATCTGATTTTCCAAAATCAATTTCTGATAGCTTGTCATCAGTTCCTTGATATCTGTATAATGTCTCTCCATCGTTACTTCCAGATAATCCTGTGCATGGCTTGCCATCTGGAAGGTAATCTCTTTCATTGATTTAATTGCATAATCTCTGTCTGTCATCAGTTTCAAAATCTCCTTATCATCATCACACTAACTGGCGGTCTTTCAGACCAGTTCGCTTTCCCCATGATTTTGATGGGAAGCAATTACTTACTACAATTTGCAGAAGCGGATATCCAAAAGGCATTGTGGGAGCTGCCTTTGCTGACCGGAATCCATCTTCTTATGTAAAACCTGCAGGAATATAAAGGGAAAGTGACTATCCCTGCCGGTTAATAATCATTAATTATCTAACAATACTGCATTGATTTTTTCCAATTTGCACACCATGAAGCATGTAATAATCTTTCTTCCTCCGAACTCACTATAAAATACCCTTTTCCAAGTCCACCTCCATATCCTCCAAGAACCTGATCCAGGTCTTTCAGCGCAGCTAAAACATAGCTTCTTGATCTATTTGTGATCTCGCATAATTGTTTTAACGTATGTGGCTCTCTTCTTATTATGAATAATATTTGTCTCTTTAGTAAATCAAACTCTAAGTCCGTTAATTGATTTTTCTTTTTTATTTTCTTTTTGTACTCAATAACCCCCATATTGTAGCGTTCATTAAATCTTTTCCATACATCATCCGGATCACACAGCAAAAATTTTGATAATTCTTCTTTAAATGCTCTCCTAGACATATCATCTTTTTTTCTGATTACTGAAAATGCTCCACAATCTTGATACAAATTTTTAATTTCACTTATTGAAGTTCCTTCATCTTTTAATTTCCTATAAGTCGTACTTCTTGACTGGAACATAATCGCCTGCATATCAATAGCTGTTTTCTTTCCTTTAATTAGTTCAAGTATCTGTTCTACTAGATTATTCATTGTGATTCCTCCTTCCTTTCATGACACTATTATAAGGCTAACGTAGAATATTTTCTTTACGATTCTGTATCACTTTCTCTCCATAAACCATTTATCCACTTCATAAAACAAATGGCTTTCCTGCCCCTGTATCATACAGGTGTACATCATTCCTACACCGCCTGCCTTTCTGCTGGCACATCGCTCGATTTTCAAAATTCTGTCAATGTTATATTTTCTTCCATCTTCCCAGGTGAAAAATATAGGAACCAGTTTTCCGTCTTTCCGAAACTCTGCCACTACATCTACATATACTTTATTCATACCGGCACCTCACTATAAGATCTCTATTGCTCTTGGCGATGCCGGAATCCTTCGGATATATCCATTTTGCTCCAACTGCTTGATTCTGGAAAAAGCAGATGACGTTAATCTTACTCCGATCAGTTTTCCAAATTCCCGAACTGTCGGCGGATATCCATGCTCCTTCGTATAATTCAAAATATACTGATAGCTTTCTTCCTGTTTTCTGGTTAATGTCTGTTTCAAATCTATCCCTCCCATTATCCATGAAAATAACTGTGTGGATGAACCGTATGTGTACCAGCGTCCAAGTGGGATAAGACTTTATCCTGATACATAACTGCTCTCTGTATACTGAAATAACCAAACCGTCGTCTGATCTCATCTACAGTGCAATCCATCTTTTCCAATTTTTCCTGTTTCTCTTGATTACCAAAAAGTTCCAACTGGAAGGGAATATCATCCAACACAAGATCTACTGCTCGAATACCAAGGCTTCTAATTGGATGCTCCCATTTATAATGATCTTTAAACAATTGAAATGCTGCTGTCACAATCTCATCTGTTATATTTGTCGGATGATGTAATTGTTTCTGCCTCGAAAAACTAAACAAGCCATTATCTCGGACCGTAATTTCTATCGTTTTACATTTAAATCCATGTTTTCGTAATCGTGCAGCTACGCTTTCTGCTAACGCCATCTGAATGATCCAGACATCCAGATCATCTTCCAAATCTCTTGGAGTTGTGGTGCTATTGCCGATTGACTTCACCGGAGCTGTATACCCATCTTTGCAAACCGGATCATTGTCCCAGCCATTTGCAAATGACCATAACACAATTCCCATCTTTCCAAAATGGCTTTCTAACATTGCTTCATCACTTTCTGCAAGTTCGCCAATGGTTCGGATCCCCAGCTTCTGAAGTTTCTTCCGAGTCTGTCTTCCAACATAAAGCAGATCCGATGCAGGAAGCTGCCAAATCATACTTTTATAATTCTCCAGGTTAAACTCTGTAATCGCATCTGGCTTTTTGTAATCAGAACCGAGTTTCGCATAAATCTTATTCCAGGAAATCCCAATACTTACCGTTACACCCAGTTCATATTTAATCCGATGGCTGATTTCTCTTGCAATCGTTATTCCGCTTCCTTTCAGATTTCTGCTGTCTGATACATCCAGCCAGGCTTCATCAATCCCATATGGCTCGATCTTGTCCGTATACTCCGAATAGATTTCCCTTGCCATCTGTGAAAATCGTAAATACAAACCCATCCGTGGTGGTACAAATATGATTTCCGGACAAATCTGTTTTGCCTGCCATAATGCCATTCCAGTCTTTACACCTTTTCGCTTCGCAATATAATTTGCTGTCAGCACAATTCCATGTCTGGCTTCCGGATCACCTCCAACTGCAAGAGGCATTCCGGCAAATTCCGGGTGATGCAGCATTTCCACACTTGCATAAAATGAATTCATGTCGCTATGAAGAATTGTCCTGTCTCTCATTAACTCCACCACCTACTCTCTTTTTGGTTTATTGTCTTATCAAGTTCTGTATGCTTAGTATATCTCTCCGTATTGGAGATAGTCAAGCGACATCTTGGTCGTATTTTCTCCGTTATGGAGATTTTTCTTGATTTTTAATTTTATTCGGATTATAATGCATATAGAAAAATTAAAAAGAAATGAGGCGAACATATGCGTGCTTTCGGAGAAATATTAGTAGAAAACAGAAAAAAGAAAGGCTACTCCCAGGCAGATCTGGTGGACTTACTTGCTCAGGAAGGAATTGACGTTACTACGAAAGCAGTCTCCAAATGGGAGAATCAGACAAGAGAACCATCTTTACATACAATCCTGACAGTTTGTCAGATTTTAGATATTGAAGATATATACGAAGCGTTTTTAGGTGAAAATCCATTTGATCATGTCATGGAAAATTTGAATGAAGACGGCAAAGCTAAGATCATTGAATTTGCCAATCTACTGCGGGCATCCAGAAAGTATCTTCCGCATAGAGCTGAGATTATTCAATTTGAAAATTATCAGCCGATTGCAGTAGAGCCAGCTTCTGCCGGTACTGGAAATTATATTGAAGACAGTGTAAAAGAAATCTACAATGTCGGTCATCTTGCACCCGAAAAAACGGATTTTGGAATCCGCATATCTGGTGACAGTATGGAACCGATGTATCATACGGGAGATGTTGCATGGGTTCATAAACAAGACAGTATCTCCAACGGTGAAATCGGTATCTTCTATCTCAATGGCAATACCTATATCAAAGAACTGCATGATGGACCAGATGGAGTTTACCTTGTTTCATTGAATGAAAAGTATCATCCAATCCAGATTTATGAGTCTGATTCTTTTAAAATCTTTGGGAAAGTAATCGGAAAATGCAAAGGGGCAGAAATCCCTGGTTTTCATTAAAGATCAACTGCAGACTTCTAGCCTGCTCTTGCTGAAAATAATAAAGGAAGTGATAAAATGGCAATTAACAACACACTTAAAGATATCCGTGAAGAACGAAATCTCGTTCAGGCAGATCTTGCAAAAGCTGTCGGATCTTGCAGTGATACCATCGGACGCATTGAGCGTGGTGAGCGAAATGCCTCTCTCGAAATTGCAATCCGTCTGGCACATTATCTAAAAATGCCAGTAGAAGAGATTTTTCAAATTGAAGACTGAAACACTCCATTTACCAGAAAACCGAGGAGCAAAATCCTCGGTTTTCTTTTATATATACTATTTTATAATTATCCCATCAATATTTTTTCTCTGTTAATATCTTTTAGTTCCGGTCTGTGTTTTATAATGTCGCTCACTGATTGAAATTCCTTTTTCTTACCAAAAACATATCTATAACTTTGTAATACTTGAAATGAATTGTAATATTCGATTTCATCTTTTGCTAATTTCTGAAAGTGTTTGTGTACATCTGCATCGAACCAAAAATATTCTGGATCTCGAATACATATTATCAATTTGGGTGTAATAGGAAACATTATTTCGATTCCTTTACTATTCAACCCATGTTTTCCCAACCGCCCATATCTCACAACTGGATTGTCTGATGTTATTAAATCTACATCAGATGTGTTATATCCTATCACCCATATTTTACTGCGAAGCATTTCAGCAACTTTATACGAAACCTCTTCATTCATTAAAATTTGAGCATGTAAAAGTTTTTCATAATTTTTATTTTTGACTTTCATTTTGATATTTTCCAAAAACTCAAGCTGCTCATAATCCTTTTTTTGAAGAGCCATTTTCTTCGCCAATAATACTGGTACTCTTTCATTCATTTCAATTATATAATTTCTAAATTCTTTTGATCTAATTATCTGTAGCGAAATATATAACGAAAGATAATCGAGATTCTTTTCTGAAATCACTTCTGTAACATTCAATTTCGCAGGATTACTCATTACAAACGTTGAGATAATAGTATCTATTGGATCAAATAACCATGTCTCAACATTTTCTCCAAACCATTTTTCAATATGCTGTTCATCCACTTCTTTCATTATTTTTTCAATTTCTGGTTCAAACACAAAGTCTGGATCTTGTTGCATCTTATCTGCCTTGAGTGCCTCGAAATCAATATCATAAAAGTATCTCTCACTGGCATAGTCTTCTATTGATCCCGGTCTGATTTGCTCTTTTTCCTTATCAAACACAAAAAATCTCTTTTCATTCGCAAAATGGCTTAAATATCTTCTTGGTACATAATGTTCGTTTTTTACTGATTTTGCTATTGTACTCACCTCATATTCTTTTTAGTTTTTAAAATTACCATCAATCAGGTCATAACTCATATCCAAAAAGTCCAGTATCTTTGCTTCACTGACCGAACCATCTAGTAAAATTGTGATCCAGTGCTGTTTGTTCATATGGTATCCTGGCAAAAATCCAAAGGTCTGAATAATCATACTTGTCATTTCCGGATCACATTTTACATCCATAATATCGACAAATTCATTTCCTTCTAATCCGAGTTTGCATTTTTCAACGCTCATGACCACAGCATACCATTTTCCATTCTTATGTCGCAGCACAGCATTATCTGGTGATTGTGCCCATAAATACTCCGGCATCGTACCATACTGTTTCTTCACATATTCAAAAATTTCTTCTTTCTTCACAGTTTATTCAACTCCTGATTCTTCTGATATCCTGCCCATAATCATACCATATTTTCGGTTCCCGTACTACCTGCCAAATTCCTTTGCATTTTCCCGGTTCTCCTGACTTTAACTAATAGAGGGGTAAAACAGCAAGGACAGGAAGTGAGGATACACTTCCGGAAAATCCCAATTTAGGGTACCCTGCCCTGAATTGAAAAACGCTGAAAGCAACGATACTACTGCCCTCTCAGAAAGGAGAAACTGCTAATGGCTGAAAGAAAAAGAAACAAAGAAATTCATTTTTATGTCACAGAAGAAGAACGAAAGCTAATCCGCAGGAAGATGATAGAATCAAAAACCAAGAACATGGGAGCTTATCTGCGTAAGATGGCAATCGACGGCTACATCGTCAACACAGATACAACTCCTCTGAAGAAACAGTATGAGGAAATGCACAAGATTGGCATAAATATCAACCAGATTGCAAAAAAGGTAAATACCACCGGAGATCTATATCCGGAAGAAATGCAAGAATTGAAAGAGATGGTGAAAGAACTATGGCATATATTAAGATCTTCCCCATTAAAGTAACAGACAAGAAAGCTCTGGACTATATCACGAATCCAGACAAGACTGATGAAAAACTGCTGGTTTCCAGTTTTGGCTGTTCCCCGGAAACTGCTGATCTCGAATTTTCCATGACTAGAGAAATGGCAAAAAAGAATGGAATGGACAAAGGTGATAACCTGGCATTTCATCTGATCCAGTCATTTAAACCTGGAGAAGTTGATGCCGAAACTGCCCATCGCTTAGGACAGCAATTTGCAGCCGAAGTACTGAAAGGAAAATATGAATACGTGATCAGTACCCATGTTGATAAAAAGCACATTCATAACCATATCATCTTCAACGCTGCAAGCTTTGTTGATCATCACAAGTATGTTTCCAATAAGCGGAGCTACCATAAACTCTGCAGAATCAGTAATCGTATCTGCCTGGAAAATGGACTTGCCACCAGTATGCCAACCGGAGAAAAAGGAAAAAGCTATAAAGAGAACATGGAATATCATCGTGGCACCAGTTGGAAAGCCAAGCTACGTGTTGCAGTTGATAAAGCAATCTGGACTTCCATCAACTATGAGGAATTTCTACAAAAAATGCAGTTAGCTGGATATGAAGTCCGGCAGGGAAAGCATCTTTCTTTCCGTGCACCGGAACAAAAAAATTTCACTTATATGAAATCTCTGGGAAGTTATTATACGGAAGAAAACGTCCGCATCCGCTTAGCTAAAAATCGTAGCAAAGTGAAAACTCCAAAACATCTGTCCAGAGAAGCTCGCCTGTATATCAATATCTCCACGTATGTAACGACTGGCAATCGAGAAGGATTTGAACATTGGGCAAAACTCAATAATCTAAAAGAGGCAGCCCGCACCTTCAACTATCTTTCAGAAAATAACCTACTGAATTATGAGGATTTCAGGCAGCATGTTTCTGATGTTGATGCTTCTGTTAAAGCGGCTGATCAGAGAATAGCACACATCACCAGTGAGCTAAGCACGCAGAAAGTCATTCAGAAACACTGTGATTCTTACCGGCTCTGCCGTAAAGTGATAGAAGATTGCAAATCTGCAAAAAATCCAAAAGAATACCGTTCCAAGCATCTGGCAGAATACCAACTCCACGATTCACTAAAAAAAGAGCTTCAGGATCTCGGTGTTACCAAAATCCCTAGCTCTGAAAAAATCCAGAAGCGGATTGAAAATCTTGAATCTGAACAAGCTGCTACCATCCGGGAAAAACAGAAATTACAGAAAAAGCAGAAAACACTGGATATCATTCAGCAAAATTTCTCTGTGCTGCTCGATGCTCCTGAAATCAATTCAGACTTACTTCCGGCAAAACGGGAACCTGTTTCTGTCACAAGAGATAAATAAGATTGCACTGACAACTCAATTATTCTCTTCCAAATCTTCCCAAGGTTTCAGACCCATTTCCTCCCAGGTGACACCATACGGTGCACCTCCGGAGGTATAACCGGCAATAACGAAAAATCTGTCATCTTGCAAGATTTCTTCTTTAGCCAGATTATCTCTTGTTTCTTGTTTCCGTCTTGCTCGCCTCTGCTGCTTCTTTTGTTTCGCAACAGCTGCTTTTTCTTCCGGCGTTTTCTTATGTTTTTTTGCCATAAGTGTTTCTATTATAATTCCATTCTGAATGTCTCTCAGGATACGTTCTTCATAACTCTTTTCACGCTTTTCAACAATTTTATAAAATTCTTCATATTCCGTTTTAGGAGCAAGCGATTGAACTGCCGTAAACAAACTTTTGCATATATCATTCATTTCAGTAGCATCCGGCATTCGCTGATTCTCAAGATAAAACTTCAAGTGCATTTTGTATGTTTTATCTGCTATTGCACTCTTCTGTTTTTGTTTTAAGTCTTTATAGCTTCTGTCGTTCCTCTGCATCTACAATTCCTCATCTGCCTTCTTTCTCCCGTGCCATCAAAAGCATTTTTTCAAAAGACTGAGCGAATCTTTCATCATCTTCCTCCGTCCGCTTCTTCGGTCCCTTGACATGACATTTACGGGAACTTCTTCTGGCTTTTTTACTCAGGTGACGTTCCATTAGCATCTGATCAATATTATCATCCGTGTACCATTTACCTGATTGATGAATAGCATAAGCACCTTTTCCCAATGCCATTGCAGCCACACCATAGTCCTGTGATACGACAATATCTCCTTTATGGCAGATACTAATCAGTTTATAATCTACTGCATCTGCTCCTGCACCGACAACAACAACTTTACTATAAGTCGATGACAGAACATGGTTTGTATCACACAACAACATTACCGGAACACTATTATCTTTTGCAATCTTTTCAATGATCGCAACCACTGGGCAGGCATCTGCATCAACAAATATTTGCATCTTTCTATTTCTCCTCTGAACCATTATAAGAATAAGCTCTGCTGTTCGTATTCTGCCTCTCGTTTTAGCTGAACCGGTACCTGATGCAGAATTTGCTCCATTTTCCTGTCATCGAACCAATCTTTCAGCTGTCCTTTTTCCAATATCAGCGGCATACGATCATGTACTTTTATCATAGATTCATTGGCTGCTGTAGTCATAATCACAAATCGTCGTTCATTCTCAAACCAATCACAGAAGCCAGCCATATACAATACTGGTGCATCATATCTGGAAAATGTATTTTTCTCTTTTAACCGATTCCATTCATAGAACCCACTTGCCGGTATCAAAATGCGGTGATAGAGGATTCCATTTCGAAAAGAAGGTTTGTCCATAACAGATTCTGCTCTTGCATTTATAACCAGATTCTTTCCTTGTGACAATGGATATCCCCACTTGCAAACATCCAGTTTCAATCCATGTTCTGATTTTTCAATGATCGGTGCTACATTGGTTGGAAAGATATCTCCTGCAAAATGTTCCTGCCGGATCCGTTGGTCTATATCATGCACTACTTTTTCGATTTCATCTGCCATATCAGAATCAATATAATATCTACCACACATAATACTTCCTTCACTTATAGATTCTATTTCATCAAATATACATCATTTATTTCTAGGCACTTTAAACTCAGTTAATCTATAATTTTGAATCCACCCCATACATTCTTCACCATCTTCATTCTCCCAAATTATCTGTCGCCACTTTTTATATTTATCTATAATTCTAACAACTTTCCCTTCCTCAAGCTTTTCAATTACAATCGAATGGCAGTCATGCTTCAGTCGTACAATAGATTCTCTATTAACGATTCTATATTTAGTCGTATTTAGCTCCTTCGCATCATATCCCATTCCAACGATGTAATAATTATTGACTTGTTGTGTATAATTGTAATTATTTATCGTTGTTGCTGAAGAATTCGTAACTCCCAAAACAACTGATATAATCGTAATAATAAAGTTCAGCCATTCTCGTATTTCTTTAACATCTATCGTTCGTTTTTCTTCTATTGGCAAATTCTGCTTCTCTTTATTTATCGAAAGATTCGTTGCTCTTTCATATTCCGATGCAATAGTTTCTGACACCGTATCAATATCCCATTCTTCGGATTCTGAGAAAACTTGATCGGTAACTCTTCCCAATAAATTTATATGAGGCTTCTGGCATAATGGTGGAAGCCTAACACCATAAATTAACAACACCATATTGAAAAAACACTTGTGTCCTTTAATGTATTAACTGCGAAGAAAAACACAAAAGGAGTATTCACAAGTGGCTTCAGTTAATACATTATGCAAAAGTGTCCTTAATGTCAAGAACACAGTTATAAAAAATTGTAATCTTTACTCTGATAAGAATGGAGTTAAACATATTCGTATCCAAGCAAGACCTAATAAATGGCACGAGAACGACTGCCCATTCTGCCATAAATCATGCCCTGTTTATGATAAACATTCCAGTAGTATAATGCCGAGATATTACGAAGATAACTCGTAGAAAATGCAAAGTCCAGTCGCAAGTTTAGACACGATATTGCTCTTAACAGTCGTATAAAATCAACATTTGCAGGGATTTATCAAATTCCGACATACCGTCTTAGAAAATGAATAATCCCTCGCAATTCATTATGAACTACGAGGGACTGCTTACTGACTGTTAAAGCGGTAGCCGATCTCACGAACACTATCTATGGAAAAGTGAGAGTTTGTATCACAAAGTTTTTTACGAAGATTCCGAATGCGAAAGCCTACGGTATCCTTTTCATTGCCTGCTGATATTTCGCCCCACACCTTATCATAAATCTGCTCGTATGTAAGAACACGACCTTTATTGGCTGCGAGCAAGCAGAGTATATCGTACTCTTTGACGGTCAGTTCAATTTCCTGACCGTTATTGATAACTCTGCGCCGGCTCAAATTGATTTCTAAGCCGGAAAGGGATAATGTCGGCTCATATGAAGTCTCTAATTTTTCAAAATCAGGGTGCTGTTTTACAAAAGCCAGCATATCGTCAAAGGCTGTTGAGTCTTGTGCTTTGAACTCCATTATTACGATTCGTCCGATATTATCACCCCCCTTGGTTAGTTTTTTTGTCTTGGACAACATAAGATTTATTGCGTGAGATAATACGATTCATCAATCGTTTTCAGAATAAAATTCACATCGTCATAACGAGAGGAATCGGACTGAGAGCCTAAACTGCATATCAAAAACTCTTTTCCGTGCTGCTGATAAAGCACAATCAAGTTATAGTCGTCAGACAGAGAGCCAGTCTTAATTCCGCATACATTTTCGTTGTAATATTCGGATGTCGGATCAAGGAAGGCGTTTGTATTCTGCCATATTTGTGTACTGCCATCAGGCAGTGTTGCCGTATAAGTGTTTTGAGATACAATTTCTCTAAACCACGAGTATTCCAACAACCGATATACTACTTCTTTCAAATCTAAAGTAGTGGTAAGTGCCTCCATATCAAAACCACTCGGATCATATAAAACTGTGTCTAAGTACCCCTGCTGTTGCAAATGCAGGTTTAAGTTCTCCATGAAAATCCTCACACGCTCTTGACAGCTTTCTGCTTGCGGCGAAAGTAATCCTCCACAATAATCAGCAACCACATAAGCTGCGTCATTCCCTGACGGTACTAACATTGCCGCAAATAGATTGTGTAAAAAGTATTCTTTTTCCTTGATTTGAGCAACAGACGAGCCAGGTTTCGTGAGTGAAATAGCACCATAGTCTGCAACAACGATACTATCAAGGTCTGCTAAAGTTGACGCATACTCAATAACAAACAGCTTGGCTAAACTTGCAGGAATTTGTGGCTCGTTCTCGTTTTTTGAAACAAATATTTCATCATCAGAACAATCCACCAAAATCAGCGATTTTGCATTATAAGAGTCAGGAAAATCTTCTTTGTAGAGAAAACCATTTATTTTATTCTTTACCTCTCTGAAATTTTCCGGCTGCATTGCCCACGGCACAAACATTATACCTATGCCGATACAAACTACAAGCAAAAACAAAAATACTCCAAATCGTTTTTTCTTACGGCGTTTTCTCTGCATATATGTGCTCACCTCCCAACATCAAAACTCCTATGTGCCATTTTTAATCGGCATAATTTGCCTGAATACACTCTGTAAATCCAGACGGATCTCCCAACTTAGCTTTATCAATATTATCACGAAGATATTTGCGTGTGGCGTCATCACAGCGATCTGTTCCCATATAAGGCATATCAAAGGCTTTTTCGAGTTCAGCTAAGGCTTTTGCCGCCCTTTCCGAATCCGTATTGTAAGTATCAAGCCATTCCTGCATCCAAGAATATTCCCAAAGGTTAGATGCTCTTGTATCGCCATATCCTATCTGAAAAGACGCTCCCGTATCTTCGCCTTCCAAAGCATCAGGCGGCGTAAAGCCCTCCGGCCAATTCAAACTCTCAATGGTCGTTAGGTATTCTTCTTCAATGGTAGCAAAGTCCGTGAAACCTCTTGTGTTTGTGTCGGAGTCCGAAGAAGTGGAGCAGCCTGCCAGCATAATCACCAGCAAAGAAATCATAACACACAATAACAGTCTGTACGGTCTTTCGGATTTTGAGATTGTTCGTTTCATTTTGTTTCCTCCTTGAATTGAGTTTTATTATCTAAGAGCCAATGCAGGCTCTAATTTTGCTGCTTTCAATGCTGGTAATAATCCGCCCAATAATGCTGTAAGCACAGACACAGCAACTGCAACAACAGCAACGCTGATTGGATAACTCGGTGTTCCCACCGGGGAATCCACAGGGAGCAACGCTCCAATACAATGCACCAAAATCAGCGAAATCAAAATAGCTGCAAAGCAAACGAATATTGATAAAATCAACTGTGAGCCTAAAACCAATGCCACAATATTTGTTCGTGAAGCACCTATCGCTCTGCGGATCAGCAACTCATGTGTGCGCTGTTCCAATGAAGATAGTCCGATATTGATCTGCCCTAATACGGAAACAAACAGCAACAAAAGCGAAGTAACCAAAAGCCCTAATTGCAGTATGGACAATACCGAATCATAGGTATCTCCAATATCACTCCGCCCAGCACTTTCCCAGTAACCGCCAATGGTATCAGTCAAAATGTCGCCAAGGGCAGAATGTATCTGTTCGATTGTCAGTCCTGTTGTGGGATGCCAATACACATTTGCATTTTGTACTTGCCACATTGCTGGTGCGAAATTGAGGATCGCCGCAGAATCCGCATAGATAGTCGGAAAATCCCTGCCATCGTTTACTACTCCGACAATATTGAATGGGGTTAACGAAAGTGTGCTTTTTACATTTCCTGCAGCATAGGGCGAATCATTAAAATAGTTTTTAGCTTCTTTGTTTATGACCACTTCAAGCGATCCGCCCTCACTCGAAGGCTCTAACCATCTACCGGATGTCATTGGAAGATTATAGACTTGACTATATGCCTCCGTGGTGCAAACTAAATCAAAAGCCATCAGGTTTTGGTAAACATCATTCGGCGGTATTGGCGTTAAATCTTTCATTGGTGCAAATCGAATATCTTCTCCCATAGAAAAAGTAACAGCGGCTACATCATCAATGGCTTCAAATCTCTGGAATAATTGTTCCATTTTATTTCTATCGTGAAAATCGGATTCCGTTATCACGAATGAGTAAGTAGGTGACCAGCCATATACCTGTGCGTTTACGGAAATCAAATACTCCCGTCCAAGCGTACCAACTAATACCGATCCAAGCATTGCGATAATGCCTACAAGCATTGAAACACTTGTCAGAATACTTCTAAGTGGAGACAGACGAAGGTCTTTAAGTATCATTTTTAGCACAAGTTATCCTCCCTCCATCCATTTCAAAAATCGTATCACAGGTATCTGCAATATCAGGATCGTGCGTAACCAACAGCAGCATAATTCCATTTTCTTTTACGACGCTGTGCAACAGTTCCATAATCTGCGTTCCCGTCTTTTTATCCAACGCTCCCGTAGGCTCATCACATAAAATGGCTTCCGGAGATACTGCAAGCGCCCTTGCGATTGCAACTCTTTGTTGTTCACCGCCGGACAAATTGATTGGGTAATCATTTTCCTTGCTTTCTAAGCCGACACTTTTTAGCAAGCCTGTAATTATCTCGTGACGCTGTTTGGCGGTAAACGACTTTTTGGCATAGAGTAGGGGTAATTCGATATTTTCCCATACCCGCAAGTGCTTAATCAGAGAGTAGTTCTGAAATACAAATCCGATATTATTGGCTCGCAGTATAGACAGATCACGGTCTTTCAAAGCAGAAATAGATATACCATCATAAAGGTACTCGCCCTCATATTCCCGATTTAACAAGCCAATAATGGATATAAGGCTTGTTTTGCCTGAGCCGGACTTTCCGACAATGGCATAACTGCGCCCTCGTTGCAATTCCATATTAGCGTTGGTTACTGTTGTCAGCATATCGCCATTATTCAATTTGACGCTTGCTTTCAAATCCTTTATTTTGATTAAAGTCTTTTCGGAAATTCCTTTCATTTTATCAAATCCCCCTCGGATCAAGGTTTGGCGGAGTAGCAGAAACTACATCGCCCTCCTCTAAGCCGGACAGTATTTCTATATTGGCTCCGTCTGTCACACCCAATGTCACTTTTGTTTCCACTCTTTCTCCATTCGGAGTAATTACAGTAACCAATCCCGTCCCTTGTCTACCCGCTATTACCGACAGCGGCAATATAAGGACATCATTTCTCGTTGTCGCCGTTATGACTACCGTTGCACTTTGCCCCGATTTCACATCGACTGTTTGACTGATCAAGCATTGCAGAATGCCCTCTTGCGGCACGATTCCCGTAAACGCATTTTCATCTGCGGCAGGCGACACCACGGCAATCATATCGGTTGGTCCTACACCATCATATACTTGAAATTTTGCTTTCAACTCTGCATACTCCGGTAAGGTACTCAAAAAATTATCTGCCTCTACATTGAGGGCAAATCCTGTATAATGCACTATCGCTACGGGATAATTACTCGGTACGCTTTCATTGGATGGGGCAATAGAGGTAATTGTACCATCCACCGGAGATTTCAATTCTTTGCCGTTCACAGTTCCAATAATTTGCCCGGCAGTGATTTTTTCTTCTAATTCTACCGCTGTATTAAATATGCCATTTTCGGGTGAGAAAATAATAAACGGTACTGCCGGAACAATAGTCGTTTGCGTTGAAACGGTTGGAGTAATTGTCCCTCGTACAACTGATACCGTTTTTTCTGCGGATGTTGCACTATCTGTAAGATTGTTTTCGTCTGTCTGCCCAATTGCAGAGCAGGCAGATAGCGTAAATACAAGAAACAAAATAGAACATAGCAGCATTTGTTTTCTTAGCAACTTCATCATTCCTCCTTATGCTGTATCACAAAAAATACGAGCCTCTATCTTGATACTTTTATTGTACCAAAACAGAAGCCCGTATTTTCTTGATTGCTCGTAAGATATTCCTCTTTTTTTCTATGCAAATTCTTACAATTTTCCTACGCCAACGGCAAAGTAATTGAAAACTTGTTTTGATCCTCTTGGCTCTCTGCAACGATTGTACCATTGTGTAGTTCAACAATCTGCTTTGCAATCGCCAAACCTAATCCAGCTCCTCCACTGCTTGTACTTCTCGCTGCGTCAAGCCGATAAAACTGCTCGAAAATCCTGTTTAACTTTTCTTCCGGCAGAGTATCGCCGTGGTTACAAAAAATAATGCTGACCGTATCTTCCTGACATTGTGCGCTGATCGTGATATCCGTATTTTCAAAACTGTAGATAACCGCATTTCTCAAAAGGTTATCAAAAACACGCTGAATTTTGTCTGCGTCACATCGAAGCATTATATCATCATCAACACAAAGATTACATTGCAAATTCTTTGATTTGAGCATAGGCTTAAATTCATATACAAGTTGCTCCAGCAGGCGAGTTAAATTGATTTTCGTGTATTGTAATGTAATATCGTATATATTGAATCGTGTTATCTCGAAAAACTCGTTAATCAGATCCTCTAACCGTTCTGCCTTACCAAGAGTGATTGAAAGGTACTTTTCTCGAAGTTCCTTTGAGATTTGCGACTCATCACGCAGTAAAGTAAGATACCCGATTACAGAAGAAAGCGGTGTTTTCAAATCGTGTGCAAGATACATAATCAGGTCATTTTTTCGCTGCTCATTTTCTTTTGCAAGCCTTGCATTACTTTCAGCCTCTTGTTTTAACTGATTGATGTTAGCGGCGATTTCACTCAACTCCGGGGACATTTCAATGTAACTGACATTCTGATCGAACATTTTTCCTGTCGCAGCCTGTACCTCGTACACATAGGCGACTACTTTTTTCAAAAGTAGGTATGTCATGTATATAATACAGCCACCCCACACGATTACAGCCACTATATAAAGATATACTGTTCTGTAATACAAGTAATAATACAAAACATACTTGCGGAGAATTTCCTCTGCCATAATTCCTAAAAGAAAAGTACCGCCAAAAATAAGCACAGAGCAAATCGCACATTGAATTACATACCCTTTGAACAAGGTAGAGAGCAGATAGTTTTTTTCTTTTTTATTCAATTTCATACCCTACCCCCCAAACAGTTTTAATGAACTTCGGATTTTTTGAAGGTTCATTCAATTTTTCCCGAAGCCGCCCAATGTGCGCCATTACCGTATTGTTACTGTTGCGAAGATACTTTTCTTTCCACACGGCTTCAAATAATTCCTCCGAGGCGACAACTTTCCCCTGATGTTCGCACAGATACCACAGAATAGAAAACTCCAACGGAGTCAAGGCTATTTCTTTGCCATACAAGTAGCACTTGTGGCTGACTCTGTTTATCAGTAGACCTCTGATGTCATACTCGTCTTTTTCTTCGGATTGGCTCAAATTAGGACTGTTATAGCTCTGATAACGCCTTAATTGCGTCTTTACTCTTGCCACAACCTCTAAAGGATTAAACGGTTTCGTTATATAATCATCCGCACCAATCGTAAGCCCCATAATCTTGTCGCTATCCTCAATTTTGGCGGTAAGCATAATAATAGGGAAGTAAAACTTTTCCCGAATTTTTTGGCAAAGTCGAAAACCATCAATATCCGGCAGCATAATATCAAGTATCGCTAAATCAATCTGCGACTGTTTGATACATTTCATCGCCTCTAACCCATTATAACATTTATATACTGAATAACCATCGTTACTCAAATACACTTCAAGCAGATCAACGATTTCTTTTTCGTCATCCACAATTAAAATCTTCTTGTTCATTGATCCTACACCTCATTTTCGGGTACGGCTTCCATTATGTCGCCAAAATCACACTCTAAGTATTCGCATATATTCAACAGCACGGGAAGGGTAACATTTTCATTTTTTCCGAGTTTCGCAAATGTACTTTTGCTTGCCCCGACCGCTTCTCGTAATTGACTCTTTTTCATTCCCTTGTCAATCAGAAGTTTCCAAAGTTTGTTGTACCGTACTTTCATTTCCGCACCTCCACCCAAATATAGTTTGTATTATAGCACTTTGAGAGTGAAATCGCAATTATTAAGTCTGTATTTTGAGACTTTTAGTTTTCAAACCGGCACAATATCTTTCTGATATGTAATCCAACCGCCTGCAAAATGCAGGCGGCTTGTGTATTTTAATAGGCAGGTGCGCCGTAGCCAAGAATCTCGTAATAACCGATAGAATACTCATTGACTCGGCAACTGTCGCCGGAGTTGCCCTCGACCGTATAAACCTTGCCGTTTTCGACCTTTTGAACAATACCCGTATGGTCGGATAATCCATCCTGACCACTTTCGTCTGCCCAATCGAAGAAAATAATCATTCCGGGGGCAGGCTCGGCGCTGCCATCCAGCCATTGTCCACGATCCTTAAACCATTGTACTCCGTTGACACAGCCTGCATATTTTGGGATAACTCCAGCGTCGATATAGCCGCACTCGTTGGCACACCAAGATACAAAGCAAGCACACCATTCTACACGGGAGTTAAAACCGTACCACGACCAATACGGCTGACCGCCCACATTGCCAACCAGAGAGAGTGCAACGGTCACGATCTGTCCGTCGCCGCCTGTAATGCCGTAAAGCACCTGTGACCAAAGGTAATTGTTTTCATCTGCAAGCAGTTCAGCGAGGTAGCCTTTCTGTTCTTCGTTAAAACCATATTGCGCCGCCATTTCCTCGGCAGTCTTGTGGCTGACGGTAATATACAGATAGGTTTGTGTGACCGTGCTTTCAGTTTCCACGATATTACCGTGTCCGTCATCGGTTTCGGTAATAACTGTTTCGGTCTTGCTCTCTGTTCGGGAAGATATTTGATTCATCTCCCAAAAGATGTCTTTTAAGAGTTGCTTTTTGCCATCGTCCATTGTGGCAACCTCTTGGGGGTTATCTTGATCCGTATTCGTTTTTACAGAGTAAACGGCAAGCACCTCTTTCCAAACGGCTCTGCTGCCACTCATTTCAAGAACATCATAGGATACCGAGTTCTTTTCCTCTTGCAGCTTGGTATCGTATTCGGTATTGATTTCCTGCACAACGGTCTGCATACTCATTCCAGTGCCGGAATCTTCGTCTGAGAAGAAAATGCCAAATACTGAGCCGAGGATCATACCAATCAGGCAAATCACGATAATAACCAAAACCGCCACCCAGCCGCCTGCGGCGATAGCGGCAATCAAGGCTTTCGTTCCGGCAATAATCGCTTTAATGGCAAGTGCGGTCGCTTTGGCAATCGCCTTTACCGTAACCACGGCGGCTTTTGCCGCAGCCCTTGCCGCTTGTGCTGCTCTCTGTGCAGTTTTAACCGTAATGATTGAATCCACCTAAAAATCCTGGATTGCTATGCCCCCGCTTATGCCCCTTGTCATCATAATGGTTTAAACCGCCAAAGAATCCTGGTCGACTCTCACCTACTTTATGCCCGTTATTGTCATAATGATTCATACCACCAAAAAAGGAAGGCGAACTATGTCCGATTTTCTTTCCATTTGCATCATAGTCGTTCATACCACCAAAGAATCCTGGTCTGCTCTCGCCTACTTTTTTCCGTTTGCATCATAATGGTTTATGGATCCAAAGAATCCTGGTCTGCTATATCCTTTTTTACTCATAATGTCATCCTCCTGACTCTATTAGCCTCTTGTTTGATCTCAGAATAACACACTTTTCTCATTTGGAAGTCGCATAACAGGCGACATTCTTTTATCGCATTTACATTCATTATACCATTTATAATTCTTCCGACAATACGCAATAAAGCCGGAAGCCACGTTATCATCCATGACCTCCGACTCGTTCTGCTTATTCTACACTGTCCTTACACCCAAATCAACTCCTCTCTCCGTTTTATCTTTTCCCTGCTTTTCTTGAATAATCCTCTTATTGATCTCAAGCCGTTCATGAATGGATAATTTCTTATCTTTTCCATCTACCGCCTGCTTCTGCTGTGCCGGTTTTCTATCTGTTTTTCCTACATCCTTAACAACTTCATTCGCTTCGGTACTTGTTACCCTCTCATCTGCTCTTCCTTCATATCTTTCTGCTATCTGCTGTTCTCGTCTCTCCTTCACACCTTTTTCCTCCAGATTGCAAAAACTCTGCAGATACGGAAGCACATGATTCTGCATGTCTGTCAGATCTTCCATATACTTTTGGAACTCTTCACTTCCTTTGCCTTTCTGGTAATTGATCCAATACTCATCTGTAAGCTTCATTTCATTATCATACTTCAACTGACTCACAATACCGCCATGTCCATTTCCAATATCCATTGACTTCTTAAAATGATGCAGCATCTGTTCACCTTTTTCCGCATAATATACAGTCACATATATCTTTGCAATTTTTGTAGGTTCCTCTGTCTTCGGATCACGTTTTGCATACCATTCTTTATCCATTTCTGCTGTTTTTGCATCCAGCTCAGACAGCTTCTGACATCTTGGATTCATGAGATCACTTTCTTCACAATAGTTTACATACACCATTGGTTCCATATCCTTTGGAAGTTCAGGTTCATAGGCTTTCAGTCTTTCAATCAATACTCCTGCACGAACAGACAGATCGCATTCTTCGTCTACAATATCCTTCAGATATGAAATATAGGAATGAATATTTCCACTTCTCAAATCCAGCATTACTTCCTGCACCGTATTTTCTCCCCTCTCCACATTATCTCGATACTCATACGGATCAAAAGCTTCTGCAATCTCATCCAGTGCCTCTGCCAGCTGTTCTGTGGTCATTTTCTCAGGATACATTGCTTCTCGAACATCCCTCATCGGTACATACTTGTAGTCCGGCAATGCTTCATGAATTTTCTCGATCCCTTCCCGTACCAGTGCAAGTTCTCCATAAAATCGAACATCATCCATCAGATCTCCGAATACGGTATTCCCTTTAACGATCGCAAATTCGGCTTCATCATAGTAACTGTCTTCCGGATCACGATAAATAATTCCCATTGAGCATCCCAGATACGCAGTTTTAGGATTCTCCCTATATTTTTCATAGACCGCAGCAATCTGATTAACATCGGTACTTTTTTCATAAGCTCCCATATCATGGAACTCATCACATTCTGTGGCGAAATATTCCAGATAAGGCTCTTTCTTCGGTGGCATATTATTAAGGACGTTATCAATCATGTTATAATTCGCCTCTTCCAGTTCCTCCACCTTTGCCAAAGGCTTATATTCGCCCTGGCTTTTCTGAATCTCTGCCATTACAACTTCATCCATTTCTTCTACTTTTTCCATCAACTGATCATAATCTCCACGGATGCGTTCTCCAGTCCAGCCTTCGTCTTCCAGAAGTTCCTCTGCCGCTTCTTCAATAGAAATTTGATCATTTTCATAGACGCCACCATCCATCAGACGAAAATCTTCATCGTAAAACGAATAATCATATCCTTCTTCTGTTCTCTGAATAGCAAAGTAACGTTCTCCTACCTCATATGCCAGTTCACTAAGAACCTGTTCTTCCAGATTCAGGAAAGAATCCAGCTGTTCAAAACTGATACTGTCTACAAAATGAGCGGTTACTTTTTCCCCGTCATTCAGAACTATGATATCACTGACAGACAGGGAATGCCCACGGAAATCTTCCGGTCTATCAATGTTGAACCTTTCAAAAATATCATCCAGTGACATATTTCCCGATAATTCCCCAACATAGACCAGCTTATAATCTTCTTTTTTTATCTGCATACCATGACTTTCAATAAAGCGCATATTCATAAATGCATAGTTTTCGCCCGGTGAATCGTCCTTGATCTGATAAATACCAAAGGTTCGCCTTGTTCCTAACAACAGGTTTGCCTCTTTCAAAGACTGAATCTGCGGATATTTCTGCATTTCCCATTCCAGGTTACGGAAACGCTCCAGTTCTGTCATAGACATCTGATAATGCTCCGGTCCTCGTTCAATTTCCATGCGTTCCGTGACATACATTGGTGATGAAAAATTAGTGATCAGATAGATATCTGCTCCGGCATCGTATAATTTCAGTGCTTCTTCCTGCTCAATGACACTCATAGGCTCCTGAAATGCTCCAAAATCTTCATCGGCATAATCCAGGTCATTCTCCTCTATCCGTTCCCACATCTGCGATTCCATGCCAAACAGACCTTCATGCGCCTGTATCATTTCTTTACTTGCATACTCTCCCTTGCTGCCATCGCTGCCCAGGCAATAAATCTTAGAACCCATTCTGTGATAATCCAAAGCTGCTTCTTTTCTAAGCGGCACCATGTCTTCTGCTGTATATCCATAATCACGTAATTCCAGCTTACCTATGGTTGGATCTGGTAGATCCTGAATATCCATTCTTGCATCATCCAGTAGATCCTCTACCCCTTCTTCATCTGCCTGGATCACTGCATCTGCTAGATTTCTTACCAGAGTCCTAACTTTCTCTTCCTCACCGATCAGATTCGCATATTCAAAAAGCTGTTCTTTTACATCTGTTGGAAATTCTATGCCTCTACGCTCTGCCTGACTGATCTGTCCCTGCGTGTATTCCTGCATTTTCTGTGTTTCTCTACCCGTTATCCTGTTTCTTGCCATATAAATTCCTCCTGTGTTCTAAAAAATGGCATAACCGACAGAACCTTCTTCTACCAAATTATGCCATCTTTCCTCTTTATTCCAGACCGAAGTCCCGTTTTCTGGTTTCCTTGCCAGTTTCACTTTCCCGCTGACTCTTTTCCTTATAAATCTGCAGTTTCTCATGGATAGAACCTCGTGCCGGTCTTTCTTCTTTCTCTTTTGATTCCGACTGCTCTGTTTCTGTATCTTCCCGTTCATCCATATTGAGAAGTGCATTTAACTCTGACAGTCGCTCCAGTTTTTGGTTCAGTTCCTCTTCTTTTGGAAATGGCTTCCCGACTTCCTCTTTGGCGTTTGTCATCTGCTCCTGTACCGTTTCCAGCCGTTGTTCTGCTTCTGCCAGTTTCTCCGGATAACTTTCTAAAAGATTATTGATACGAGTGATATTTCCTAGAGCATCGGCTCCCAATCGAACTTTAGCTACCGATTCATGCTTTACAGACAGGATAAACTCTTTGCTCCAACTGTCGAATTGGATTCTCATGTTAAATCCCTGATAGCTTCCAATATCCATAGCTGCATCCACAGACTTAATTTCTTTGCAGACCGCCAGAAGAGCCGCTCCTGCCTCTTTCTTTTCTGTGAACACTTTGCCACTGATTTCCATAGAAAACTGCTCTGGATCTGTGATTTTGTACTCAGAAAAATGAGCGATGTCTGCCTTGTAGCTGTCAATGATCTCTGTCAGTTTTGCAATCTGTTGTGGAAAATTCCTTGCAATATCATCTTCCAGTCGATACTGGTTATTCATGTGGTTGGCTTTTAAAAGTTTTAATTTTGCCACATCAACATCCAATGCCATCTTCTCTTTTACTGCCGGATTTCCGGTTGCAAGAGCTTTGACCTCTGCATAGGAAAGTGCCGCTTCGTCTACATCTTCACAGCTTCGCACAGGTGCTTTGCTGGTCATAATCTGAGAAATGAATTTCTGCTTGTTCTCAATCAACTGCCACATGTAGCTGTCAAATGTGGATTCAGTTACATACCGGAAGATATGAACCTTTTTATTATGGTTTCCCTGACGGATAATACGTCCTTCCCTCTGTTCCAAGTCAGATGGTTTCCAGCCAATATCCAGATGATGCAACGCAATCAGACGATCCTGCACATTGGTTCCTGCACCCATCTTTGCTGTAGAACCAATCAAAAAACGAACCTGTCCGGATTTCACTTTTCCAAACAGCTCCGTCTTCTTTGCTTCTGTATTTGCATCATGAATAAAAGCAATCTCTTTTTCCGGCACTCCTTTTTCCATCAGTTTCCGTTTCAGGTCGTCGTAGACATTAAAACTGCCATCGCCTTTCGGTGTACTCAAATCACAGAAAATCAATTGTGCTGATTTCTGTGCTGCTGTGTCTTTCCAGATTTCATAGCTTTTCTCTGCACAGACTGATATCTTGCTTTCCGGATTGTCTGGCAATAATTCGTTCACTAAACGCTGATCCAATGCTAACTTTCTTCCATCATTGGTGATTTTCAGCATATTATCAACCGCGGCATCTACTCCGCCATTTCTGACAACTTCCGCACGTTCTCCAAGGCTTTCTACGATTTCTTTCTGCTGTTCCGTTGGTTTCAGCACCACTGTTTCATATTCTGCTTCCGGCACAGGAAGCTTTAACTGATCGGAAGTCTTGATATCTGCAATCTCCTTGAACATATTCATCAGTTCCGGGATATTATAAAACCGTGCAAATCTGGACTTTGCACGATATCCTGTTCCTTCGGGAACGAGTTTGTCAAGATGATTTTTGTAAGTTTTCTAAATTCAAATATTTATCCGCTGAAAAATCTCCCAACATCTCGTGTCTGCATATTTCTTGAAACACCGTATTCAAAGGCTTCTTCGCACTTTCCGATTGCTTCACATTTACAATAAAAGTGGTTTTACCTATTCGTGTTGTATAAGATAAAGTGTTTTCTTTCATATCGTCCGTTTCTCCTTTTCATAAATTGACTGTGGGGCATTCCGTTTAGAACACCCCACAAATACAGCCTGTTTCATCTGAACATATCAAGAAGTCATTAAGTTGCAAGTACAATGGAAATGGTTATCTTTCCATACCACGCTTGTTTCTTCGTGCCTTGATACGCTCCTGTCTTTCTTTTTCCCTTGCTTCTTTTTCGGCTCGTTCCTGTGCTTCCTTAAAAGAAAAAAGTTGCTTCACTTTTTCGGTAAAAAGTTTAGCAACTTCGGGGAAATGCTCCAACGCTTCAAGAAAAGGTCTGCACTTTTCTTTCAGTTCGTTGTATTTGGTTTTCATTCTTTCCAGTGCATTTGCACTGTCAAAATATTTCTGTCGGTAATAATTTGCACTCTGCTCCAATTTATTGATTTCCGCACGACTGGTAATGCCCTCTTTGGCAAGGGAAGTCAGCTCAGAATAATCCTCTTTGGAGATTGCCATTTTACCTGTGATTGTTTTCTGCCCCATACTGTCAATCTCGTTTAAGGTTTTGGAAATATGACGGGCAGGCTCATACTTAACCTGTTCCTTTTGAATACGCTTCTGCAACTTCTCCAATCGCTCTTTATCCTGTTTGATTTGATATTGCAGGGAAGTCAAATGCTCTGCCGTACTTCCGTATTCGCCACGCTGAAAGCCTTTGAACCCTTGTTCCGTCATATAGTGAAACAACTCATCTTGCAGTATGCTGTACGAAGCTCGGAACATCGGTTTCCCGTTCTTTCTTAGCAATGGATTTCCTTTTTCATCGGTCAGCGGAATATCCGATTTCCATTTCTTTGAATGGCTTATCTGATTAACAACCGCCTTGACCGTTCCTCGCAGTTCGGGGTCTTTGCAACGCTTACTCCATAAGATTTCTTTCTCCACCACAGGCAGAACCATAGCGTGAAGATGATAGTGGTAAACCTCTTTTCCAAGTTCTTCGGTTGCCGCTACATTGATTTCATCAGCGTGCATTACTGCCGATATAACATTGTCAGCACCGAATTTTTCTTCGATGAAATGATAGGCTTCTTCATAAAACTGCTTTGCGTATTCATAACCACCGTTACGCTCGAAGTACATCGTGTTCACATCAATCACAATCTCATTAAAGAGTGTTGCGTCTTTCCTTAACCCACGAAGCGACACCTGCCCGTCTGTTTCCATCTGCTTTAACTGTTCCATATAGGTCGGGGCAGTCGGTTTTTTGAAATGCACATTAAAGGGTATTCGTTCCACAATTACATTCATATTTTCATAGGTTTCATTCTTGCGTTCGTTGTGCCTTTCCGCCTTGCTCACATCAGAAGCGGTGTACTGTTTTACCCTTGCACAACTCATATCTGCCTTGTTGGTTTTTGCCATTTTACTCTCCTTTCCAGACAGGGGCGAAGCCATTACACAACATTCTTTGAATGTGTGTAACCCACTATGACACTTTCAGACTTCGTCTGCAAAGATGTCGTGGGCAAGGGAGTTCCCCCTTGACCTCCTTATGATACCTCAATCATAAAAACAGACTGTCCACTCATCAGACAGCCTGCATTATTCTCTCGGTATATCGCCCATCGGCAAAGACCAGTACCACAGAAAGCCTTTCTTTTTGGAGATAACTCCTGCTTTCTTCTTTGCCTTTTTGATGGTCGATTTCTTGAACCCTGCGGCTTCAAGTCTTTCTTCGCAATCCGAAGAAAGCATTTCTCCGTCTTTCAGCATTTCCAAAAGAAATTCTTTTGCCTTGATTTCCTTATCGTTCGGTCTGCCCATTTTAGGGGCAAGGGATTGGAACGCTTCTTCTGCTGTCATTTCCATTTCAGAGATAAAGTCCACTCCTTTTTCTGCAACCTCAAAGAGAATTGCAGAGCCTGTCGGGGCAAGGTTGGATTTCACTTGCACCATATATCTTTCCGCTGGTGCTTCTTTGTTCGGTGTGCGTGTGATTGCAAGAATACTTCTTGCAGCACCCGCAATATCAATAGAACCATTGGTACGATAAAGTGGATTGGTATCTCTCATCTTGTTCATATGAGCGATAATCACGATTGCACAGCCAGTATTCTTCGCAACCGCAATCAGATGATTAAACTCTGCTCGTGTTTCGTTGGCATTGTTCATTGAACAGTTCTCTCCGATATAGGAACTCATCGGGTCAAGAATTAAAAGTTTTGCGTGATACCTTTCGATTGCTTCAGCAATACGGTTATCCCCAAAGGATAAAGACTTTTCATCTTCCTTGATGAAGATAAGATTTTCTCCATTCCCACCGGCTGAATTAAATCGGGGTACTACCGTATCGTCTGCGTCATCTTCCGTTGTCTGATAGATGATAGTCATAGGCTCGGTTTCTTCCGTTTCAGTAAAGGGCAGAGGTTCGCCCTTAGAGAGTAGGGCGGCAATGGAAAGCATTAACTTGCTTTTTCCATCGCCCGGATCGCCCTGCAACAGCGTAACCTTGCCGAACGGAATATACGGATACCACAGCCATTTCACTTCTTTCGGTTCGATTTCACTTGCCTTGATAACTTCAAGAGGTACATTTACATTCATTTCATTTTCCGTCTGCTTCATTGTTCTTCGTTCTCCTTTTCGATAAATACTTCGGGCAAAGCACTACGATACAGCGGAAACTCTGCTTGCAGTCATTACTGCACTTTCTGCAAAGTTCGTTGTAGGTAATGCGATTTCTTTCATTCAGAAACAACGCCCACTCTTGTTTCCGTTTCTTGCTCATTCTCGGCATATCAATCCTCCTTTCCGCCTGAAAACAAAAAAACCACAGGGAAGATACTTACTGCCTTGTTTCTGTCATTTTTCGGGGCGAAAATCGGGCAAAATTGCCTTTCTAAGCCTTTCAAAAAATCACACAAGGTATTCGTACTAACCTGTGGTTATGTATGAAATTGTGGGGTTTTGGGTAACAGAAAACACCGTATTTCTACGATGTTTTCTGTCACATATATTCTATTTAAGATACTGACAAACTGGGATTGTCTAAAATAGTAAAGCCGTACCGCTTACTATTTTTTCTTTTACTGCTGAAACAGTATCTTTGATTGAATGCGTCATTAACTTGTTTCATTAAATCATATATATCCATTTGTACCACCATTTATAAAACTTTCTTTATTTTATCAACTTGTTCTTCTACTTCTTCCGGATAGTTTTTAACCATATCATCACTTCCTTAATTTTTCATCTTTGCGAGTTCTTATATAAATCTCTTTTCTACCTTTTTCTATAAAATCAGGTCTATTATTTTTAATACCATATACAATAGTTTCTATTGGATAATATTGTTCTACAACATCTTGATATTCCTTTGCTTTTGAAATATCAATATTTCCGTATAATCTTAATATATCTTCTCCAAAAGACACGCCAATTTCTTCTTCACTATCTTCTAGCAAATATATGAAATCACAGTATTCATCTATAATTCCAGAATCTCCAAAATCTATTACACCACATAATCTATTTTCATCATCAAGTAATAAATGATTACAACTAAAATCATTATGGCATAAGCATTTTTTACCATCAAATATAGTTGTACTATGTAATCTTTGCATAAAGTCTTCTACATATTGTTTTTCAATATCAGTAAGACTATCATATATTGTGTCTTTGAGTAATTGATATTCTTCCAAAACATTTTGTTTATTGTCTATCGTATACAAACTTATTTCACTATAATCTAAATCGTGCATTTGTCTTAAAAACATAGCAATATCTTGCTTTAATAATTCTTGCTTTTCTTTTGATAAAGCAAAATATATTTCTGGTGTTAAAAAAGTTCCTTTTATTTCTTTATAACCTAATATAGAAATATCATCACTAAAATATGAATATTTTACATTTGGTATTTTTATATTAGTATTTAATCTTTGATTTAAGAAATCATAAATTGCTTTTTCTTTTTCATATCCTTTTTTCTTATTAGCACTAAATTTTGTTTTAAATATGTATTCTCCATTTACTAAATATGCTACACTATCATATCCACTACCAATTACCTTAATACTTTCAACTTTAAAATCTTCAAAGTAATGTTCTATTAAGTATTTCATTGCTTTAACATTTGTAACATTATCATCATACCTATATTCCATTAAATAGCAATCTTCTTTTTTACCCTCGTGCAACTCGTGTTCTGGCAAATCTTCAATTATTCTAAATCCAGATTTCTGATATGACCTAATTGCTCTTGGATTATTCTTATGAGGGTCTAAAATAACTGCATTAGCATTTCTTTCTTTTTTTAAAAACTCAAAAATCATTTTTGTATATTTTGAGCCAATGCCTTTACTCCAATATTCAGGTTCTCCTATAAACTGATCCATTCCATAAACTATTTCATTTGTTTTTGGATAATGATAATCAGAATAAAGTTCATCATACATTTTATATACTTGTCCATATCCAATAGGAACATTATCATATTCTATAATTACTCTAAATACTTCATCTTCCCATTTTTCAGTATAATGCTCTTTTAATGATTCTAATGTATATTTTTTATCTCTACCACCATAAAATTCTAATACTCTATCATCAGTTAACCATTTTAGCATTAAAGGAAAATCATCATTTGTCAAAGTTCTTATTCTTATTTTATCTTGTACTATTTCCATTAATTTTCCTCCCTAAAATCATACACATACACTACTTCATCATCTGCGTCATTTATTCCTCCTGCTTTTTCATAACATTTACAAGCAGAAATATTACTTCTATTTGTTATTAAAAACATTTCATAACAATCAATAGTTTTAGCATAATCACGAGCAAATGATATTAAACCTGTTCCATAACCTTTGCCTTGAAAGTCTGGCATAACATCAATAGCGTCAAGATAGAATACTTTTCTTCCATCTGGTTTTAATAAAATATAACCAAAAGCAAAACCTACTATCTTATTATTTATCTTTGCAATAAATCCAAAATCATTTTTATTATCTATAAATTTTTTTAAAACATCTACATTATATTTTGTATTTTCATCATCAACAAAATCTAGCATAAGTTCCAAATCTTGTTCTTCTAATAATTTATATTCCATCTATCTCAACTCCATCTACTATTTTATTTTCTAATTTTATTAGTATTTACACAATCATTAATTAAACTAATTGCTTCCCCAGCAAATTCCTTTAATCTTGTATTATCATAACTATTATTTGTATCACTTAAATAATCTTCCATAGCATTTTTAATAACATCATTATAATTTGAATCCATATTTTCTAATGCCCATTTACCACCATCATATTTTGATAAAGTTAAATCATCTCTGATTAGTGCATAAAATCTACAAAGGTTTAAAATACAATATACGGGATTATTCACAATTTCTTCTACACAATCTAATGTATCAGAATAATTGGAATCAATAATGTATTCCTTTGGTACTTTTGAAAACACTTCTTTTGATGGCTTACCAAAATCCATCTTATCATTTGGAACATTTATAACATTGAAATGACTTGCTAGATCAGGGTCAACTTTATAATCATCATTGATGACTATTGTTTTATCTTCCTTATATCTTTCTATCCAATCTCTGCTACCGTGAAGTTCGTAAGGTATTGGATGTTTTATATTTCTACAATTATCTTCTAGTACAACACTAAATTCAAAACCTTTTTTAGGAAATAATTGCTCATTTTCTAACATTTTATCCCAAATAAATTGTTTTGTTTCTGAATTTATTTTTTCTTTTACAACTATAATAAAGTCTAAATCAGATTTATTCGGATTAAAACTTCCTAATCTTAATGAGCCGTGAAAATAAACTCCAACATAATTATCTTGTAATATTTCTTTAACCCATTCATTGCAACGGTGTACAAAGGGAACATAATAAAAAACTTAATAATGGACTGCCAATCTTACACAAAGTACCGCCCAAACGAGACTACGGGCGGTATTTTTGTATCATGGCGGAGAAAGGAGGAACTTCCCACGGGGGCTTGACTGAAAAGTTGAGCCTCTTTTTTCATGCCAAAAAACAGGAGGTAAATGCTTATGGCAGATGATAAAACCACAAAAACGCCGGAACAGCCGGTAACGGATAGCGGGCCGGGCAAGGAAACGCCTCCCGCTCCCCCAAAAGAGCCGGAGAAGGTTTCCGTTTCTCCGGAGCCGGAAAAAAAGACGGAACCGGAGGTAAAGAACCCGCAGGTTTCCGTCTATAACTTCGCTGAAATTATGAAGGAAAAAAAGGTCGAGGAACGGGCGGCAGCTCCCAGCGTGGAAAAGCCTGACCCGGCAAAAGTGGAGAAACCGGAAAAGCAGCCGGAGGCTCCGAAGAAAGCGGAGGAAAAACCCAAAGAGCCGGAACAGCCGAAGCGCCGGGGCCGTCCCCCGAAAGCAGATAAGGACAAGGCCGCAACCCCGAAGCCCAAAGCTCCTGCACAGAAACCGGAAAAGGTGGTCAAAAAGGAACCGGAGAAAAAAACGGCTCCAACGGTACAGGCCGCTCCCGCTCCGAAGGAATCCGAAAAGCCGCAGGATGCACCACGCCGGGGCAAGGAGCAGATCGTCTATATCAAGCTGAACGAGCTCCACGCCTTCAAAAACCATCCCTTTGAAGTCCGGGACGATGAAGAAATGCGGGCTATGGTGTCCAGCGTCAAGGACAAGGGCGTGACCCAGCCCGCTATCGTCCGTCCCCGTGAGGATGGCGGCTATGAGATCGTGTCCGGCCACCGCCGCCAGAAAGCCAGCGAGCTTGCCGGGTATGCGGATATGCCCTGTATCGTCCGAAACCTGACAGACGATGAAGCCATCACCCAGATGGTCGAGGATAATCTGAACCAGCGTGAAGAAATCCTCCCCAGTGAGCGGGCCAAAGCCTTGAAAATGCAGCTTGAGGCTATCAAGCACCAGGGCTCCCGCACTTCGGGCCAGATTGACCCGAAGGACGCAGGCAAACGCTCCAACGAGATTGTGGCCGAGCGCAATAAGATGGCGGTCAAGCAGGTGCAGCGGTATATCCGTCTCAATGAGCTGGTTCCCGACCTAATGAAGCTGATGGATGAAAAAAAGCTGGGCTTTACTACGGCGGTGGAGCTTTCCTATATCGGCAAGAAGAACCAGAACTATATCGCCGTCGCCATTGACAGCCAGCAGTCCTCGCCTTCACAGGCACAGGCAAAGCGTATGCGGGAGCTGGACGAAAAGAAACTGCTCAACGGGGATGTAATCGACGGCATTATGATGGAGGACAAAAAGGAGGTAGACAAAGTGATTTTGACAGGTGCGGAACTGAGCAAGTATTTCGGCAAGGAAACTACGCCGAGGGAAATGAAGGACCAGATCATCAAGCTGCTGGACGACTGGAAGGGTCAGCAGAAGGAACATGAAAAGCCGGAGAAGAAAACCGAACAGGAAAAGTAAGCCCAAACTTCGGGTCAGCATGGCCCGAGGATTGCGGGGCTCTGCCCCGCGCCCCGAAGCTCTGGAGATATAAATTATTCCCCGTCGCCAGTTATTCCGTAGCATAGCCGGGAAAATCAGTCAAGGGCAGCGCCGCCGCAGGCGGTGCCAGAGGCACCCTTGACGGATTTCTCCCGGTTATGCTTTTTCCCGGTCAAGCGACGGGGATATAAATTCTCCAGAGCCGTTCCCCTTCCCGGGGGAAGGGGCGGAGGGGTTGGGCGAACTCTTGCTTTTCCCTAAACCAAAACAGAAATGGAGGCTCAACCAATGAAACGACCTTTAGCATACCTGACCGCCGCATGGAGCGGCGAGCCGGATGTTGATATGGAACTGGCGGCCCACTACTGCCGCCTTGCTTATGAGGCGGGCTTTTCCCCGATCTGCCCGCTCTTGTACCTGCCGCTGTTTTTGAATGACAGCGTTCCCGAGGAACACAAAGCCGGGATTGATATGCGCCGGGATATGCTGCGGCGTTCCCATACTCTGATCGTCTGCGGCAGCGTTGTGGACGAGGATGTGAAAAACGATATTGCGGTTGCCGGGCGGCTGGGCATTGCGGCGACCACGCTGGAAGGGGTGCTTGCCGTGAAGGGACACGGCACCCCGGGCCATGCCGGACATTAAGCTGGGGAGCCTTTTTGACGGGATCGGCGTGTTCCCTCTGGCTGCTTCCCGGTGCGGTATCCGTCCGGTATGGGCCAGCGAGATTGAAAAAGCGCCCATCTCCATAACCAAAAGGCACTTTCCCGATATGGCGCATTTGGGAGATATTACGAAGGTGGACGGCGGGAAAATCCCGCCGGTCCATGTGATAACCTTCGGCTCTCCCTGTCAGAACCTTTCTCTGATCGGCAACCGCTCCGGCCTTGCCGGGGCAAAATCAAGCCTGTTCTATCAGGCGTTTCGTATCATACAGGAAATGAGGGATGCTACTGATAACCTATATCCAGCTATCGCTGTTTGGGAAAACGTCATGGGAGCGTTTTCTACAAATGACCGGATGGACTTTAGAGCCGTCCTATCCGCCTTCTCGGACACCGAAGTTCCAATGCCTCCTTCGGGAAAATGGGGAAACGCCGGAATGGTGCGAGGGGGAACGCCTGATGTGTGCTGGCGGCTCATGGACGCCCAGTATTGGGCAGGCTCCCGAAGGCTGGCACGAAGGCAGCGGATTTTCGTCGTGGCGGATTTTGGAGGCAGACGTGCCGCAGACATACTATTTAAGCCCCGTCCAATGCTCCCACTTCCTCCGCCTTGCGGAGAGGGCGGGCGGGCCGCCGCCGAAGGAGATCGAACAGCTTCTTTTGAAACAGGGCGGCAGATACCAGTCATCCACCCCTTTCAGTGCTTCCGTATGCGGGGAGCGGCAAAAAGGCAGGAAGAAACGGCCTTCCGAAACAGCTTCGGATTACCAACTGACCCTTTTCCCACTCTTTTAGCCAGTGATGTAACGCCCTTTGCCTTCTGGTATGAGGGCGACCCGGAGGGCGGCTGTATCCGTTTTCTGACGGAAACAGAAAGTGAACGGCTGATGGGGCTGCCGGAGGGCTGGACAAAGTACGGGGCGGACGGCATGGAGATCCGGCCTCTGCAACGCTACAAGGCGCTGGGAAATGCGATTGCCCTCCCTTGTGCCGATTACATTATGGCCGGGATCTATGAGGTGCTGGCTGACCGGGCCGGAAAGACTAACTATTAAAAGTCAAGCCCCAAAACAAAATTTTCGAGAGAAATTTTAAGGTGGTGAAAATTGGTATAGCAAACAAGAGCATCCGTTGTCGGATACTCGCTCCGTATAAAATCGCACGCTTAATAATCAGCTAAGAAGGCTTTCCCAGAACGCTGCATAGCAAAAATAAGCCTTACCAGCTTTTTAGCAGCATGAGAGATGGCAACATTGTAATGCTTTCCCTCAGAACGCTTCTTTTCAAGATAGGCCGAGAATGTAGGACACCAAAGGCAGACATATTTGGCGGCATTGAAAAGAGCATATCGCAAATATCTGGAGCCACGCTTTTCCATGTGAGCATAACAGTTTTGCAGTTGCCCTGACTGATATGTAGATGGAGAGAGTCCAGCATAAGCCAGCAGCTTGTCTGCGCTTGCAAAGTTGGAAAAATCTCCAACTTCAGCAAGAATCATTGCACCCATATGTCGGCCAATACCGGGGATTGTAAAGATGGGAGAATCCATCTGAGATGTAATCTTGTCAATTGCGGATTCTACCTCAGAAATTTCTTTGTCCAGCTCGCGGATGAGAGCAATCGTGTGTTTCAACTCCATAGACTTAGCAGGCATTTTCGAGCCAATGGAGACCCCTGCGGCTACTTGGATTTCCGCGGTTTTAGACTTGGTATAACGACCTTTAGAGGCGGTGCAAAGAGTCTCAGCGAGTTCTTCAGTATTAGCGTTTGCGATATAGCTTGCACCCGGATAGTTGCTTAGCAGTGCGTATACAACAGCGATGTGCAGACTTGAGACCAGCTTTTCAAGCTCCGGAAACAGAATATTCACTAACCGCGCAACGGAGCTTTTCAGCTTGGCGCGCTCTTTTACCTTATCAAATCTGTATCTGGTTAGTGACTTTAGCTCTTCATTGTGGTATGCTGTATTTGAGTAGGACTTGAGGTCCACATCAGACATGAGCATCATTGCAATGGTACGCGCGTCTATCCGATCTGTTTTGGTTCTTCGCAGGCTGAGACTTTTCCGGTAGAGGTTCGTGTGCAGAGGGTTAATGACATAGGTTGCCAGGCCGCTGTCTAAAAGAAACCCCAGCAGATTGTAGCTGTAATGTCCTGTGGCTTCAAGCCCTACTTTTATTTTGCTTTCACCTTGGGAACAGCTTTGGATTCTTGAAAGAAGCGTCTCAAAACCGATGCGGTTATTGGCAATGGTAAATACATCTGCCAAGACCGTTCCTTCCGAGTTGAGGATAAAGCAATCGTGCTTGTCCTTTGCAACATCGATACCAACAAAAATCATTTCTTTTTACCTCCGGCGTTTTATTTTACAGTGCTGCTTAGAGCCACACCTCTTTGCTATGTAACCTCGTTCTATATAAACCGTCTGGCGGTATCTAACTGATTAACACTAAAAACAAAGAGCCGTGGTTGGAGCCTTTCCGAAACCGTCTTGCGGTAGGAGGTTTAAACCAATCCACAGCACCTTGTCTATTGTAGCATTTTGTCCTTGGAGAGGGACTCTAATAACTACTACTTTATAATACGAGGAGTTCTACACCATCACCACAGCAGACGAGAGCGTGTTTTATCTGGTGATCGACAAACAGAAAACCAGCGAGAACGTCTATTTCCTCAATACCGTTACCACAGACGACCTTCTGCCTCTTGCTGAACAGGGTAAGGAACCGCCCAAAGAAGTGGCCCCTGAGCCAGAGCCAAAGCCCACCGAACCGGTGGAGGAAGTACCGGAACCCGAGCCGGAGAAAAAGGACAGCCCCCTTCTCTCTCTGCTCCTGATCGGTGCGGTGGTGCTGGCCGGCGGTGGGATTGGTTACTATTTCAAGATTTACAAGCCGAAGCATGAGGCCCCGGATTTGGAAGATGATTACTGCGAATATGAGGACGGGGAGCTGGAGGAGATCGCAGAGGAACCCGAGGACGAAGATACCCCGCCATGGGAGGAAGATACGGAGGAATGAGAATGAATTTTACAAGCAGCCCTTTTGAACGAATGATGAAGGAAGTACCGCACCCCGGCTGGGACAATGACGACCCTTGTAAGGGATGCCGTTATTACAAGGAGTGCAAAGGAAAGAAAAAACAGTGCCGGAAGAAGTTCCGGGCGCTGATCGTGGAGCCCCGCCCTTCGGGCCATCGTGGCCCGAAGTCTTAAATGGACGCCCGGGAGCTGACCCGTGACGAGAAGAAAAAAATCCGTTCTCTGGTCACGGGGATGTGCGCCAACTATGACCGAGAAAGCGGCCTGTGCCTTCCTCTTGACTGTGCCTGCTATATGCTGCACAAGTGCTGGACAGGGGCGTACTGCCGTTATTTCCGTGAGGCTGTCCTGCCTCTTAACCCGGAGCTTCAAGCGTCGTTGACAACGGAAGGCATCTCCCCGGAGCTGCGAGCCTGTGCGGTCTGCGGAAAGGCGTTTTTGCCCGAGGGGCGTCAAGCCTACTGTTCCGACGCCTGCAAGGCCGAAGGGAACCGCCGAAAAAGCCGGGAACGCATGAGGAAAATGCGGGAGAAAAGGCCGGGCGGCTGTTACGATTTGCCACCTCCAAAGGCTTGACATTCCGGGCTTTTTTGAGGGTGTTTCCGGGGTGGGAATATCTTATTACATTTCTCCCCGGTCTGCCCTCTTATTTCGTAACATCCAGCACTTCGGGTCATGTTAGCCCGAGGCACAGAAAGGAGGTATCTCTTGGAGACAGTACAAGGATATGTGATTTTGAAAGCTGCCACCTTTGAAACCGGACACGGCTTTGCGCTGGGGCATAATCCGGGAGCGCCGAGCCCCTTTGTGACCTGGCAGTTTACCGAGGGGGAAAACGGCCATCGGGATTACTACTGGGGTCGCTATGGAACCAGTCAGGCATGGGCGCAGAGGGACTTTGACCGCCGGGTGGACGACTATCAGCAGTTTTACCATGCGGCGGTCAAGCATACCGAGCTGGGACCGGAGGGCGTTTACCGCTATTATTCCACCCAGCGGCCCGTGGACATAGGAACTTACCCGAAGCCGCCGGATAACCAGCCTCTTTCCATCGTCAACTACGATGATGACAGGCGGCGTCCTGTGGCAGACGGCAGGCTGATGGCATGGGGCGAACTGACCTACGCAAAGCCGCTGACCGAAAAGCAGATGGAGGATTATGAGCTGAAACCAGCACCGGGCAATCCTGACCGGGTGCGCCCATCCATTACTGCCCGGCTCAAAGATGAAACCAGAGGGCAGGAACCCCCGAAGGAGCCCGGCCAGAAGCGGAGCCATAAAAACCATGAGGAACGATAAAGGAGGATCGCCATGCACGAAAAAGACAACTATCTGAAAACCGCCGAGCTCTCCACAGAGCAGAACTGCAACATGATCGACGGCGTACCCAACAACACGCCCATCCCGCCCACGCCCCCGGAGCTGGACGCAAAACCGCTGGATAAGGTAAAGGAACCCAAAGAGCGCCGGAAAGGCCGGGAGCTGGAACGCTGATGGAGAACCGCAAGCGGAATGTCCATCTGCACGTCATGGTAACGCCGGACGAGCTGGCAGCCATCCATGAACGGATGGCTGAGGCGGGCATTTCCAACGCCGGGGCTTATGTACGGAAAATGGCTCTGAATGGGTATATCCTGCACATCGACCTTGCGCCCGTAAAAGAGCTGATCTCTCTGCAACGGCGCTGTTCTAACAATCTCAATCAGGTTGCCATACACGCACATACCTATGGCGTGTACCCGGAGGAAATCGACGGATTGAAGCGGGACTATGAAAAGCTGTGGGGCGAGGTGTCAAAGGTGCTGCGGGAGCTCTCCGAGCTGGTGGCAAAGTAAGACGAGGGCGGCAGGCTTCCGTTGCGGGGCTTGCCGCCCTGCTCTTTTTTTACCACTTCGGACCAGCATGACCCGAAGCCCGTCATAAAAAATTCAGATTTTCAAGATTGTAGAACCAGCTCTATAATGATATAATAATTCAAGAAGGGAGGCTGATACCATGCTGAAAATGGTTATTCGCATGAATGATGATAAAATCACAGCCGAAAATAAGTACCGGCTGGATGGCATTTACAACACAATCAATCATACATTCCAAACCGTGGGCCTTCCCCGTATGGAGGATGGTTCCGGCGCTTTGGTATTCCGTGACTGCGGCAGAGCGAGGGATTTTAGTCTGTTCGGCCGGATCGTCAATACCTTGAAGCGGCAGACATGGTTCATGGATAATGTTTCTGTGTGGCGTCTTTGTGACAGTGACGATTCTGACAGTCCAGATGATTTCAATGAAGAAGATCTGTTGACCCACTATCAGGAAAAAACAGCAATGAGGGCTTGAGTTTTGGAGAGAAAATATTTCAAAGCCTTAAATTTTGATCTGGACACCCATCAATTAAAAGAGCATTACCCCGGAGCCAATTACCGGCAGGCGTATGACGACTTGCGCCGGTTCTTCAAACGGCACCGTTTTTCTCACCGTCAAGGCTCCGGCTACATATCGGATGATAAGCCGACGAGTGCTGCAAGACTGACGCAGACCCCGAAACAGGTTGCATGGAGTTTGATATTGCAAAGGGGCGTTTCTCTTTCCGGCTGACCGCCCCATACAGCGAGGAACGCCGGGAAGCAGCGCGGCGGTACGCCAGAGAGAACAACGCCGCCGACAGGCTAAAATGATGTAGATACAAGCACAGGTATTCAGACAAATTGAAGAAAAACTTAATAATATGCGACTTTAATTTTGGCTCACGATTATGTATAATATACTTGAAAACAATTTTTGATAGCAAGTAAAGGAGTGAAAAAATGTTACCAATTTCTGACATTCTTATCCGTTCAATTAGCGGGTATGTGTTTATAGTTCCAATTCTCATATTGTATTTTTTATATCTTAGAAAATCGGGAAGAGAGCAAAGCCTTCTTCATATTGCTGCTGTATTTGTGTTTTGCTATTATCTATTTGGAATTTTAACCGTAGCAGGTATTGGTTATACAAGCACAATATCATTTAGTCCAAAGATTTCTCTGATTCCGTTTCTCGGTATGATAACCGGACCAATAGATACTATACTTAATTTAATTTTGTTTGTACCTTTAGGAGTTTTCCTGCCATTTCTGTATAAAAAGTATCATCACATAAAGACAGTTGCATTAACTGGCTTTCTATTCTCTTTATCTGTTGAAATTGTTCAGATGTTTGGCTGGGGTTCATCGGATATAAATGACCTTATTATAAATACGGCTGGAGCCTGTTTGGGATATTGGATTTATTATCTGTTATCAAAAGCTTTGCCGAATAATTTTAGAAAAAAACTTCAATCCGAGAATGTTAATGGTACGGTCGAAGTGCTTTTGTTTGTAATTTATATATATATGGTTATGGTTACAGTTCAACCCTGGGTAATCCATGATGTATTGAACATCGGATAAAGTGTTTTTTCAACAGCACACAACATAAATAAAATAACCCACTCACAAGGGCAGCCGAGAAAATCGACTGTCCTTTTTCTATGCCTATGAGCAGAAAGGAGCAACCAACCATGACAAAACCAAAAGAGAAAACCCGCGAGGAACTGCAAGTCGAGATTGAGGACGGAAAGAAGAAAATCCGGCAGTTTGAGAACCGGGAAAAGATGTTGCGTCAGAAGTTATCCAAAGAGGAACGCAGAACGCGCAGCCACCGCCTTATCGTTCGGGGCGCAGTCTTTGAAAGCATTGTGCCGGAAGCAAAGAACATGAGCGACGAGGAAGCCGCAGCACTTCTTAGGCTTGCATTGACGAGTGAGCCGGTACGGGAATATCTGAAAAAACGAGCCGAAAGCGGAAACGCTGAATAAATCCCTTAGACACTAAGGGCACGCCGACGCCCATAGGCGGGATTATATTTCTGTTTCTTGCTTTCCTTCTTTCGCCGTATGGATTGCAAGCAGCGGCGGGCTCCCTTCTTTGGGCGCTGGACGGAGGTAAATCCGCTCTGTATCGGTTTCTGGCAAGTTAAGCAGCCTCGGGCCATGTTGGCCTGAAGTCGGGGCGGTCTGAATGGGCCGCCCCTTTCTCATGGAAAGGAGGAATGATTTTTGGCTACCACAACTTTGTTACAGCGCCATGCGGGCGAAGGCGAAACGATTGCTGAGGCTATCCGGGATTGTCTGGACTATGGCAAGGACCCGGAGAAAACAGAAAGCGGAAAGTATATCTCCGCTTATGAATGTGATCCGGCCACCGTGGCGGACGAGTTCCTTTTGGCAAAGGCCAGCTATGCCGCTATGACGGGCCGGGAACAGAAGAAAGAAAATAATGTGCTGTGCTATCAGATACGACAATCCTTCTATCCGGGCGAGATCACCCCGAAGGAGGCGAACCGTATCGGCTATGAGCTGGCTATGCGCTGGACAAAGGGGCGGCACGCTTTTATCGTTACCACGCACACCGATAAGCAGCACATCCATTGTCACATTTATTACAACTCCACCACCCTTGACTGCACCCGGAAATTCCGAAATTTTTGGGGCTCCAGCTTCGCCCTTCGGCGGCTCTCTGACAGGCTGTGCCTTGAAAACGGGCTATCCATCGTGGAGAACCCGAAGCCCCGGAGCAAGGGCAAGTATCGGAACTATGGAGAGTGGCAGAAAGACCGGAAAGGGCCGCTTTCCTATCAGGACAGGCTGCGCCTTGCCATTGATACTGCGTTGGCGGAACGCCCCGCTGATTTGGACGAATTTCTCAATTTGATGAAGCGGGCCGGGTATGAGGTCAAGACGGTTCGGGGCGGCGGTATCAGCTTCCGGCTGACCGGGCAGGGACAGGAACGCTTCACCCGTCTGCGTGCCTCCACGCTGGGGGACGGCCACGACTTGCAAGATGTTCTGTCCGCCATTGAGGGCAAAGAAAAACGCCCCGGGCGCTCGGAGCGGAAAATCAGTCTGGCGGTGGATATTCAAGCAAAGCTGGCTGCCGGTAAGGGGCCGGGATATGAACGCTGGGCGAAGGTATTTAACATTAAGCAGATGGCCGCCGCTCTTGCTTATATACAGGACAATGGCCTGACCGATTATGAGCAGTTGGCACAGAAAGCCACCGAGGCAGCAGACCGTTTTCATACCATTTCCGAGCAGATCAAGCAGACGGAACAGGCCATGAAAACCAATGCCGGGCTAAAGGCCGCAACGGTTCAGTATGCCAAAACCCGTCCAGTCTTTGAGCAGTATAAGGCGACGAAGTACAGCCGGAAATTCCTTGCGGAGCATGAGGCCGACCTTGAACTGTACCGGGCTGCACAAGCGGAAATGCGCTCTCTGCTGGGCGGGGCGAAGCTCCCCAAAATGGATGTGCTGAAGGAAGAAGGCCGTAAGCTCACAGCAAAGAAAAAACAGCTCTATGGAGAATATCAAAAGGCACGACGGGATATGCAGGAGATCGTCACGATCAAAGCGAACATTGACACTCTGATGGGCTACACCGAACCGGGAAGAAAGCAGGAAAAGGAGCGTTAAGGTTATGAAAACAAGGAGCAAAGCGACGCTGACACTTCGGGCCATGTTGGCCCGAAGATACGGGTTTGGGGCGAGCCCCAACAAGCCGCCTTTGTGCCACTTGTGGCCACAGAGGCATTGCTTGCCACTTAGCGGCAGCCCCTAAAATGGCGCAAAAAAACAGAGGCCCTTATTCTGGAACCTCCGTTTCTCTGGCTTTCTTAATGCCCTCGGCTGTGGCTTCTATCACGACAAGCTCTTTTTCATTCATGGAGTTTAGAAGTACATCAATGTGCTTTCTGCAAGAGCTTGACCTTGCCCCTCCGTCCGCATGAATAAATTGGTCAACTGAAACGTCAAACATGGTAATGAGTTTAACAAAAAGGTCGAAACTGGGATACTGACCTTTGTTCTCAATATTCATAATGGTACGGGAGTCACGGTCTACTAATTCCGCAACATAGGCTTGTGTCCAGCCCTTTTCTTCTCTGGCTCTTTTGAGAGCCGCCCCGAGGCCGTGAAAGTCAAACCTTCTTTCATCTTGGTTCATTCTCATATCACCCTATATCATTGTACATTTCGGGTTGGATTATGAAAATGTAATGAAATATGATGTAAGGTGGTATTTCATTTCCGCTATGTTTTCTTGAACCTTGAAAACACAAACATCCATTCATTCATTGACATTATTTTTTCTCTGTGTTATACTGTTATACACAATAGCATAACAGTTAAAACACACGGAGGATGCAGAAATGAAACTGATTATTTCAAATGTATCTGGCGTCCCCATATACGAGCAGATTAAACAGCAGATCAAGGCGGCTATTTTATCTGGCGAGCTTCAAGCCGAAGAAACTTTGCCCTCCCTTAGAACACTTGCCAAAGACCTAAAGATCAGCGTCTTAACAGTGACAAAGGCATACACAGAATTAGAGCAAGAGGGCTTTGTTAAAAATGTGCAGGGGCGCGGATGTTTCGTAATGGGGTCTGGTTCAGAACTGATTAAGGAGCAGCTTATTTGCAAAGTAGAAAACAATCTCACCGAAGCAATAAAAGCTGCAAGAATGGCAAATCTATCCACAGAGGAATTACATCGCCTTTTGGACATTTTAACGGAGGTAAAAACAGATGACTAATTATTTAGAGGTAACGAATCTTTCAAAATCTTTTGATTCTTTTCAACTTCACAATATCAGCTTTACTTTGCCAAAGGGGTATATTATGGGCTTGATCGGCCCGAATGGTTCTGGCAAAACAACGACAATCAAACTGATTTTGAATATGCTCAAGCGCACCGGCGGCACAGTCAAAGTGATGGGGCTGGATAATATCGCAGAAGAACAAAAAGTAAAATCAGAGCTGGGCGTTGTTTTCGATACAAATTATTTCAGTGATGATTGGAAAGTGTCGCAGGTTGAAAAATCCATTTCGGTATTTTATCCAAATTGGGACAGCCAGAAATTTGCGGATATGTTACGGAAATTTCACATTGCACCAACCAAAAAGGTAAAAGAACTTTCCAAAGGTATGCAGATGAAGTTAATGCTTGCCTGTGCGTTTTCATACGACGCCAAACTGCTGATCCTTGACGAGCCGACCAGTGGACTTGATCCGGTTTCCAGAGATGAACTTTTGAAAATTCTTTCAGAGTATATTGAAGATGGCGAACATAGTGTTTTGTTCTCCACCCATATCACAGGCGATTTGGAGCGTGCAGCCGATTATATTACCTACATCAGTTATGGCGAGTTGTTCTTTACTGGCAGCAAAGATGATTTTGTAGATATGTTCCGCATTGTAAAAGGTGGAATTGAGGAACTGTCCGATGATCTGAAAAATAAGGCGGCTGGTATTCGTACATTCCCTACGGGATTTGAGGCTCTGATGAAAACCGAAGATATTAACGATTTCTCCAACCTGACTGTTGAGCCTGCCACTATTGATGAAATTGTAGTGTTTACAAGCAAGAAAGGTGACGATTATGAGTAATATTTTGAAATCCACAAAATTAGATATTGCATTGGTAAAACCATATTTTAAGACGATTTGCTTTACCCTGCTTCTGCCGATTGTGTTTGCCGCAATCAATCGTTCTTTACTGACAGGGGTATCATTTGCTATGTGCTTTATTGCCATGACGACGGGATATACCTTTTCCATCACAGAAAAAAACAGTATGGATCGGCTGTTTGGTATTTTACCGGTTCGTAAAAGTGAGCTTGTGATCGGACGCTATGTTTTCGTCCTTACAATGGGGCTTCTTTCCCTGATTATTTCTTTGATTGCACAGCCGCTTGTCTTGAAAGTGCTGGGTGAAACAGTTGGCGTATTTGACATTGTAACTGCCGCTATTGCAGGAGTATTCTTATTTGCACTCTATACTGTGTTCCAGATTCCGGGATATTACAAGTACGGCTCAATCAAAGGACGGGTATTTATGTATATTCCAGTGGCCGGTTTTTTGGTGACTTTACTTCTTCTCTCTAAAATGCCAGCTATCGGGAAATCAATTATTTCAGTCGTTGAATCTTTTCCGATACTTCTCGTTTTCTTTGCGGTTTTTGTTATTGTCGTGATGTATGCGGTTTCGATCTTCTTGTCCATTCGGATTATGAAGAACAAAGAAATGTGAGGTGATTGTATGGATTTCACAATTTTGGCAGTTGTGCTTTTGCTTGGTGTTGGCGTTCCTATCCGTAATAAACTCATACGGAAATATCGGGATAAGAAAAAGAATGATCGCAATTCGGAGTGAACAATATGGAGAAAACAGAGTTCATCCGCTGCCCAGTCTGCGGGAATAAAACACGCGACAAAATTCGGGAAGATACCGTACTTAAAAATTTTCCTCTCTTTTGTCCAAAATGTAAAAGTGAATGTCTAATCGACATTGAACAATTCCATGTAACCGTTATCAAAGCGCCAGACGCACAGCCGCAGAGCCGATAACATAAAAGGAGAACACTCTTTTTATGATTGGCTCTGCTTTTTTATTAGCAACAGGAAGCCTTGAAAGGAGTTTTGAGTATGAGCATTTTACAAATCGTAGATTACTTGTTCAAAAAGCACATGGCGCTATCTTAAAAAAGTAGGAGGCGACGCAATGGAACTGACCCCGACATTGATTTTGAATCTGGCGCTGCTGATCGTCCCGCCCATTGCCCTTGTGCTGGTGTTCCGGCAATGGCTGGCCCGGCACATCCGCTGGTCGGTTGCCTTGACTACTCTCTGTGATGTTCTCCTGTTTTGGGATGAACTGTTCTACTATGAGAGCTTCGGCCTGTTCGCGGTGCTGATTCTGGTACAGTTGGCGGCCACCGGCGCAGCAGCGTTCCGCATTTACAACAAACAAAGAAAAGGTTGAACAGAAAATAGGTATCATCAATCGAAAATATCATCGGAGGTATAACTTATGGAAAAAGAAACAATGGGAACTGTAATTTCAGTTACAAAACAATGGTGGTTAAAAGTAAATCGTAAACCTGTCCGCGCTCATGCTATGGATGGCGCAGCCTTTCCGCATACTATCAAGGTCAAATATACGATAGACGGAAAAGATTACATCTGCCGAAAATGGATTGGCGCAGGAAACAAAGTCCCTGACAAGGGAACAACGATTAAAGTTACCTATTGTGAAGATAAGCCATCGAAAGCAAGAATTGAACTCTAATTCAAATTGACTGACTAACACGGTATGTTTTGGCCTTTGCGGCATGAAACATACCTACATATTCAAACATCTGCCTCCACAGCGGGGAAAAGAAAAAAACCGCTGACGGGCAGAGGATTTCGTGCGCTTTTCTGTATCATCGACTGATACGGCGGTTTTGAGAAAATCAGAGCCGCCGTTTCTTTTCGTCTATCCTAAACCAACGACGACCTAACACCGTGTAAATCCACGGCGGCATATAGGAGGATTGCCGCCGTGTCTATTTTTGCCTTTTTTCATAGCACCCATGACCTACATCAGTTAAAAAAAGCATAGCTCCGCCTCCGGGTTATTCCGGCTATGTATGCGAAATTTGTTGGAACCTTAATTATTATGTCATTTCATGCGTCCGTGTGGCTTCATGCCGCCCGGGCGCTTTTGCGTTCTTATGCGTTAGCTTCGGGTCATGTTGGCCCGAAGTCATTCCCCGGTGCCGCTCCCCGCCGCCTTCGTTTCGGTCACTCGTCAACCAACAACCGAAACGGAGGTCAATATGGCTATTATCAATTTGCGGGACTATTACCCATTTTATACATCGGATTGCTTCATGGAAGTATCGGAAGAAGTTGCAGAAATGTTCAAAGAGTTTGAGCGTAAAGAGGCTGCTTATCGGCTGCGTACATACCGCCACAAAGCCTACTATTCCCTTGATCGGGACGACGGGCTGGAGCACGAAGCTGTCTTTGTCGCCTTATCGCCCCATGAACTGTATGAGCGGAAAGTGACCATGCAGGAGCTTCACGCAGCGATTTCCAGTTTGCCGGACAAACAGGCAAAACGGATTTATGCTCATTTCATTCTCGGCATGACCAAACAGGACATTGCCCGGGCAGAGGGCGTCCATGAAAAAGTGGTTCGTGTCGCAATCGAGCGAGGTCTGCGGCGCTTAGAAAAAATTTTGAAAAATTCTTTGTAAGGCGTACCGATTTAGGCCGGAAAATGAAATGGCTTATGAGAGGCAAAACACTTCGGGTCACAATGGCCCGAGGTTCAGACAAGCCTCATGCAGATTGAAAATTGAATAAAAAGACACCCGGATACGAAGGGGAACGCGCTGTGTGACAGACCCGCCATGACCTCGGATTTCAGAGAATACAGTCTTTGTAAAACTGAGCGAGCGAACAGGTCCATGCCATAGGTGGGGCAAGGCTGGCTCCACCGGAACAGGCGCAGAACCCGGATACTTGCGTTTAGTCACAGTCCGAGCGTTGAAGCGGCCTTGCAAGCCGTGAGCCGTCGCAGGCAATGAGAACGCCTTGCCATCAGAATGGGGAGAGTTGAAATACTATGGGGCATGAAGCCTATGCCCGTCCGGTGTGTCTGAAATGAAGTGAAAACCTATGGGGAGCCCCCGGCAATGCTGTCTGATGATAGGCCAACCAATCCGGCGTGGCTCCCCATCTTTTCAAAAAAGGAGCACTTTATGGGAAATGCGTTTGGAATGATCCCCGGCTTGGAAACGGACGAATGGAGCAATGACGCCTGCCGCGGTTATGTCATTATGGCAATGGAGGACTGCGGATTTTCAAAGAAGGATATACGGCGTGTTGTGGGGCAGCTTTATGAAGTATTTGACCTCAACAGCGTGGAGGACGCCAAAGAAAAGTACCATTCCAGTCCTTACTGACCTCGGGTCACATCGACCCGAAGTGGAGAAAGCTCAAAGGGCGGCACCTGCTGGGTGCCGTCTTTTGACATTTCCCCACGGGACAAGTGGGAAAGGCAGGCATATACACGCACTTTCGCAAAGGAGGTTTTCAATGACGCAAGCTGTCACTTATGAACGAGAAACAAAGTCTGTCGCATTTCAAGGGAAGATCATTGTGCTGGAAAGCCTCACGCCGGTACTTCCCCCGAAGGAGAAAGCACAGCGCAAAAAAGAAATTGAGCGTTGTCTTTATGAGGTGTTCCGCAAATATGGAGACAGATTTCCCTAATCATTCGCAACATTGTTGTCCGGGGCTGCTGATGGTATAATATAGTTGTAAGGTTGGTAGCTCCATTCCAACAAGGAAAGGAGCCCAATATGGAATTTATCAGAGAAGATTGTATTTACGCAAGACAGTCAGTAGACCGCAAGGACAGTATCAGCATTGAAAGTCAGATCGACTTTTGCAAGTATGAATTGAAAGGTGGGAGCTGCCGGGTATTCAAGGACAAAGGCTATTCCGGTAAAAATACGGACAGGCCGGAGTTTCAAAAGCTGTTGGGCGAGATCCGCAAGGGAAAGGTTCGGCGGGTCATCGTGTACAAGCTGGACCGTATAAGCCGCTCTATTCTGGACTTTGCAACGATGATGGAGCTGTTTCAAGAGTATGATGTAGAGTTTGTATCCTCCACGGAAAAGTTTGATACTTCGACCCCGATGGGCCGGGCCATGCTGAATATCTGCATTGTATTCGCCCAGCTTGAACGTGAGACAATTCAGAAGCGTGTCACAGACGCCTACTATTCCCGGTGTCTGAAAGGCTTCCACATGAGCGGTCAGGCGCCATACGGTTATCAGTTGGAGCCTACTGTGGTAGAGGGTATCCGCACAAAGAAAATGGTTGCCGACCCCATAGCCGCCGACCATGTTCGGCTGATGTTTGAAATGTACGCTGAACCGGAAACCTCCTTCGGAGATATTACTCGATACTTCGAGGAACATGACATAAAAATTTATGGCAAATCCATGTTCCGTACATTTCTTTCCCAGCTTTTAAGAAACCCCGTTTATGCACAGGCCGACTTGGAGCTGTACGAATTTTTCAAGAGTCAGGGTGCAGCGATTGTCAATGACGCTTCCGACTTTGCCGGAACAAACGGCTGCTATCTCTATCAGGGGCGGGATGTGAAGGAGGACAAGGACAGGTGCTTAAAAGACCAGATACTTGTTATCGCTCCCCACGAAGCACTCATTTCCTCTGACACATGGCTTAAATGCCGGAAAAAACTTATGGCAAATACCACATTCCAGCAGGGACGGAAACCGAAAAATACTTGGCTGGCCGGAAAAGTCAAATGCGGGCATTGTGGGTATGCTCTGAAAGCCACCCATGTACCAAACAGCACCGGATATTTCCGCTGTACCAAACGGACGGAAAACAAAGGCTGTCCGGGCTGCGGGAAAATCCGCAAAGAAGAATTTGAGCAATTCATTTTCTCGGCCATGCAGGAGAAGTTCAAAGACTTTCAGATACTCCACGGCAGGGAGGAAAAAGTCAATCCGAAGCTGACCGCCTATCAAGTGGAACTGGCACAGGTGGAGGCAGAAATTGAAAAGCTGCTGGATACGCTGACCGGAGCCAATGCGACCTTGCTTGCCTACGCCAACAAAAAAATTGAAGAACTGGACACCCGACGCCAGACCATTTCAAAAGCAATCGCCGAATTGAGCGTTGAAACCATATCTCCCCAGCAGATAAAGAAGTTATCCTATTATCTCGATAACTGGAACAGCATAGATTTTGACGACAAAAGAAAAGCCGCCGATGGTTTGATCTCTACAATCAAGGCCACCAGCGACCGTGTTCAGATAGAGTGGAAAATCTGACATTTCCGCTCTATCGCCCCTCATTTCTATTTTATCTTGTTTGTACCCCTTGTACACCGATGTTTAACTTGTTTCATTAACTCATATATATCCATTTGTACCACCATTTATAAAACTTTCTTTATTTTATCAACTTGTTCTTCTACTTCTTCCGGATAGTTTTTAACCATATCATCAAAATCAGCAATTTCACGTGCCTTTATTAACATTGATACTCTTTTGATTAAATCTTCATCTGTATATTTATAATAACTTAATACCTTATTTATAAAACCTGTTCCTAAATAATAAAGTGCAGCAATATCATAAGCAGGATCACCCATACCAGAGCCTTCAAAATCCACTATTCCAACTAATTCGTTATTATCGTTAAGAATATAATTCTCATACCATAAATCTCCGTGTATAAAATGATAATCATTAAATGTTAATAAATAGTTTTTATATTCATTAAACCAAGATAATATTTTTTCATAATTAGATTCACTTAAATATTCTTTTAATTCAATAACACTTTGTTCAGTTATTTCTAATTCATTTTTTATATATTCATCTTTATCAAAATCAACTCTTATTTCATATAATTCATCCATAAATTCAGCGAGTTTTTTAGCAATATTATCTAAATTAACTATTTCAATATGTTCTTTTCTAAAAGTATGTCCTTTAATCATTTTATAAATTAATGCGCCATTTGGATATTCTTCGCAAGGCTCAATCAATTCAATAATTCTTGGTATTTCCAACGATTTAACATTACTTATTTGATTAATTACGTTCACATATTTTTGATAGTTTTTATATGAATTTTGATTTACTCCATCAAGTAAAATATAATCATCATTTATAATATATGCCTTACTATTAAAGCCTTCATTTATGTATTTTCTACTTATAATATCCATCTTTGCACCTCATTCTTAATAACTAAATAGAGTCATAATAATAAACATTTTCTGGCAATTCTTGATTAGGCAATTTGAATGTTCTAATTTTAACAAACTTACCACCAATAATTGTCTAAAATAGTAAGGCCGTACCGCTTACTATTTTTTCTTTTACTGCTGAAACAGTATCTTTGATTGAATGCGCAGTTGTATCTATAACATTTAATTCATAGATTCCTAAATTGGAAAATTGATTCCACATTGTTTCAACTAATTCAATATTTGTTTCTCTGTCTAACTTTGAGCGTTCGATAGCTCGCTTCATGGTTTCTTCTTTACTTGCCCTTAAAACGATATAGTGTACTTCATAATGCTCTTGAACAATGTTGAGCCACGGCTCTAAAAACCACGGTCCTACAATGCCATCTACAATTACATCATATCCACCACGAGCATATCGCTTCGCAGCTTCTAAAAACGCTTCAATGACAATCAAATTTTGCTCATTTGATTCTGGCAAATGCGGTGGTATTGCCCCTTTACTCAAATAATGATAAAAGTCATCTGTGTGCATATGTACAGACTTTTCCAAATCTGATTCTTTTGCAACAACAGATGCCGTTGTAGTTTTTCCTGTCCCCGGCGCACCTGTGATTACAATAATTCTACCTTGATTCATCTATATTTTACCTCCACAACTTCGGATTTATCTCGCTGATTTAGACGTATTGTACCATATTTTTGTGAATTTTTCAACTTAGCCACTTCGATTATACTCACGACTTAATAACTTCTTAAATACTTCCCGAAAAAGAAAAACTGCCATCCGTTAAGACAGCAGTTCCTTTTCGGCTGGTATGCTATTAAGAATACACAATATCGTTCAATACAATCTCATCTGCACAGGCTCGGATATTGTTCATCAATCCTATCCATTTCATCATATCCTTTCCTTTCAGTTCTTCCGTCACACCCTGCTTTCTTGCCATTTCCTTTATCAGATACTCCGCCATATCACACGCCGAAGTATCAATATCGGCAAGGTGTTCATATAACTTTCCGCTTGTAAGCAGATTGATATACAAGATTTTCCTGTGTTCCCTTAAATATCTTTCCCTCATTCTTCCGTATTTTGTGAGAGTGGGCGGTTCTTCGTTTTCTATCGTCAAGCAGGGATAGTAATAATCTCCGATGAGTTCGTACTGGATACCGGTTCTTTCGTCTGTAATAAATCTTTGCATTTTGATTTCTCCTTTTGCTTCTTATGGTAAAATTCCAAAGATTTTTCGTTGTGATTTTGTTTTTGACATTCTTCGGAACAGAATTTCTGCTGACTGTGTGTAGGCCAGTAGGTACTGCCACACACAGCACAGACACGCTGACGATAATAATGATTTCCTTTTTCTGCTTCTCTGTCGGCTTTCTTTTGGTCTTGCCTTGCCTGATAGCAACAATCCTTTGAACAGAATATCTGTCGGTTGCTTGTAGGTACAAACTCCTTTTGACAATGGGGGCATACCTTTGCTTTTACGATTTCTCCACCGTTTTCAGCGAGTTTTTTCGCCTTTCGCTTCTCTCGGTAAACTTTTTCACGCTCACGCTGTTTTGCCAGTCGTTCCATTTCAATCTGTTCTTCCTGTGCCTTGATTTCAGCAAGTTCTTCTTCTGTGTAGGCAATATCGACCTGCCCCACATAGTTGAAATAAATATCAACCTTTTGTGTCCTTGCTTTTCCCACACCCTCTGCTTCATAAACCACAATCTTGTCAATGAGTTCGGCAAACATCAAATCGGAAATTTCTGTCGGCTCTTTGCACTTGCGTATCAAAGAAATGAAATGCTTAATATCAACCGTATTCGCCTTTTCTTCGGTCAGTTCCTTTTGCATTTCCTCAATTTTCGTTTCCAGTTCAGCCTGCTCATCATCATACTGCTTCATTAGTTGCTTGTACTGTCTTTCGGGCAGTAATCCCGAAACAAGATTTTCATACAACCCACGAATAAGTTTTGACAGTTCATCGTATCGCTTCTGAAAACGCTGCAACTCCGATTTATTGTGCTTTGGCTTTTCTGTCTGCTTTTCGTTCCACAATACTTGAAGTTCCTTTGCAAAGGCTTCTTCGTCATTCAGAACAAATCTTGATAATCGTTTTACAGTCGATAATATCAAGGCTTCAACATTATCAGCACTAATCGAATGGGCAGTGCAGGAGTTTACTCTGCTGGCATACCCACCGCAACGGTAAGAATACTGTAACGAACGGTCTTTTTTACTGTAATGCGTTTGCAAGGTCATTCTTCTGCCACAGTCAGCACAGAACAGATAACCGCTTAAACGATTGCTGTGCGTTCCTCTTGCCGCTGTTCTGTTGGCTCGTTTCTTTCGCTTCTGAACGCTGTCCCAAAGTTCCTGCGAGATGATAGGCTCGTGCGTATTATAAAATACATACTGTTCATCTTCATCGGTATTTTTCCTTTTGTGCAGTTTGAAATTGGTGCTGACCGACTTACGCAAAACAGTATGACCAAGATATTCCTGTCTGCTCAAAATCGCTCTTATGGTTGACATTCCCCAAGTATATGGGTCTGAAAACTTCGTTCCATTATACTGTTCGGGGTGATATTCCTTTGCGTGTGCTGCCGGAATTAAAACCTTTTCTTCGGTAAGCAATTCAGCGATTGCTCTCGGACTTTTGCCCTCGTTGGCAAGCAGAAAGATACGCTTTACCACCTCAGAAGCCACAGGGTCAACGACAAGCGTTTGTTTGTCGGTTGCTAATCGGTTATATCCATAGGGAATAGAACCGCTACATCGCTTTCCGTCTTTCATACGGGCATCAAACACAGCCTTGATTTTATTGCTTGTGTCTTTGGCATACCACTCGTTCATTATATTCAAAAACGGGGCAAAGTCATTATCCGAAGCATTGTTGCTGTCAATACTGTTGTTTATTGCAAGAAAACGGACATCTTTCTGTGGGAACAGAACTTCCGTATAAAAGCCGACTTGCAGATAGTTTCGTCCTAATCGGCTCATATCCTTAACAATAATCGTTGCGACATTTCCTGCTTCTACTTCCTTAATCAGTTCTTGAAAACTCGGACGATTGAAATTCACACCCGAAAAACCATCGTCAGTAAAATGGCGAATATTCGTGAACCCATTTCTGCGAGCATAATCTTCCAAGTATTTCTTTTGGTTGGTGATTGAATTTGACTCACCATTGAGGTCATCATCTCTTGATAAACGCTCATAGAGTGCTGTAATCTTTGAAGTCCTTGACATTCTCTTATCCTCCTTTCTTTATGTAATCTGTTTTGGTATTAAAAGTATTACTCCCTCTACCAATAGGAGAAAATAGGGATACAAAGCGGAACTGTTTTTCAAAGAATCAAAAAAATATTTTTTGAAATTCTGCAACCGACTTTGATAACCTATTTTCAATTTAGGAACGCATTATTTATCGTCCTACTAAAGTATAGCCCTCGGGAGCAAGTTCGATGCTCGTGACAACTTCTCCAAAAGTGGAAGCCCAGGAATCAAACAGTCCAAGTCCCATATTTTGTAATTTACTGTTCTGCAGATATCGCTGCATAACATATAATTCCGTCATACTATTGCTGATTGGTGTGCCCGTGGCAAAAGTAATGCCTTTTCCTCCAGTAATCTCATCCAGATACTGACATTTATTGAACATATCTGCCGACTTCTGTGCTTCGTTCTGTGCAATCCCGGCTACATTCCTCATTTTTGTATAGAGAAACGCATTTTTATAGCTGTGTGCTTCATCTACATACAAGTGATCTACTCCCAGTTCTTCAAACGTAACTACCTGATCTTTTTTTTCTTTCTGATTCAGCTTTTCCAGCCTTGTCTGCAGTGTCTTTCTGGTTTTTTCAATCTGTTTGACGGTATAACGTCCGCCATCCTGTTCATACCTTGCACTCTGAATCGCCATTTCCAGATCATCAATCTGCTTCCGCAGCATAGCTTCCTGCCTCTCATCAGAGATTGGTATACGCTCAAACTGGGAATGACCAATAATAATAGCATCGTAATTTCCCATAGCGATTCTGGCACAGAACTTTTTCCGGTTCGCCGGTTCAAAATCTTTCTTGGTTGCTACCAGGATATTGGCTCCCGGATATAACTGCAGGAATTCTGCTCCCCACTGCTCTGTCAGATGATTCGGCACGACAAATAAATTCTTCTGTGATAATCCCAGACGTTTGCTCTCCATTGCAGCCGCTACCATCTCGTAAGTCTTCCCAGCTCCTACTACATGAGCCAGAAGCACATTCTCTCCGTAAAGCTGATGTGCAACAGCATTTTTCTGATGCGGGCGAAGCTCTATTTCCGGATTCATTCCTGGGAAAGTCAAATGACTGCCATCATATTCACGGGGACGGATACTGTTAAATCGTTCATTGTAAACTTTTACCAGTCTTTCACGCCTCTGCTGATCTTTAAAAATCCAATCCTTAAATGCTACTTTCATGGCATCCTGCTTCTGTGATGCCAGCATGGTTTCTTTCTTATTAAGGACACGGATTTCATCACCATTCTCATTGACACTCTTATCATAAATGCGGACATCTTTCAGGTTCAGGGTATCTTCCAGAATCTTATAGGCATTTGCTCTCTCAGTTCCATACGTTGCATAGGCAAACGCATTCCTTGGACTATCTGCATTTTTTCCAGTAATACGCCATTCACCATTGACCTCAGAGTATTTTACCTGTATTTCCTTCTGTGCAAGATACCACGGGGTATGAAGCAGTTCCACCATAAAAGCCTGATAATCCGAAGGCTCAATCCATGTAGCTCCAACACGCACCTCAATCTCAGACGCTTCCAGATTTCTCGGCTGAACTGCCTCTAATGCACGGACATTCGGTGTAAATTCCGGACGATTCTCTGCAAAGGTTCTCGCAGTATTTAATTTATCCCTGACATTTCCGGACAGATATTCATCTCCGCTTTCCCACTGGTCTGTCAGTGGATTCTTAAAGATAACTCCAACCAGTTCTTCTGTGATTTTCTCTTCGGTCTTTCCAGTCAGCTTTGCCATATAAGGAAGGTCTACCTTTGCCCTTTCGTTAAGAGACAATGCAAGTGCTTCTGTGGCTGTCTCAACGCTTGTCACAGCGACCGCCTTTTTAATGGTTCGCTTAGTAAACATGTCCGCTTTTCGTTTCAGCGTTCCATCTTCATTCAAGTCTTCCAGTGAACACAGCAGACAATAAGAAGAGTCATCAGAAAATGCACGTTTGTTAGCATTACTTCCAATGACTCCATACTTTGCTGTGTAGGTATCATATACCTGATTCAGTTTCTCCTGCTGTTTCTGGATTTCTTCGTCTGCTACAAATTCCTCCATCTGCATGGCGATCAATTCACGAACAGTATCACGGATTGCAACCATGCCTTTCACACGTTCTGCAGTGGCGGCAGGCATTTTCACCTGATTCATCAAAGAGTTGACACGGTAATATACCTGATCATCTACCACCGTATAGCTGTAATTTCTGACATTCGGATCTGCCGGAATACTCTCTGGCATCTCATCCAGTTCTGTTTCCACATCTACTGCCGATACCATGCTTCCATGAATGTTCTTGACCGCTTCTGCAAGCTGGAGTTCAAGGTCAGCACCTTCTATCGGCATACAGGTTGTTTCCATACCATATGGACCCGATACTTCTTTCATCTCACCCAGAATCATTTCAGGATGGTCTGCAAAATACTGGTTGACTGTAATTCCATTGGTATCACTTCCAAGATTCACCCACTCCGGCATCTCTTTTGTCATGCTGTCACGCTTCTGGAAAAACAAAATATCAGCACTGACTTCTGTTCCTGCATTTGCCTTAAAAGCTGTGTTGGGCAGTCGGATTGCTCCCAACAGATCTGCCCTCTCTGCCAGATATTTTCGAACTTCTGGTGATGCCTTGTCCATAGTTCCCTTTGTTGTGATCAGAGCAGCCACACCACCTGGACGTAACTGATCTATCGTTTTGGCAAGAAAGTAATCATGAATCATGAAATTGAAGCGATCATACTGACGGTCATTGACCTTGTATGCACCAAATGGCACATTTCCGATTGTCACGTCAAAGAAATCATTGGGATAATCTGTCTTCTCAAAACCTTTGATCTGAATATTGGCATCAGGATAGAGCAGCTTTGCAATTCTGCCGCTGATGCTGTCCAATTCCACACCATAAAGTTTGGACTGGTTTAGATTCTCCGGAAGCATTCCAAAAAAGTTCCCGACTCCCATAGATGGCTCCAGGATATTTCCCTTTGTAAATCCCAGATTCTCCAACACCTGATACATACTGTCAATCACAATCGGCTGTGTATAATGAGCATTTAAGGTGGAAGCTCTGGCTGCCGCATATTCCTCTGGTGTAAGAACCGTCTTTAATTCCAGATATTCTGTCTCCCATGCAGCTTTTGTTTCATCAAATGCATCTGCAAGACCTCCCCAGCCAACGTATCGGGATAAGATTTCCTGTTCCTCTGGTGTCGCATTACGGTTCTCATCCTCACATTTCTTTAACAGCTGGATAGCCATGATATTGGCACGGAACTTTTCTTTTGCTGTCCCCTGCCCAAGCTCATCATCTGTGATGCGGAAGTTCGTTGCTGGAATCGGTTCTGATATTCCGTTAATCTCTTCCAAAGATTCTTTTTCTTCCGATACCTCAACTTCTCCAGATAATTCTTTTTCTTTTTTATCATAATCTGTCCACACACGATTAGAAATAGCAGTGAAATACGAGGACTCTTCCTCCATTATTTCTTCCCTGATTTCCCGTAATTTATCTAGGGTATCCGCATTTACTGTTTTGTTGTGATAATGATAATAAAGTACTTCTTGTCCAAGTTTTACATCCAGACGTTCCAATTCTTGTGTTGACATTCGATTCCAAATATCATCTTTTTCCGTATGAATCGTGAAACCTTCTCCATCATCATGATATTCTAATGTGTATTGAAGTTGATTCTCTTCTCCCTTAACTTTGCAATCAAAATCATGAATTGTTGTTCTGGTACCAGACATATATTCTGAATCAACTAATTGCAAATCAGTTATATCTTCAGCGGTTAAAGTATCCTGCTCCTGTTGTTCTCCTAACATCTGCTGTGCTTCTTCCAAGTCTGCCAGTTTTTGTGCTTCCTGTCGCTCTTCGTACTTTTCCATTTCCTCCGATGACAAATAATCATCTGTGCGGATTAACTGGCGGACACGTTCTGCAACCTTATTCCACTTTAATAGAACTTCTACTTCTGGATTGCCAATTTTTCCTTTTGCAAGTTTTAATCCTTTTGCATCATGTGATGCGTCGGAAGCACCTGCTCCTGGTATTCCGGGTGAAGAACCACCTGTTCCATATTCATTTTCAGGAACTCAGCTGCATCTTTCATATCATAATGTTCCATGAAATATTCGTAAATCCGGTTACGTCCTCCGGCAGTAATGCCACCTCTTCTTAACACTGCATCAATTTCATCCTGTGTGATAAAGGAAAGCCCTAGACGTTCTACTTTAAATTGTTGATCCACCCAGGAGAAATCTCTCTGAAGGTCACGAAAACGCTGAGAATATACTGGATTGTGCTGAATTTCCCAACGATGATAATTACTCGGATTTTCATTCATATCCGCTTGTAACCATTCAAACTGCTGATAGATTTCTTTTTTTCCTTCTGGATCTGTCCAAGCGTTCCGAATGGTATCCTGCCAATCCGTATAAGACCGGTATTCTTCCGTATTTCTATTTGTATCTCGGAAATGAAGTGCCAGAAGATCTGTCATTTCTTTCTGTTCCTGCTCGATAGCATTATTGGAGATAAGATTATCAACGTAATTTCCCTCCTCATACATATCCCGGATCCTGTCAGCAGCTTCTTCCCACGTAACGATACGGTCAAAGTTTCTTCTTGCAGAGTCACCTCGCCGGATACGGATACCATCGTTGTCGTACCAGATACTGATTTTCTGATTATCTATGGTAAATCCTTTTCCTCCGGTGCCATATTCATCTTTCAGGAAGCTTTGCATTTCTTCATTGTCCAGACCTTCGATCAATCTTGCAGTAATATGAAACAGTGTATTTTTCTGCCCACTACCTGTGCGAAGGATATGATCGACTACTTCATCGGAAATAAGAAAAGCGGCCGGCTGTTCTAATGCAGCTGCCGCTTTCCTTATTTCTCCAAACTGTTCCTCTTCTGTTGGGAACAGGCTTAACTGTAAATAATCTCCTGGATCACCAGTTCCTCTGCCTGTGCTTTGATCTGGTTCATGTGTCTGGTCCATGCCATTGTGTCTGCCATCTTGTCTGGTGCCGGATCTTTCTCTAGAAGTTCGTTCATCAGGTTGTCTACTCTCTGTCTTGCCTGACTGTCGATCTCCATCAGATGACTGTCCAGACGGTTCTGCAGTGTCAGAATGTTGAACCTGGCTACCTTGTAATTTCTCAGATACTCTTTCCTCATCATTCCGTACTTCCCGATTGTTCCTCTTGTCTCTTCCAGGCTGATATCTGGAATCTGATACTCTCCGTTCTGGCTGTAAGTGATCTCTCTCATGCTCTGTTTCCTCCTTATTTTTTTCTCTATCTTCTGTGTTCTTTGTTTCACTTTCACGAATTAACGTGTTAAATTTATTATAAGCTACTTTCTTTTCTTTTGCAACCGTTTTCAGATCTTTTTCCAGATCATCCAATACATATCGTCCAATCTGCATCAATACCGGTCTGCTGATCTCATTCACAGAACTTCCAAGATGTCCCATAACCTTTAACTGGTTAAAATCCGTAATATGCCGAAAATCCTCTGCATCCAGATATTCCTGTACATCCAGTCCACATCGGTTCAGTAATACATACCAGACACTGTTTGTCATCAATTCCCGGAACTCCACTTTCTGATTCTGCTCGTCCAAATCTTCCAGAAAAGTACCTGATACATCCATTTGCAATTCATCGAAAGCATCCGGTAGCCAGGCCTGCACACTTTCTTCTGCCGCCTGGTGAAGAACCTCTGGCAAGCCTCCCTCTGTTGTTTCCAGTGCAAGCTGTTCCTGCAGATAATCTGCCACCAGTTGTTCTCCTTCCGGATTAAGGTTCCATAACTGTGGATCTCTGCCAAGATTTTTTACCTTATAAGTATCCTGCACATCAAAAACATATCGTAACTTCGTTTTTGGTCCGGATGTGTTATCTATCAGGGCAATTCCTTTGGAACCCTTTTTAATCCATCGGTACATCTTCTGGTTCCAGATTTCCATGGAAGCCACCGCTGTTGCTCCCGGACGCTGTGCATAGATCAAGAGCTGTTCCGGAAAAGTGTACCGGTACAGCCTGGATGCAGTATTTAGAAAACGTATCCACTCCTGCGGATTAGCGGAAACGTCCTTTGCCACTTCCTCCGTCAGCTGCTCCATTGCATATAATTTATTTGCCATCTGTTACTCCCTTTCTTCTTCCCACTTTTCTTCTACAACATCGGCAATCCGTTCCATTGCCCTTGTCACGGAAGGAAAGCTACTGCTATTATTTGCTTTTCCAATCTGATCAACAAGAAATTCCGGCATATCTGCAAGTGCTCCGGCAATCATAGCCTTTACCCTGATATCCTCCAGCATAAGAAGTTCTTTCACACCAAACTCTTCGCCAAATACATCCTGATATCTCCGTAAATCATCCAAAAGATATTCCGGTTTTAAATCTCTATCAATTTCCCTCCTTTTGTCTTCACCATATAAACACCAATCCATATTCTTTTCTCCTCCAACTTCAAAAAATTGGGGACTGCTCTGCACAGTCCCCATAAGCCATCGTTTTCTTTTCACTTTATAATGCTGTAGCAAGATCTCTCGCCTTACTCTTTGGGATTGTATCCGTCCCTTTTGCCTTGATTTCTGCCTTAGCTTTCTCCAATCTTCCATGGATTCCACCTTTTACTTCCGCTTTTTCGGCTACTTTTTCTTTCTCCAGACGTGCTTCCCTGCGCTCAGCATTTTCCAATACTGCGGTCTTTTTGTCACAGAACTGAACCTTATCAGAAAGCTGTTCCTGTCTTTCCACTTGTGTCTCATTGACTTCCTGTACCATCGCATTTAATTCTGGAACCTGTAAAATACCGTTATCCGGGAGAATCAGCACTTCATGAACGGAAGATGGGATGACAAAGTAATCACTTCCCAGGCATTCCCCAATCTGTTTTCGAATATCTTCCTGCAGTAACAGGGAAGCTCCATTCATCTTAGATTCATTGGTAAGGCAGAACATTGGATTCTCCACAGTTTCCATATCCAGTTTTTCATTCAAAAGATTCTTCGGTGTTCCTCCAAAAATCATAGATTCGATAATCTGTGTCATATCCACCAGTTGCACGCCTCTGTTCTTATCTGCCATCATCGCATCTGCCTGAATCTGTTCGACAGATACTCCCCATTCGTTCATCAGAGAAACAGTTACTGGAATACTGCTGATTCCCTCTCCATTTTCCTCCAGATTTACTGCATAATAAGCTGCAAAATCTCCGTGTTCTGTGACTACTTTGTCTGCCAAACGATCGGTATTCCATTCTTTGTCACAAATTCTCATCTGTAATTTGTCCTTCATCTTTTCATAATCAAGAATATCCGGAACTCCCATATCAAAAAATTCTGCTTTACCCTGTGCTTCAATACGCATATCAGCTACATCCCCAACACAAGAATCTACATCTTTCCCATTGATATATTCCTGGTAGAGGGAATCCAGATAGACCGTCGGTACGATTCTCTGATCTCCGTTTGGAATCGTAATACCTGTCAGCTTCAAACCGTTGTTTTTTTCTACTTCCTGAAGTTTAATTTCTGCGTCCCTGTAAGACTCTGGCAGATACTCCTTTACATTGTCTTTGACATATTCATAAAATTCTTTTCTGTTCATCATACGCTTTTACCCCTTTCTGATCATGTGATGGTTCATTCTTTTTCTGCTGACCATCTGCTCAGCTTTCTTCTGATAAGCCATCATTCTCTTTACTGTTTTCTCCTGGTTTTTTCGTGCTTCCTGTCTTTTTTCCATTGCTTTCATCATAGTTTTCTGTTCCTTTCTGTGATTTTTTGTATGAAAAAGGGAGCCTCACATAGAGGCTCCCAATCATAACCGTTGGTTTTAGTTTCCTTATTTGGTTTTCCTTTTTCTACTGATATAAAGTCCTGCCATACCTCCTGTGGAGATCACAAGAAGCAGGATCGGCAGCCAGATATTCGTGCTGTCACCTGTTTTCGGTGCATTTGATACCTTCGTCTCTTCATGGGACTGTGGTGTATCCGGTGTGTTCGGTGTTTCCGGAACTTCCGGTTTCTCATTTGTCAGATTAAAGGTAACTTCTACAACCGGTGTACTGTCATCTGCATAAGCAAATGTCACTTCATGCTTGGTCTGATCCAGCGTGTATCCGTCCAGTGTCTTTGTTTCCACCAGATAATACTTGATAGCGGTATCATATTTGCCGTTCTTAAATGTGGCAATCTCATACAGCTTACTTTCTGCATGACCGGCAGCATCTGTCTTTAAGGTTTCCAGAACCTTTCCTTTGCTGTCACGGAGTTCAAATTCTACCCCTTTCAGCGGTTCTCCTGACGATTTATCTGCCTTATTGAGAATCACTTTTCCCTTGGCAGTATCATCTTTCATAGCTACTTTCTGAATTTCTCCGGTATCCTTCACCTCAAATGTTACATCAGATGTCAGAAGATATCCTTTCGGTGCCTGCTCTTCACGTAAGGTATATTTACCGATTGGAAGTTTTTCGATATAGTGTGCTTCCTCTGTGGAAGTCCAGCTCTCTACTACCTGATCGTCTTTGTCAAGAACCGTCAGTTTTGCACCTGGAATCTCCGTTTCTCCTGTGATATCCGTCTTACTGATCTGCACTTTTGTCACATCATCTTTCATCTCATGCTTCTGAACCTCTGCTGTATTCTCTACTGTGAAAGTAATACTTTCTGCAGTGACATATCCATCTGCTGGTTTTGTCTCTGTCATGGTGTACTCCTTACCAACAACCAGTTCTTTGATCACATGGGATTCTTCCGTAGAAGTCCATTCATCTACTGTATTGCCATCTGAATCCGTTACTTTCAGGTGTGCACCTGGAAGTTCTTTTCCTGTTGTCAGGTCTGTTTTGGTCAGCTCCACTGTAGTTGGCTGATTCTCAAAAATAAAGTCGTAGCTTACTTCTGCCTGGTCTTCTCCGGCATATTCAAAGGTAAATTCCTGTACTTCATCTGTTGTAATAAATCCGTCCGGCGCAAAGATTTCTTTCACATAGTATTTTCCATCTACTGGAAGATCTGCCGTAAAAGTAATCTGTCCTTTTTCATCCGTTACTCGCTGCTCAATCAGACTGTCTTTCTCAAGGAGTACCTCGCCCTTTGCATTTTTGATATTTTCACTGGTATAAAGACCGAAGACACCACCTGCAAGGACACGTTCTGTATCTTTTTCTTTCTTCAGAACCGTAACCTTTACTTTCTGACGGGCATTCTGCCATTTCTCATCATAAGTGATGACTGGTGTGTCCTGATCACGGTAGGAAAGGTCAACATATCTCGGCTCTTTGTCCAGCACATAACCATGGGCTGTTTTTACTTCCTTCACATAGTATTTTCCAGCCGGGAGATCTCCCATCTGTGCAATACCATTGGAATCTGTGGTAATGGTTCCCACTTTTTCATCGGTTTTGAAATAATCTTCACTGACACCATCTGCCGCTTTGATATCTTCCGCAGCAAATACATCGAACGTCACATCTGTAAGGCTTCCGGTTACATACTCAAAAAGATGCTCCACGGTACCTTTTACATGATCCAAAAGTGTTACCTTATCCAAAAACTCTCCATTTTTGTTGATGATCAGAAGTCCTGTCGGTACTTCATCTTTCATCTCTACTTTCTGAATCTCTGCGGTATCTTCCAGAGTGAACTTCACACCCGTTGCTTTCAGATATCCATAAGGTGCCATTTCCTCACGAAGAGTGTATTCCTCTCCAACTGTCAGGCGTTTGATCACATGTGGCTGATCTTTTACAGACGTCCACTGATCCACAACATTTCCTTCTTTATCAAGAACGGTGAGTTTTGCCCCATCCAGCTCCACACCTGTTGTTACATCAGATTTCGTGATTTCTACTGTTGTCGGCTGGTTCTTTTTCACAGTTTTCAGTTTTACTGTCTTCACATCCTGTCCCTGGTAAGAAGCATCCAGATTCAGAACTTCATCAGAGGATACAAATCCCGCCGGTGCTTTTAACTCCTTCACATAATACTGTCCAAGTGGCAGATCCAGCGTACATGCTGCAAGTCCATCGTTATCAGAAGTCATTTCCTGTAAGAGTGTGTCTGCTTTCACGATCACTTTTCCATCCGCCTTAATATCCGCTTTGTTAAAGATACCAAAGACAGCTCCAGCTACGGTTGCACCATTTTCTGCATCCTGTTTTTCTACCTGGATTGTAACTTTCTGTCGGTCATCGCCAACAGTCACTTCCTGTTCGATCACAGGTGTATCCTGATTGGCATAGACAAATGCGACTTCTGATCTGTCATGGTTCAGTACGAATCCTTCCGGTGCAGTCTTTTCTACTACATAGTAAGAACCAAGCGGCAGATTCTCTGCAACTGCTTTTCCGTTTTCTCCAGTCTTTACCGTTGTTACCAGTGCATCTTTTGCATAGATCAGCTGTCTGTTTCCGTTTTCATCTTTCTGATAATCCGGTGTATAGATATTTTCAGCTGCATAGACATTAAATTCCGCACCCTTCAGGTATCTTTCTTCATAAACAAAATCCTTTTTGAATCCGGTCAGCATTTCACCTTTTTTATAGATCGTCAGCTTTCCTTTTACCGGATGGTTCTCGTAATCTACCGTAATAATGGCATCTCCGCTCTCAGAATCCATCTGGTATGCTGTGTTTGCATCCACCGCAATCTCTACATAGTTCTTGTTGATTGTGTACCCTTCCGGTGCGTTGACTTCCTCAATGCGGTAATGTCCGATCTTCAGATTCTTCGGCATGATCAGATATCCCTGGCTGTCCGTAAAATAGGACTTATGGGTTGTTGTCACTGGGTAAGTTGTTACCTGTTCCACATACTTCTTGTTGTCCAAGTCGTACACTTTAAATTCTGTTCCTGCAATCAGGACGGATTTCTTTGTTTCATCGTCTTTTTTCACGATTTTCAGTTTTGCCTTAAACTCTTCATCCAGAAGCACTCGCCAGATCTGTGGCTCATTTGGATGATGCTCTGTGATATTCACTTCAAAATCATCGACTGGCTTGTAGTTGTGCGGTGTTGTTGTCTCACGCACGATATAGCTTCCAAATGGTAATGGAATACTGCAGGCATACCCTTTTTCATCTGTGAAAATCTCAGTTGCTCCATTTTCTCCACTCACTACTGGTTTTGCAGAATCAAAATCATAACTTCCATCTGCTTTCTTTGTAAGGGAAGATTTCAGATAAACTGTAAATCCAGCTCCGGATAACAGATCTGCATCGGTCTTTCCATTGTTGGCTGCTTTAATGATCTGGAATGGCTGCTTGATGACCTGCTCACTGGAAGTGCACTCTCTTTTTACTTCTGATGTCATATCTCCTTCATAACTGCACGTAAGATCATGCTCTTCTGTATCTGCCAGGTATCCGGTCGGAGGTGTAATCTCTTTGATATAATATTTGCCAAGATACAAGCCATTTACAGAAGCCTGTCCTTTGTCATCTGTTGTAAGAGAAGCTACCTGTTCTCCTGCTTTATAAATAGTTCCAGTTGCTCCGTCCGGATGCACGATATCTTCACGGGCATACAGACCATAAACTGCACCTTTCAGTGTGGCATCTCCCTGCGGTACTGCTTTTCCTGTTTCTTTATCAACTTTGAATAAATTGATCTTTGCTGTCACACGGTCATTGCTGAAGGTATGGGCAAATGATACGGTTGCTTCTTTATCATTGGTGTAAGAAAACTTGAACGTATACACATCTTCTGTATTTCTTACATAGCCTTCCGGTGCCTGATCTTCTTTTACAAAATAGGAATATCCAATCGGAAGATCCGCTGTGAATTTTGCATTCCCATCTGCTCCAGTAGTTGCTTTCTCAATCAGTGTTCCTTTTTTCACAACAACGGTTCCGTCTGCATTTCTAATATCATCGGATGCATACAGAGCAAAAATACCGCCATTCAGTGGTTTCTTGATGTCTTTATCCTGTTTTACTACGGAAACATCTGCTTTCTGTCTCTCGTTGTTAAAAGTCACATCTGCAAATACAACTTCTTTATTCTGTCCGGCATAGGTCAGAGTCACTGGCTTTTCTTCGCTGCCGTTATAGAAATTGTCCGGTGCTTTTGCTTCTTTTACCACATAGGTTCCAAGATGCAGGTTTTTCAGTGTGACAGAACCATTCTCACCTGTTGTCAGATTTTCTTTTACCAAGTCACCTTTGCTGTACACTTTTGTGCCATAAGCAGTTACGATATCCGCTCCGGCATACACGTTATATACTGCATTTTTCTGTCTGCGGTTCTCATACTGGAATACGGTTCCACTCTCACTGACTTCTGCACCGATAAGAACCTGACCTTCTTTGTAAATGGTAAGCTCTGCCAGCTGCTCCTTGTTTTCCACGGTCACAGCCGAGGTCTTACTTGCTACCAGTTTCACATTTGTTGCCGTTGCATTTACTACATATCCCTGTGGCGCTGTGATCTCTTTCAGATAAACGGTATCCTGTGTCTTGATGATCGTAACAGAGGATTTTCCATTCTTATCTGTTGCCGGCATCTGAGTGATCAGCTTTGTACATGCCTCATCGCTGTATACACCGAATACTGCACCTGCAAGATTGACATCCGCTGTATCGTCTTTCTTTACGATTTCGATCGTAGCCTGTTCAATCCAAGACACTTTGAAATCAATATATTTTTCATCTGTCACACCTTCACCAAATACCAACGCAAGATCCTGCGTGTCAGATCCGGTGGTGATTTTATAAGCAGAGTAATCTTTTGTAATACTTCCCTTCATTGTAGAAGACCAGCTCTGTGCCACGTCACTCACCTGTGTCAGTGGTGCAGAAAGATAAAACTTTGTTCCTCCGCAAATTTCTACACTTGCACCAGCTTTACTTGTTGTGCCTGTGCTTAGATTATGAAGTTTCACACCAGACGGAAGCTTCATCGTAATTGTCTGTAGCTTATCTGCTTTGAATGTAATATCTTTGGTTCTCTGTGAATTGCCATCCACATAAGCTTTTACATCTCCATCAGAAAATGACATTGCTACATCCGGTATTTCTGGCTGTGAAACACAATAATTATACAATTTCATTGCTAAATTCTTGGCTGTACTATTCGCTCCGGAAAAAGCGTCGCCACTTCCATTAGCATAAGAAGCCGCCAGATGAACAAGAATGAATTTTGCTCCAGCACTAAGATTTCCATAACCATTCTCTTCTGTAAAGAATCCTTCATCTCCTGCTGCCTTGGTTCCGTAATAACATACCTTAGCTAATGTTTTTCCATCTCCGACTTTACTAATCGTGTAATTACCTGTTCCTGGTCCCGGTTTTGATGGCTGTACACAGTAAGCAGTCGCAGATACATTTCCAAACTGAACCGTATACTGATAGGTAAGATAAGAACCATAACCATAATCCGCATAACGATACAGAGTTCCTCTTGTAACAGATACTTTCTGTACACTTCTTGCACTTGTCTTTGCCATAAAAGTGACTGTTTCACCAGCTTCCATGGCGTATAAATCAATTCCTTCCTCTTCCGCCTGCTCCATTGCATCCGATACTGTAAGACCTGTTTCCGAATCCGTTGTATTTTCAGTATCTTCTTCCATATCCGGTAATAGTTCGCTTGCCTGAGAATCAAATTCTTCTATCTCGCTTTCCGTCACTTCCTCTGTTGGAAGCAATTCCGAGTCTGCTTCTGAATTCTCCGTTTCCTCTGTCTGCTGTTCACTGCCAGCTGTTTCTGATTCGGTTACTGCTTCACTCCCTTCAGTTTCTGTCTGCACTTCTGTTTCTTTCTCACGCACAATCAGCTTTCGGCTGATCTGGTACTTCGGATGCTCCTGATTTACCGGTTCCACATAATAGACCGCTTTGTAAGTGTCCGCATGATCTGTCGTAAAATCCTCATTCTTATCATTCTTTGCTTCCTCAAATGTGACTTTAACCTTGTTATCATCCTTGATTTCCAGTCCGGTATAATCTGATTTCACATTAAATACACTGCCTGTTTCGATTTCATAATCTTTGGCAGTCACCACCTCATCTTCATCCAGAAGGTCTTTCACTTCCTCATAAAGTGGAGGTTTCTCCTCTGGCTGGATCTCCGCTGCATATGCCGTCATCGGAGATAGCACTGTACTAAGCATTGTCATGCCTGCCAACAAGCCAGATACTACTTTTCTAAAATTACCTTTTTTCTTCATGCTAAGGTCCTCTCTTTCATATATTTGTATTAAAACAGACAGTCCTTAGACTGCCTGCAATACACTACTTATCGTTGTGGAAAAATCAGATTGAACTGTACATTTCCCTCTCCGGGATCAACCATCTCCACAGTTGCTTCGTACTGTCTCCCTGTTTTTCTTGATACCAGATCCTTATAATGGATTTTTCCTTTAGACAGGAACTTCTTTGCTGCCGTCTTATCCATCTTTTTTCCCTGACTCGCAAGGAATTTATCATTCTTCCATAAGGTAAAAGTACAGTTCCGGTCAGAACAGTAAAAGTTTACTTTCCCTTCCTGGACATCTGCTCCACATCGGGGACATTTGCCAATGACTTCTCCTTTTGCCTTTCCCTGAAACTGATTTTTCTTTTCTTCTGAAATTCCCTGATACCTGGCAACCAGTTCCTGCATCAGTTCTGTAATCCTATTTAGGAATTCATCTGCTGTCTCTGTATTCTGGGCAATGTGATTCAATGCCATTTCCCACTCTGCGGTCATCTTCGGAGATTTAATCTCATCTGGCAGAACTGTAATCAATACATTACCATCATCTGTCGGCACCAGATTTTTCTTTTCCCTTTTCACAAAACCAGACTGAATCAGTTTTTCAATGATTGCTGCCCTTGTTGCCGGAGTACCAAGTCCTTTCTTTTCTGTATCTTCGGTCAGTTCTTCATTCCCTGCACGTTCCATCGCAGAAAGCAGGGTATCTTCTGTGTACTGTTTCGGTGGCTGTGTGAAATGCTCCGATACCAAAGAATCACAGGGACCATAATGCTTGCCTGCCCAGATATCCAGCTCCGGCTCTTCTTTCTCAATCTTTACGCCAAAGAACTGTTTCAATTTATTTTCGATCGCCTTGAATCCTTCCTGCTTTGTTTTCTTTGCTGTGAGATAAAACGTATGATAATTGCAGGTGATCTGGCATTTATGGCTTTCATAAATATAAGGATCTGCAGTTGCTGTCAGAACCCTGGCACTGATCAGATACAAAATCTTGCGGTTTCGTTCTTTCAGTTCACCAATATCTGCTTTGGCTACTTCCATGGTTGGGATAATCGCATGGTGATCGGATACTTTCTTTGAATTTAATACCTTACTCACGTCTGGGTGATATTCCAGACCTTCAGCATAAGGCATTTTCCCAAGTAACATCTGAATCAGTGTTTCAGTGCTTTCTCCCATCTCATCTGTCAGATACTGGCTGTCTGTTCTCGGATAAGTGACCAGCTTCTGCTCATACATCTCCTGCACGGCATCCAATGTCTGCTGTGCGGTATAACCAAACATTCTGTTTGCTTCCCTCTGCAGAGTGGTCAAATCATAGAGCTTCGGAGGACGGACCGTTTTTTCTTTCACATCATCCTTTTCCACTTCGCACATACGCTCCATACAGTCCGCAGCCACTCTATCTGCATCTTCTTTTTTCTGAAAATGCTCTGTGACCGCATCCATCTCGTCAAACTTGATATGAGCCATATAATATTTTTCTTTGGTAAATTCCTTGATCTTCTGATTTCGATCCACGATCATGGCAAGTGTTGGTGTCTGTACTCTTCCAACTTTCAGATTCTGGTTATACAGAACGGAAAAAAGACGGCTCGCATTGATTCCCACCAGCCAGTCTGCCTTTGCCCTGCAAAGTGCTGACTGATAGAGACTGTCATAACACGAACCGTCTTTTAATGACGCAAATCCATCTTTAATTGCCTGTTCCTCCATGGAAGAGATCCAGAGCCGCTTCATCGGCTTTTTGCATCCTGCCTGCTCATACACCAGACGGAAGATTAGTTCTCCTTCCCGCCCGGCATCTGTAGCACAGATTACTTCATCTACTTTGGAATCTCGCATCAGTTTTTTCAAGATTCCAAACTGCTTTTTCGTGCCTTCCAATACCCTGTGTTTCCAACATTCCGGCACAATCGGCAGATCTTCATATCTCCATTTTTTATATTTTTCATCGTATTCTGATGCATCACATAATCCAACCAGATGTCCTACGCACCAGGAAACGAGATAACCGTTTCCTTCCACGTAGCCATCTTTTCTTGTTCTGGCTCCAATCACGGAAGCCAGTGCCATCGCAACCGATGGCTTTTCTGCAATCACTAATTTCATTTACTCCTGCTCCTCTTCTTCATCTTCCAGCACAGCATCATCAAAATCCTTGTCTCTCAGGATTTCTGGTTCTATACTTTCTTCCTGCTCATCTGCATCGTCTACTTCCCGCTTTTCAGATTCTGAATCTTCGGATTCATCTTCATCCTCTTCCATCTCATCCTCGTCATCATATTCATGCTTTGGTTTATAGACTTTGAAGTAATATCCTCCTGCCGCAGCTCCTACTGCAACCAGTGCAATCAGAAGATACGTTCCAAATGGACTTTTATCTTCTGGCATCTGGATTTCATCCTCTACCTTATCTTTCTCAGCTGTCTCAGTTGTTTCCGGCTTTTCTTCTTCAGCCTGTTTCTCTGGTTCTGCATAAACAGTATCTACTTCCGGAAGTGTCACGGAATCAGAAAGTGTGAAGTTCATCAGATCTTTCTCGCTGACTTCTGTAAGGAAATACACATTATCCTGAGATTTTGAATTGTCGATGATCAGATAAAAAATCTTACCACTCTTAGTTGAAATGGTATAAAACTCTTTTGTGCCTTCCGTAGCTGTTTTAGTAACAGAATCTGCTGTCTCGCCTTCTTTATTAAGCTGTTCCTCAATACCTGTCACTGTCCGATCATCCACAGTTCCTTTTGCATCTGTTGGCTCAGAAGCTTGTGCATCCTGCGGAAGCGGAGAAGTCGTTGTTTTTTCAGTTCCCGTTGCATCTGCACTGGTCGTAGTTGCCATTGCACCATTGCTGTCACTGGAGGTTTTCTGTTTCTCTGCCTGCTTCTTTGCCCATTCATAATAAGGATTCTGCAACACATACTTTTCAGAAGTATTTCCGGCACCGTCTGTTACCGTAATCTCAATCTGTTTTGTAGTAAAATCTTTCTGTGTCAGTTGCACTCTTAGCATTCCATCCTTCAGATCTGTATAAGTGGTGCCATTAACTGTTACTGCAGTAATCCCGGATACTGTATCATTCCCCTGAATCGTCAGCACACCATCTGTCAGGGAAGCAGAGAGTGTCGGCTTTTCCGTGTCATAACACTTAATAGAACGATTCTGCTCATACACCTTTCCATCACCATCTGTCACACGCACATACACTGTCTGATTTCCTGTGATCGTGATACTTCCGCTTCCAGTTACATCCTGCCAGCTTCCATCTTTTCCTGCTTTTGCTTCAATCTTTGCTATTGAGAAACCTTCCGGCATATGGCTGGCATCTACCGTAACAGCAATGGTTGTTTCTCCCTGTTTCCATCCATCCGGTTTCTCAATCGTGATTGCAGGCGTGGTATTCTCAGCTGCATAAGCAGTCTGTGTCTGGAGCAAAGGTGTTGTCAGGCAAAGAAATGTCGTTGCTGCAAGCAGACTCTTTTTTACCCTGCTTTTAGTATTTGTTCTCTTCTTCTGTTTCATTTTTTCCAGATTCATCATCGGCTTTTATTTCCTCCTTCTGTATTTCTACCCTGCCGGGCAACTCATTTTTCATTTTCTTTTTAAAAGCTTCCAATTCCGGAATACTCATATCCATTGCACGGATAATTCTTACAATTTCCAGATTTTCTGCTTCTGTTTTTGCAATCTCCGCAGCCTTGAACCGCTTTAAATCTGCTTCATATCTGGCTTTAGATGCTTCCATTTTTTCCTTGGCTTTCTCATAATCTGCCGTTGCTTTTTCAAGACTTTTCATCTCTTCTCCTTTCCGGGCGGCTGTTATACCGCCCTTTTCCTTACCATCGCCCGAATCCATAGAAATGCCTCTGCCAGTATGGAGAGTTGATGGACGTGTACTGAACCGGATGCCCACAATGGATCATCTGACCATTGCCCACATAGATTCCAATATGCGTTACTGGTTCTCCTGCATCGTAGGTTCCGGTAAAGAAGATCAGATCTCCTGGCTGTGCTTCTGACTGGGATACTGGCGTACAAATGTTGTACAGTCCCTGTGCAGTCAGCCTTCCCGTATTTCTTACCCCGGAATGAACCAGACAGTAGCTGACAAATCCGGAACAATCGAATCCACTTGGGGAATATCCGCCCCACACATACGGTGTTCCAAGATATTTTGCAGCCTCTTCCAGTAAACGTTGCGCTGCTTCACTGGTATATTCATTACCACCAAAGCCTGTCCCTTCTCCTGTTTCCAGATAAAAGATCGGGTTTAACCGCTCTCCATTTTTCAAAAGTTCAATGTGAAGATGGCTTCCTGTAGAATTTCCGGTATTTCCTACAAGACCGATCTCATCACCTTTCGTGACGGATGCACCTGCAGATACACTCCGGCTGCTTAAATGTGCATACCGCAGTTCATAGCCTTTACTGTCCTTGATTACAACATAATTGCCATAGCTGTCGTTATAAGCAGAAGTTGTAACCGTTCCGGTCAGCCCTGCCATTACTTTTGTCCCTTCCGGTGCTCCGATATCCATACCATTGTGTAACTGATTTGCTCCTGATATTGGATGAATCCGATATCCATAATAGCTGGTCACACTGGAATACCAGTTAAAATCAACCGGTGTTGCAAACATCTGCAGGTTGCCTTTGGTATCGTTGTAGGCACTGAACAGTTCTTTCTGGAAAAATCCCAACCTGTCCTGACAGATTGACATCAGGTTTCCACTGGTCAATGTTACATTCAGCGTGTCCACATCTCTGATTCTGGTCACTTCGACTTCATTGCTTCCGTTATCATCTGCAAGATAACATTCCCAGGTCTGATGTCCATGTGCAGATGCTGCCGCATGACTGTCATAATAGACATCAAATTGTACACCGTATCTTGCGAAAGCTCCGGTATCTTCTACGGTATATTCGACACCATTCATAACTACCTTTGTTCCCATTGGAACAAACGGATTGGAAGCATCTACCGCTAAGGTATGATTGGCAGTTGGATATGCTCCACTGGCAGTCGGTCCTCCGCTCCAAATACCACAACAGATTGGACAGTTACAATATCCACTGGTCACAACCTGTCCCAAAGATTCTCCAACTCTTACTGTTGCTGTCTCCGTTACAGTCTCATTGACTGCTTCAGTAGTTAAATGATATTGCTCTGCAAACAAGGCGTCCAGCTCCGGCTTGACCTGTTCAAAAGTAAATTCTTCATACTTTGCAGACAGATAACTAATCAGGATAAACGGATCATGCTCAATAGGTCCGATGTTATATCGGTATTCCTCATGTCCTGGTTCTTCAGATTCCATATTGTTGATCCGCTCCTGCAGATTAGCTTCCAGCTGTGTGTAATACAGTTCCGCTTCCCGGATTGCCTGATCCGATGACAGATAACTGGTTCCGGTGTAAGTGATCACATTTTGTAAAAACACTGCAGAGCATGACGTGACATTCGTTATGATCAGAAACATCAATCCGATCAGAACTGCTACACTGATATACACCTTCCGGTTTTCTTTAAAAAAGTTGGTGACTTTGCCGCCAATCTTCTTGATATAATCAATCGTACCTTTTGTAGCTGTTCCTACTGTCTGTTCACTTCGCTTCGCTTTGGCATAATCCCGTTTGATCTGTTGCTTCTGAATCTGTTTTTTCAGTTTCTTCTGTTCCTGACGGGCTGCCGCCTGTGTCTGTTTCTCTTCCTGTCTTTCAAGTCTGCTTCTTTTTCTGAATGCCCTCTGTTTCCTGCGTCTGGCACTTCTCTGTTCCAGCCGGTAAACACCTTCGCCGCTTTCTTCTAACTTATGGGCACCTTCTACCGCCGCATTATCGTCTTCATTTTTGCTGATCTCACGGTGCAATGCTGCGGAAGCTGCACTTCCTGCTTTCTTGACAACAGAAGTTTTTTCTGTTTTCACAGATTCCCCTTCGCCAAACTTCAAGCGGGATTTCTTCTTTCCAGGAGCTTCTCCATCATTTGCCTGATAGACCTGTGCCTTCTTGGAATGCTGCTTTGCTTCCTTCTTCTTTTTTGCTTCCTCATAAGAAAACTTTTTGGCTTTTTCCTTCTGTTTCTGATGTCGGAAATTGACTCCATCCGTATCCATCTGGTTCAATTTCTCCATATCTTTATCATTTTTCACAGAAGCACCAGTTTCCTCATAAGCAAACTTCAAACGCTGTTTTTGTTTTGGCTTTTTGCTACCACCGGTCTGATTTCTCCGGCTGTCTCCTCTGTTTTCTGATAGATCCGCACGTTTTTCTTTCAGTCTCCCTGACTGTCCGGCTTCGGATTTTTCTGCAAGTCTGGATTCTTTTCCGACTTCAGCACGGATTCTTTTTCTATTTTGCTGTTTTCTACTCTGTCCAAGATCCTCACTTTGCTTCTCTGCCCGTATCAGTTCCGGTGCATCTCTGGATTTTTGCACAGAGGGACGAATATTTTTCCCACTCCGTTCAGACTGGCGGGAAGACTTATCCACAAGGCTTACTTCTTTTTCCCCCTGTTTTCCTCCCATCTGCACATCACTGGCACGGTTACTGACACGAACAGAAGATTTATCCGTCAGGTTTTCTTCCACCAGACCATCCTTGGTCATTTTCTGGACTTTCTTATCCCTGACTTTCATTCTCTGTTCTGCCACTGATTACTCCTCCTTCTTCGGATACCCTTTCCCTGCCTGTAATAAACAGAGAATAGCGATGCCAAATACAGCACCGCCACAAAATGTCAATCCATATGAAATTACCTGTAACATTGTTTTACTCCTCCTGTATTACCCTGCTTCGGCTGTTTCCTCCGGGCGGGTTGTCATAATCTTATAAAGGGAATTCTTCGGGAATCTGTCTACAAACGGAATAATCACATTTCCATAGAACAGAAGTCCTTCACCCTCATTACTGTTGGTTACATAAGACAGCTGGGTTGGTGAAATATTCAACTGTTTAGCCAGAATCTGCCTGTCACCGGATGCCTGGTTGAGCATATAGATAAAATCAGAGTTTTCAAAAATATTCTCGATTTCCCTGGAAGCTAAAAGATCCTTAATGTTCTGGGTAATTCCTGTCGGAATACCGCCCCATTTACGGAATCGCTTCCAGATTTCCACGCTGTAGGCTGCTGTCTGTTCTTCTTTTAAGAGAAGATGGAATTCATCCACATAGTAACGGGTGGATTTATGAGCGGAACGGTTGATCGTCACTCGGTTCCATACCTGGTCCTGCACAATCAGCATCCCGATCTTCTTCAGCTGTTTTCCAAGCTCCTTGATATCAAAACATACGATACGGTTGTTGATGTCCACATTTGTGCGATGATTAAATACATTTAGGGAACCTGTAACGTAAATCTCCAATGAAGTTGCCAGACGCTGTGCTTCCGGCTCTTCCTGTTTCCGCAACAGATTATATAAATCCTCCAGTATCGGCATCTTCTCTGGCACCGGATCAGCGAGATATTCCTGATAGACCAGCCGCACACAACGGTCAATGATCGTCTTTTCTACCGGTTCCAGTCCATTCTTTCCACCGACAATCAGTTCACACAGGGACAGAATAAAATCTGCCTTTAAGGACAGCGGATTATCTTCCTCTGAATAATTCAGGTTCAGATCCATCGGATTGATATACTGGTCTGATACCGGTGAAATCCGGATGACCTGTCCGTGCAGTGCCTGCACCAGTGGATAATACTCGGCTTCTGGATCACAAATAATAATATCGTCCTCCGTAATCAGGAAACAGTTCGTAATTTCTCTTTTTGCTGAGAAGGATTTACCGGAACCAGGTGTACCAAGAATCAGTCCATTCGGGTTCTTCAGACGCTTCCGGTCAACCATAATCATGTTGTTGGATAATGCATTCAATCCATAATAAAGAGCTTCCCCTTCCTGGAACAGTTCCTGTGTCGTAAATGGCACAAAGATCGCTGTTGCCGATGTGGTAAGCCCTCTCTGAATCTCAATTCGATTGACTCCCAGTGGAATACAGGACATCAATGCTGCTTCCTGCTGATAGTCCAGCTGTTTTAAGGAACAGTTGTATTTTTGTGCGATACCCTGTACCTGGAAGATATTGTTATCCAGCTTCTGACGCTTCTTTGCGGTATTCATCACCAACACTGTCACAAGAAACATACGCTCATTTCTGGACTGTAAATCTTCCAGCAGATTCTTTGCTTCTTCCCCGTAGGTCACAAGATCCGATGGAAGCACATCCATGTCATACCCGGAACGTACCGCCCGCTTCTGCTCTTCAATCTTCATCTTATCCAAATCTGAAATCTTGCTCTTGATCATCTTGATCGCAGAACTCTGGTCAATGGACTGGATATGAATATTGACATTGATGCTGTCATCCACATCCAGGAAATCTGCAAGCATCCGGTCTGTAAGCTCCGGTGCCAGGATCTGCAGATAACTCACGCTTCCCATGGTCTTTCCCATCAGAAATGTCTGATTCTTGGAAAAGTTAAAGGAAGTTGGTGCAATAAAGTCTTTGGTCTTTAATCCTGTTTCCGGCAGCATCTTGTACTGGAACTTAAATGGTTCAATCCGATCCTGGTTGAACACATGATACAGAATCTCCAGTCGCTCCAGACCATTTAAGGAATGTGCCTGTGCTCCCAGAACTTTAAAGTTGTTCAGGATATCGGCTTCAATCCTTTCAAGCCTTGGTCTTGCCACCTTCAGGCTTTCTGCTTCGATTCCAAAAGTGATATACTTGGTTTTCACCAGACCATTGTTTCCCTTGGAAAGCTGATTTTTTAACATGGTCCGGTACTCCTCACGAATGGCATTGAAGTCATCGTTCTGATCCGGAATATCAATACTTTTCTCAAATTCAGCCACATCCACCTGCTGATTGATAAAGGACAGCTGCACACTGATGGAAGAATCAAAGTAATTTAAAAAATCACAGTAATTCTCAAATATCGTGGTCTTATCCTCATTTAAAGCCAGCTGATAATTGATGTCATAAAACTGAATTGTCTTAGAGAAAAAGGTCTTTGTCACCTGGCAGATACCATCCTGCAGCATCCGAATATACGGAATACTCTGCTGTGCAGTTGTAGGAATGTTTTTCTGTTTCCTACGATCCCGTTCCTGCTTCTTCCTACGCTTTTCCTGTTCTCTTTCTTTTCTGCTTTTTTTGTTTCTTCTTTCCTGACGGTTTCTTTTTTCCGCCAGGGACAGACGCTCCTGCTGAGCCTCCTGCTTTGTCTTTTTTGCCATCCGGCACACCCTCCTTTTTTACAAGGGTGGAAATCTCCTGATAAAAATTTTCTGTCTTATATGGTCTTACCGCTGGACATATAAACTTCTGTCGAATGATATTTGCCACCACTTTTTCAAAGGGAAGCCCGTCTTTTTCATACATCGCCATGAAGAAAAACGGAAGCATGATCGTTACCATCAGAATGGCAGCGATACTGGAACCGATTGGTTTTCTCATGAACAGATAAAACGGAATTCCCACAACTGCGGCAAGTGAAAAGAAAATCAACTGCCGCTTTGTCAGATTTAACGCTACTTTTGTTTTGACCTTGGTAAGGTCTTTTGGTACTGGTACATACGCCATGGTATGCGCTCCTTTCCTGCCCGTTAGTGGGCATTGAATATTGATTTGCTAAGGCTTCCGGTCTTGAATAATGAAAATGCAAGAATCACGGTATAAGCCGCTACTGAAAACATTGCTGCATGAAGGTCACTGGATATGGTCATTGCATTTACTAAAACTGCATAAATTCCCACACAGACCATCATGAAGAATCCCTGAAATGCCAGTGCGAACAAGCCTTTTAAATAGTTGTTTCCGATATTGCCCCATTCCTTATTCGTCATAGTGGCAAACGGAATTGGTGCTATGGAAGTATAAAGGTAAATTTCTATCATCCTGCCGTACAAGATTACCGTAATGATAATTGACAGAATGTGCATGGTAACACTGATCAACATCGTTTCCATGGATAGCAGGAACAAATCCCCCAGTTCCATATCTTCCAGTGCATCCACAATCCTTGTGATTGCTTCCGATGCGTCCACTGCTGTGTTTCCGGAAATTACTCCGGCGGCATTGTTGACCACATGCTGGCCAACGTCAAAGACCGCCATCGTGATATTGAACGTATTTGTCACCAGATAAATAGCTACATACGCTTTGAAGATCCAGAGGAAAATATTGTAAGTCTCAAATTCATGGAAATTGTTTTTCTGTGTTACCATCGTGATCAATTCATAGCACAGGACAAAGGTGATGATCAGTCCCGCAATGGGGACAATCACTGTTTGGGATAAATTCTGAATCAGATTAAAAATCCCTGCATTCCATCCCTGCGGTGTCTGTCCCACCTGCCCGGCTATGGTTCCCACCTGCTCATTGACAGACGTGAACATGTTATCCAAACTTGACTTGATAAGCCCGATCAGGATATCCTTTATCGCTTCCGTAATTCTCTCAATGATGGTGTTCATCTACTACTCCTCTTAAGAGAACAATGTTGCCAGCTGTGGAATCAGGGTAGTTCCCAGCAGCATGATTCCGGCACCAGCCATCAGCTGTTTGATGCCCTGGCTCTTTATTGATGTGCGATAAAGAAGTAATAGAAGTGTAAAAAATTTTGCCGTTCCTATCCGGCACTTAGCTCTTGTGTCGGATAGGTCGGGCGGTTATTCGGGCAAGTCCACCTTGCCAACAAAAGAATAATAAATCTCAATGTCCTGTCTGCGGGTCTTGTTCTCGTCATAGCTGCACTCATGCACAACGATTTTCTCTACAAACTCCCGCAGCAGAGTAGGGGTAAGTTCTTCAAAGCTGGTATGCCGCCGGACAACATTCATAAACTTTTCTGCGTTCACGGTGGCTTCCTGTGCTTTGGAAAGCTCCGCTTGAATAGCAGCGGCTCTTTCTTTCAGCTCCCGTTGCTCTGCTTCATAGTCTGCCGACAGCTCTGTGAAACGCTCGTCTGATATGCGCCCGGTCACGCTGTCCTCATACAGCCGCTTGAAGATAGCGGATAACTCGGCTATGCGTTTCTCGGAGGCTTCCAGTTCCTTTTTCTTGGCGGCGTTCCTGCGTTTGCCCCCGTCCTCGTTCTGCTCAATCAAGAGTTTCATAAACCGGGCTTCATGCTTTGCCGCATAGCTGGTCACTTTCCGCAGATTGGAGAGTACACCAGCGGTCAAGAGGTCGGTGCGGATAAAGTGCGCCGTACAGTCATGGGTGCGTTTCTTGTAGTTGCCGCAGATATAACAGTCCTGCTTGCGCTTGTCCGTCTGGTATCGCTGCTGATACATCACGCTGCCGCAGTCCGCACAGAACAGTATGCCGGAGAACAAACCCACTTCATCATAGCGGTTTGGGCGTTTGCGCTGTTTGCGAAGCTCCTGCACCCGTTCCCATGTTTGGGTGTCTATGATAGGCTCGTGGTGGTTCTCGAAAATCACTTGCTTTTCCGGGGGATTTTCTACACTGTGCTTGACTTTGTAAGAAAGTTTTTCTGTCTTGAAATTTACCAGACAGCCTGTGTATTCCCGGTTTTCAAGGATATGCACTACGGTATTGGTCGCCCACTTGCACTCATAGCCGGGGTGGTAGCGGCGGGTGCTGCCCGTCCTGCGGTATTCAAGCGTTCCCGGCGTGGGGATTTGCTGCTCTGTGAGCATACGGGCTATCTTGGTCGGACCATTCCCGGCAAGACAGAGGTTGTATATCTGCTTGACTACGGGTGCAGCTTCCTCGTCAATAATGAAATTTTCATCCTCGTCCATGAGGTAGCCATACACAGGCTTGCTTGTGATGGGCTTGCCATTCATGCCTTTTGAGCGTTTTACTGCTTTGATTTTCTTGCTCGTATCTCTCACCAGCCATTCGTTAAAGATATTCCGCAGCGGGGCAAAGTCATTGTCGCCCTGTGCGCTGTCCACTCCGTCATTGATAGCGATGAAGCGGACACCTTTCTGTGGGAAAATCATTTCCGTGTACATTCCCACTTGCAGGTAGTTTCGCCCTAACCTCGACATATCCTTTACGATAACTGTCCCGACTTTTCCGGCTTCAATGTCCGCAAGCATGGCTTGAAAACCGGGTCTTTGAAAGTTCGCACCAGAATAACCGTCGTCCGTGTACCAGCGCAGATTGGAAAAGCCGTTCTGCTTTGCATAGGTTTCAAGGATACGCTTCTGATTGGAAATGGAATTGCTTTCGCCTTGCAGCTCGTCCTCATGGGATAGTCTTGGGTAAAGGGCGGTAATTGGTTGTTGGTTGGTCTGTCTTAACATAAAATCCTCCGTTTCCGACAGCCAGCCCCACTATTCCGTACCTTGATTGTACCACATGGGGCGGCTGTCTGTATAGCGGCTTCTGCTTCTTTACCGCCCGGTAAAATGACGATTTTTTACTGTGCGGCTTCTCGCTGCAAAAAAGATAGAAAAGTTCATAACTCTGTGATATACTTTACCGTAAATACACATCAGACATTGCAGGAGAGAAAATGAAAACTATATTACTTCATGGATTAGGGCAAACATCATCAAGCTGGAAAAATACGATTAACACTATGGGGAAAAGTGCGGACATTTTATGCCCGAACCTTTTTGATTGGTTTGAAGATAAAGAGGTCTGCTATCAAGTTTTATATCTTGCTTTCTCCGAATACTGTAAGCAATTTTCAGAACCGGTCAATATCTGTGGGCTATCTTTAGGCGGTATTCTCGCATTGCAATATGGGATTGAAAATCCAGATAAAATAAACTCTTTGGCGTTGGTTGCGACACAATATACAATGCCGAAAAAACTCTTGCAATTTCAAAATATGCTCTTTCGGTTTATGCCTAAAAGAACATTTGAAAGCATGGGACTTGGTAAAACGGATTTTATCAATCTGTCAAAATCCATGATAAACTTGGATTTCCAAAAAGAATTGAAGTGTATCAATAGCCCTGTAATGGTTATCTGCGGGGAGAAAGATGCAGCAAATAAACAGGCTTCTTTACAGCTTCAATCGCAGTTACCACAAGCCGAATTATTAGTGATTAAAAATTCTGGACATGAAGTAAACATAGACGCTCCCGAAGATTTGGGGAAAGCACTCTCCGCATTTTTCAACCTATAATTTCTCCGCCAGCGGTCACGCCAAAAGCGTGACCGCTTTTCAGTATCATGTTAAATCACCGTTTTTTGTGTAGCAGTTTCCGCTTCCAGCACTTTCATCATCTTGTCGGCTGCGGTGGCTGTGGTATCTTTCTTGAAAAAGCCGGACACAACAAGCACGGTGTTACCCATGCGGATCTCCGTCACGCAGTCCGGGCGGCGGTCGGTGCGGTCATTGTTATTCTGTTTGTTTTCTGTCATAGGCAACTCCTTTCACTTCAACAGTTCTTTTAGTCCATTGAGCTTGGCTTGTGCCGTTTCCTTTCGGAAGTTCTTGCCTGTAAAGAGGATAGGCAGACACATTTCAAGCACTCGGTCATAGATACGGGCGTGGGCGGTGTCCTGTGGATTCTGCAGTTCCGTAAGGCTTAGATTGGTGGTGACAATCAGCGGCTTTCGGCTGCGGTATCGGCTGTCAATTACATTGTAGACCTGTTCCAAACCGTACTCTGTGCCACGCTCCATACCAAAATCATCAAGTATCAGCAGAGGGAAACGGCAAAGACGCTCGATATATTCGTTTCGCCCCTCAAAGCTGGCAGTTAAATCATTCAGTATCGCAGAAAAGTTTGTCATGCGGACGGAGATTTCCTGTTCCATAAGGGCATTGGCAATGCACCCGGCAAAATAGCTTTTTCCTGTGCCTACCTTGCCCCACAAGAGCAGACCATAGTTGTTTTCTCTCATCTGCTCCCAATGCTCCACATATAAATGTGCCTTGCTCATCTGCGGGCATTTGCCGTTGTCATGTGCAAAAGTCCATTCCTGCATGGTGAGGTCGGTAAAGCCCCGGCGTTTCAGTTCCATAACGGTGTTAAGGTGTCGTCTGCGTTCCTCGGCGGATTCACATTCCAAACGCTTCTCCCGTTGGCAGTCACATTCTGTCGGGTGCTTGTCATGCCCCAACCATGCGGCGGTTTCTTTGGGAAAGTAGGCTTCTTTCGCCGTGCGGCATTTGCTGCAGTAAAGCAGACCGTCCTCGCCCGTGTAGTCCTCCGGCTCTGCGGTAGTAGTCATCATATTCAAAACGGTATCGGTAAAAAGTTCAGTCATAAACTCTCGCCCTCCTTAAAGGTGTAATCGGGTATGCCTTTTTTCGGCGGTTTCTTGGCTTCGTCCTCCTGCGCCCACTTGTATATCGTGGCTGCATGACTGCGGTATTTCGTTCCTTTGGACGCTATATGAGTAGATAAGCGGTCAATATAATACTCCCATTTGTCGGGCAGTTCCGCTTTCAGCTCGTCCAGTTCCGTATCGGAAAGAAAAACATTGTTGTATCTGCCATAGCTGCGGGCGGGGGCTTGTCCCGTTTCTAACTCTCTCTCTTTTTCTATCTCTATATCTATCTCTTTCTTTATCTCTATCTCTGGCGGACGAATGTCGGACAAATGTCCGCCGTTTGTCCGGGGTGGTGGCAAAGCCTTGTTTGCAAGCCTTGCCGCCCGTTTTCGTTCCGCTTCGGTAGAGGATTGCCCTATCATCAGTTCAATATCGGTCATGTAGAGCAAGCCGCCGTGTAGCTGCTCCACAAGCCCCAACTGCTGAAAAATCCCTAACGCCCGTTCCACCGTGCCTACCTGCTGACGGGTAAGAGTGGCGATCATCTGTGCTGTGTAAGGGATATTCTCGTCAAGCTGCAACTTGCCGCCGTTTTTCAGCGATTTTAAGTACAGCTTCAAGAGAATGTTGGAATAGAGAATACCGTCCGGCATACTCTCCAACAGCACGATAGCGTCATCATCAAAATAGCTTTCTTTCAGTTTGAGGTAGTAATATTTGCGGTTATCTGCCATAGGCGGTGTCCTCCTTTGGTTTCCAACGCTTGGAGTAATACCGGTGGCAGAGGATAATCACGGCTCGGAAACTCTGCTTGCAATCGTGGGTGCAACCCCGGCAAAGGTCGTTATAGGTAATTCGGTTTCGGTGGTTGAGGAAAAAGCTCCATTCAATCCGCCGTTTGTTGCTCATGCGTGGCATTGGTACGCTCCTTTCTGCCGTTTCCGTGGGTATCACGGATAGGGCGGGAAAACTGTATCTTCTCGGTATCATTTTCGGGGATTTTTTGCCCTGTACGCCCTGTTTTGAGGTCGGGGAGTATTGCGGATAGGGGTAAGGGTATATCCCTGTTTTTGTTTGGTTTCGGTATCATTTCGGGGCGGTTTTTAACGCTCCTGTTCATGCTTTTTCTGTCTGCTCGGTTCGCCGTGGTGCATTTGGGAAAGATTGCTTTTCATGGTCTGCAACTCCCGGACACGCTCTTTATTTGCCCGGTACTCGTTGTAAAGGGCGTTCTTCTCGGCGGTAAGCTGCTCGATTTCAGCCTGCAACGATTTATAGGTGGGCAGCTTGATAATGTCTTTTTGCCGAAAATATCTTACGGCTGCGTCTGCTATGATAAAGTCGCTTTCATGCTTTTCACGGTAGGCTTTGCGTGCCTTATCGGTTTTCTGCTTTTTCAAGCCGTCACGCACATCTCTTGTCTTGGCATAGGCAAGCACCTGTTTCTGCAAGTCCTTTTTCTCACGGATAGCCGTTTCAATGGGCTTCAGCTTGGCGGTGCTGCTGTGTAAATCCGCATTGGCAGACACAAGGGCTGCGTCCAGTTCATCCGGGGTAAAGCCGTATTGCTCCATAGCGGCAACGGTAGCCGCCATCTGTTTGAGATTGTGGACAGCCGCCCAACGGTCATAGCCGATACCTTTTCCCTCGGCTCGCTTCGCCGCACGGTCAACCATTCTCTGAATGTTGCCTGTCGGGGCGATTTTCTGCGTTTTTCCTCGCTCTGTGCGGTTTGTTTCAGCGGTATGGTATTCGGGTATGGGTACGGTCTTTTCGGCGGCTCTGTGGGCGTTCTGCTCCAAAAGAGTAAGAACGGCAGCGCGGTCAAAATCATCTCCCAGCTTGCGGGCGGTAATGGGCTTTGTCCTGTCCGGCGTGAGGTAGGATAGCCGCCCTCGGCTCTCCTTGACAGTCACGCCCTGTTGCAAGAGAACGGCGGCGAACTCGCCATAGCTTGCGGCAGAGGACAGCGCGGTGCGTATGGCCTGCCGCAATTTTTCCTTGTCTGTTTCAAACTTCGTGGGCTTGGCTGGCTGCTCCTCGGCTGGCAAGGCGGCAGCTTCCTTGTCCAGCTTTGCCTGCCCTTTCCGCTGCGCCCAATACTCACGCTCGGTAATGCGGTTTTTGCTGCCATGCAAAAGGTCGATTTGATAGAGATTTTCCCGGTGGCACATCTCCATGACCTCGGCTTTGAAGTATTCCATAGCAGCGTCCGTACAGCGGTGCTTGCACCCGGCACGGGTATCTGCCGGTCTGTCCATGTAGGGCAGTAAGGGTACTTCCTCGATACGCAGAGAATTGATAACAATGTGAACATGGATATTGCCGCTGTGGTTGTGTCCGTCCGGGTGGGTACAGACAATGGCTTGGTGTCCTGGGAAATGCTCGGCACAAAATTCCTCGCCCAATGCTTGCGCCCGGTCTACGGTCAAGCCGTTGTCCGCTGCGTCCCGTGGGTCAAAGGAAATGATATAGTGGTGGCTTTTCACATCTTCCCGTTTTTGGTTCTTGCCGTATCGGAGATTTGCCCGCATACAGGCAACGGCAAAATCTTCCTCGCCGCAGTTCAGCGTGGCTATTCGGTAATCCTCCCGGAGAATGAGCCGCCCGGCTTCGTCAAGGGTGGGCTTCATGGTAAACTCGTCATGCTCAAAGGTTAGATACTGCTCGGCTGCACCGTAGTCCGCATTTTTAGAGCTGATATGCTTGAATGTTGCCAACAGCGTCACCTACCTTTCGCAAGACTTCAAACTTCAAGGCGGCAAGGTCGGAAATGGCGGCTCGCACTTCAACGGACAGCGTATTGTAGGGCGTTCCGTATTCGTTGAGGGCACGGGCGATCTGATTAAGGTTGCCGCCGATTTTTCCGTATTCGGCTATCAACTTTCCAACAGCGGACAGCAGTTCATCATTGACCGGGGAAACGGTAACAATGGGGCGAATGGTCGCCCTTGTAATGGCTTGTCGGATAAACTCGGCTTGGCTCATGTCATAATTCTTTAGCCGTTCTGTGAAGTCGGCATATTCTTCTTCGGTCATGCGTGTCTTGACTACATGGCTTCGGTGGGGCGTATTGTATCGCTTTCCTATGGGTATCAACTCCTTTCACTTACCGCCGTTTTGTGGGCGATTTTTTAAGTATTTTTTGGTGGGATTTTCAAGCGGCACAAGCCGCATAGCAGGGTTTGGGGAAGGCACTCCCCAACAAGATTCCCGCAGGGGCAAAATGAGCGATAAGCGAATTTTGGCACCTCGGTAGAATCTTGCTCTAAGAAACTGCCGGACTGCCGTTCACTTGCTACTGCCACTTTTTCGGGAAATCTATAACCAGCTTTTTTATAAAAGGCTGCGGGCGGCGTTCTCCCCTTACTCCCTACAACACCGCAAAAAGCAAAAATGACGGACTTTCCGGCAAGAACTTTTCCTGCGGCGTGGTCTTTCCCGACAATAAGGCGTTTTGGAAACTGTGTTTTGCTCGCCGTCTGAAAAAAACGGCAATCTTTTTTGGCTTCACTGTCTAATACGGAACATTTGGAAATTTGCCAAAAATGGGCGCAAAAAAAGCAGCAAATCTTTTTCGGATTTACTGCTTCATGTGCCGCTGCGGGGCGGCGGGATATTCAGTTTTTATGTTATCGGTCAAGCCGAAACTTGAACAGGCTTTCAATCAGCTTTGTTCTGATGTAGTCCTCCATATCAGAGTTATAATAACCGTTCATGTTGGAGAAGTAGCGGATATATCCAGCGTATCGGTCAAGGACGGCTTGTATCGCTATGGGGTCGCCCTCATGTGCCTTTATGATAGTGTCATAGGGGAGAAGTCGGTTACTCATGGGACAACACCTCCATTTCCTCTTTCAGCCGCTTCAAGGCAAGCTGAATATGCCGCCCGATTGTGCTGCGTGTCCAGCCGCTTTGTTCTCCGATTTCTTTCTGTGTCAAGTGCTGGAAGTAATATAAAAAGATTTCCTCTTGTGTCTGTTCCGGCAGCCCGGCAAGAGCCGCCGCAAGGGAACAGCTATCTAAAAATATCGTCTGCCCCCGGACAGAAAACAGATAAGTTTCGCCATAGTCCGGCACTTGAAAATACTCGTCTGTGGTGCTTAGTGGGACAAACTTTTCTTCGGTCAAATATTCAAGAGAGATTTCCCGTCTCCACCTCGCCGCCAGCATACGGGCAGCGTCAAAGGACGCATGGCGAATAACAATCCGGCAATAGGTATCATGGGTATAGCGGATATGTTCTTGATAGGCTTCCTGTTCGGTCATGGAAAATCCCCCTTTCTTCAATTATGGGAAAGGGCGGCAGCATTTTCTGCTGTCGCCCCTTGATTACCCACCGGCAAGGACAGGCGGGGCTGTCAACGGTGGGTGCAGCCCATTTACTTGCCGTTGACTGGCTCGGCTGGATTTGCTATTTATATTATCATTCTTGTGTTTTTGCTTCTTGTCTGTTGTGCATGATTTGTATTTGATATATAAGAACGGGAATCAGAGAAATCAAAGCAAGCACACCAAAAACAATCGAATGATTTATAACTGCAAATATTGCAAACATAAGCAGTATCAACAACCATGGATTACGCAGATTTCTGTAATAGTTTTCCTTGTCCTCATAGGAAGTATGAAGTTCAAACGGCTTTCCATCATTCTCTTTTTCTACAATCAACAATTCACGGTTGAAGGTTGTAGTGTTGGTCGCAATGCGTCCGCCTTTTTCAGCCCATGGACGCCAACGCACCTTACCGACAGAATAGTTAAGATTGATATTTTTGAAAAATACCTTATAGCCCATATCTTCCAAAAAGAGGGAATAGTCTTTTGCATTCTCTTTCGATTTTTCTCCGATAAATTCTACACAGTATTTTACTTCATTAGGTTTACATTCTTCAAACTCATATAACATTTTCCCCGCTCGAATAAGACGATAGCCCTTCTCCGACATTTTATTCAGCCAATTCGCCTGTGCATTCAACAGACCACCAAAAAAATGATAACATTTTTTTCTCATACTGTACCTCCAATAATTCCACTTGCAACCTCTACAAGTTCATTAAGCCTTACAAGTTCTTTTTTCGCAACTTCTTTTCCCAGTGAGGTAATGATGTATTCTTTTTTTCTACCTTCACAATCTCCGCAAGGCTTAATCCATTTCTTTTCCTGCAAAGAGTTTAGCGCACCATACAAAGTGCCTGCTCCCAATGAAAGCCGCCCACCTGTTTTTTCTTCGATAAATTGCATGACAGCATATCCATGTTTTGGAGCATAGAGAGAAAGTAAAATGTAAAATGTCACTTCTGTAAGCGCACCACCTTTCATATTATCACGCATTGTTTATCCTCCTTGTTACGGTTACTGTAATAAATATATCACTAACCGTAATAGAAGTCAACAGCGTTCAAAGAAATTTGGAAATATGAAAATGAAGCAGCAACATCTTGGTGTTACTGCTCCATTCTTATACGGTATAGCGGTAGCCTTGGCTGCCTTTGTCTTGGTTTAGCTTCTTTACCGCACATGAGCATTAGCGCCGGGATTGTCATTCCCATATCCTTCCAGAAGGTTTACGACACCCCACACGCCAAGACCTGCACCGATTGCGACTACAAGAGTTTTTAAAGTTGTAATTGCACTGCTAAAAAACGCCATATACATTCACCAAAACTGACTTTTTTCAGGTGTTTACGGGAATGAAAAAACACCGACTAAAAAGCCGGCGCACCTAATGTCAGTTATTCCTTTCCTCATTATTTTTCGTTCATTCCCAAGGTTACTCCGACAGTTCTACATGAATTACTTCCACCTCTTCTTCAGATTTCGGTGTGTACTGCGGATTTAACTCTTTCTCAACTTTGTATCGGTTCTTCTCGTTTTCATCTGCAAGAAGCCGATAGTTTTTGTGTTTCGTGATATCATATTTGTCCGAGAAAAATGGTCTGGCACCACGGATCTGCAGGATACATTTTCCTCCATCCATGAATGCAATCTCATCTTCTGTCATCAGCTGTTTGCCTGTTTTCTGGTAATTCAATCCAAAAGACTTCTGATTACTCCTCGTCTCCGAAGTGTTATACAGGTCAATGGTTTCCTTACCCAGAAGCTCACTCATTTCCTTTAATGTGGTCTTCTCTTTCCCACCAAGGAATAAAGTCGTATCACAGTTGCCCAGAATGGTATCTGCACTATCCTTATACATTGCCTTTAACTGACTCTGTGACTGCAAAATAATAGAAGCAGAGATTTCCCTGCTTCGGATAGTTGCGATCAGCTTGTCAAACTGAGGAATTTGTCCGATGTTGGCAAACTCATCAGCGATGACACGCACATGCACCGGAAGTCTTCCACCATATTCATCATCTGCCTTATCGCAAAGCAGATTGAAAAGCTGTGACTGCAACATCGCAATCACAAAGTTGAATGTGGTATCCGTATCGGACATAATCAGAAACAAGGCTGTTTTCCTGTCTCCGATCTTATCCAGCTCCATTTCATCGTAAGACATGATCTCACGAAGCTCTGCGATATCAAATGGGGCAAGTCTGGCACCACAGGAAATCAAAATCGACTTCGCCGTTTTGCCAGAGACGAAAAGTCAAGGACTTTTTCATCAAATTCAAAAAGAAGTCACATTTTGCGGACTTCCTCACGGAGCATACGCTTGATTTTGTCCTCCATCGTCTCCTTGGCGGTCTCGCTGAAATGGACACGGACGATATAGGTGGTCTTGCCAATCTGCTTTCTGACAGTCGGGCAAGTGGCGGTGTTGGTTGCGGTATTGTTCATTCAAAATCCTCCTGTAAATGAAAAATGCCCGGTGACTGTTCATCATCGGGCGGTGTCAGTATGAGGGAACAAGGCAAGGCGGCAACATTAAGGTATCTATAAAAACCTTGCCGTCTTTGCCACGCTTGCCGTGTTCCTGTTGTCAGTCTCGGAGATAGCAGACCCATGCCGTGCCGTCTTTCTCGGTCACAAGTCTGTCCCCGATACGGCTCTTTGCCGTTCTCATGGTGCGTGAGGAAATCCCACGCTCATTGACCGTCTTTTCCAGCTCTGCGCTCGGCATACGCTTTCCGTCTGCAAGCAGTTCCAGAATGAGCATTTGCGCCTGTGCGGTCTTGCTTTCGGTCTTGGCGGTGTCTGTCCCGGCAAGAAGTTCGTCAGCGGTAATGTCATAAGCCCCTATCCACTCAAAGCCTTTCTCGTCTCCCAGAGAAAAGGCAAGGGACTGTCCGGGCGGCGCAAGGGAACTTTTCTCATGGATAAGCACCCTCGTTGTGGGGCTGTCCTTCAGCTTGCCGATAAAAAGCAGACTGCGGACTGCCGCCGTAATGTCGATAGACCCCAATCCCCGGTAGGTGCTTTGCGTTCCTGCGGCTTTGTTCAGGTGTCCGATCAGCACGATAGCGCACCCGGTAGCCTGTGCAATGTCTCCCAGACTGCGGAATATCGGGCGCACCTCGTTTGCCCTGTTCATGTCCACATCTACGCCCAGAAACGCCTGTACCGGGTCAATGATAACAAGCCTTGCGTTGTTCTCCCGGATTGCCCTTGCTATGCGCTCATCGGCAAGGGTCAGCGGTGTGTCCCTATCGTCAATGACAAGCACTCTTTCAAGGTCTGCTTCCGCTTCCATCAGTCGGGGCTTGACGGTATCGCCCAGACCGTCCTCTGCGGTCTGGTAGATGATGTTGAAAGGCTCAAGGGTCTCCATACCGGGTAAAGGCTTTCGGTTGGTGCAAGCCGCCGCAAGACGCATGGCAAAGTAGGTCTTGCCCTCGCCGGGGTTGCCCTGTATGATGGTCAGCTTTCCAAAGGGAATATACGGAAACCATAACCAATCCACGCTCGTCAGCTCCACATCTGCCATACGGAGCATGGGGACAGGCTGGGCAGTGGGCAGCTCTCGCAGCGTGATTGTTTTCGCTATAAATTTGCGGCTCGGAATGTCCCCTTGCTGACGGAGAACATCGTTCCAGTCTTTCCTTGCCGGGACAAGGCGAATGACGGCGATCTCGCTGGGAATGGACTGTGCCAGTCGGGTACAGGCTTCGCTTCCTGCGGTGTCGCTGTCAAGGCAGAGGAATACTTTTCGGGTGTCCTTGCGTTCAGAAAGAAAACGGTCAAGGGCTTTGCCCGAAACGCCGCCCAGGGCAAGATAATTTCTTGTCTGCCAATCCTGCGGATAAAGGCAGATAAAGGACAAAAGGTCAATCGGCGCTTCAAAAACAAAAAGCTGGTTGCCGTTTCCCTCATAGCGGAACGGATAGGACTTGTCAGACCCGGTAATATCCTGTCTGAATGGGTCTGCCGTTCCTCGCACATGGGCGTATCTCGGCGTACCGCTTCGGTCTCTGCCAACAAAGACAACATTGTGCCGCTTTGCGTCCTCGTAAATGTCCCCGGAAAGAAGAAAAGGCTCAACAAGCGTTTTGTTGAGACCTCGGCTTTCGCAAAGATATTGAATTGCTCTGTCGGCTGTTCTGTTGTGCAAGGGCAAGTGAAACGCTGTGGGCGGTGCTGTGCTGGCTTCGCTCTGTCCCTCGCCGTTTTCGCCTGTCAACATCTGGACGGCTTCGGGAAAGGACTTGCCGTAAAACTCCATGACAAAATCAATGGGATAGCCGCCCTTGCTCTGGCTGTGGCGAAACCACTTGTTACCTCGGATAGTCAGACTGTCATGTTCTTTCCAGCGGTATTCTCGTCCGCTTTTTATCAGTGTCTCTCCCTGTGTGCGGAGAAAATCTTCCAGACTGACGGCGTTTGCCCGGTCAATCTGTGCTTGGGTGTAATTCATCGGGATAGTTCCTCCTTTTTCTGTCGTGTTTGGGGTCGATTTTGGAGCTTTTGTTCCTCTGTACGCTCGTTAAATCGGGCGGCAGTATCTACGCATGACTTGACCTTCCAAAGGCGGTGTAAATCGTCTCTGACAGCCATAAACTCGCCATAGGTGGTTTCGTGCGCCTGTTCCAGCTCGTCATACTCGTCGGACAGCTTTTTCATATCCACCTTGCCGTCTGGGAACTCCCCGGTCAGCTTTCGTCTGGCGGCGTAGAACTGTTTCAGTTCCGCTTCATGCTCTGCCTTGTACTTGGCTCTGGGCTTCTCAAACTTGATTTTCTGCAAGCCGTCATAGACAGGCTTCAAGTTCTGGAAAGCAGCGGAGCTGTCATAGAGCCGCTTAATCGCTTTCATTCGGGCGGTCTGCTCGTCCAGCGTTTTCTTCAAGCTCTCGGTGGCCGCACTGTGTTCGCTGACACGGCGTTCCAAATCCTCAAGGGAGTAAATGCCGTTTGCCCGGAGATAATTGAAAGTATCGTTCATCTCCTTTAGGTTGCTGATTTTACCTTTCTGGGAATACGCCCCGGCTTTGCGCTGGGTGTAATAGGCGTTCAGCAGAGAAACAAGGTCGGGTGCCTGCGGCTTGGCAAGCTCCGCTTTTGCTTCGGCAATCCAATCAAACAGGAGAGCGATTTTCTTCTTAATGTCCCGGATAACGGCATTGGTGGCTTTGATCCAGCGGTTGAACTCGCCTTTCTCGGTGCGTATGCCCTTCTTCTCCATTGCCCGGACGGTTGCGCCCTCATGGACGGTGGGAAGAAGCTCCACGCCCTGACGCTCATAGCTTCGGTGGTCGATACTAACGTCAAGCCCCTTTTCAGCAAACTTGGCGTTGCATAGCTCCGCCCATGTCTGCCGCCAGTATTCCAGCGTTTCGGGACTACCCCAGTCGGTAGTGGGAACGGCGTTAAACACAAAGTTTCCATCTGCGTCCCGGATACGGTTGCCGTCCTCGTCCAGCTCGTAAACTCGGTGCTGCTTACAGCCCCATTTGCCGTTCTGCTCGATGGGACGGATGGGGCAAAGCACATGAAAATGGGGATTGGGTATGCCGCCGTCCTCTCTGTCTGGCTGGTGTACAGCGAAGTCAACCACCATGCCACGGCTCACAAACTGCTCCAATAAAAATTGCCTTGCAAGAGCGATGTTTTCCTCAA
>NZ_QUEH01000014.1:322-121256 GCF_003477935.1 Clostridium sp. AF32-12BH | reverse complement strand
CACCCCTGAAACTACGGAGCTATGCTTCGTAATCAGATGCTTGGTAATTCAATTGCCGATGTAGTTCACGAGAAGCCCGAGGAGAAGATCGGGGAGAAGCTTACGTGTTGACGGATTTGATAATCAAAAAAATGAAAAGAGGTCTTGCACCGGAGCAGATTGCAGATATGTTGGAAATTAATCTTGCCATAGTGAAAGAAATATGCAACGTAGCCAAAGACTATGCACCGGATTATGATGTGAAAAAAATCAGTGAAGTTTATCAGAAAGAATCATTATGTCCAACAGCAAAATAAGTAACAATGAAATAAGACATGAAAAAGATGCCGCAGAATGGAGTAAATTTATTCTGCGGCATTTTTCTCTTTTTTATAGCGATGAAGCTTCAGCTGTGCAAGCTTCAGAAGACGCAAGTTCTCTATTGTTTCCATAAGATATTTTTCAAACTGGGCTAATTTTTCGGTCAAAGTGGTAAATGCTGAGCTCATAGGGAAGCCTCCTTTGTTTTCTTTGTAGTATTATCATAGGAGATGGGAAAACAATATGCAAGAGTTTGGTGGAAATATAGATGAAAATATTGATGTGATTTATGCCAAATTCAGTTGACCATATAAAATTGCATCCTCTATTCCTTACGTGTATAATGGAACCATGATACATATTGTAAACACGTAATGGAAAGTGGGGTTCTCATGTTTAATTCCGGATATAAGAAAGCAGCACTTGAAGCAGCGCAAGAAGCAGGCGAACAGTATCAGGATACTTATGATACAACAATCCGGAACACTACAGGTCTCCATGAAAAGAAACTGGAAGCCGTAGTAATTTTAAAGCGGGTAGATGACTATATTCATTCCCTATCAAATAAGCCGGGTGAACTGAGCAAACAGATGTCCCGGGTCACTCTGAAACGCCAGGCTTTTGAGCAGGAAGTCGATCAGTTACAGATTGAAAGCAAGAAGACGGATAAGATCAGTACCAGTCTTGCCGGGGCAGGTGCCATGGCAGGAGCCAGTATTGCAGCATTTGGTCCAACTGCGGCTATGGCAGTTGCGGCCACGTTTGGAACGGCATCAACAGGAACAGCCATCGCGACTATACAAAGCTTTCTCTGGAAGAAAAGGAAATGTTGAGAACGTTGCTGAATTCTTCGGAAGCGTTATCGGAAAGAATCGGAGTGAAACTGCAATGATCGGGGAAAAGGATTATCTCACAGCGGATATCCATAAAACAGAGTGGGCCAGTGCGACCTGCGTATAATGCTCATTATAGGGAATGCGACTCTTTGCATAATCGATGGGGCAGATGCAGCTGTTCATGGACTTGCAGGTGGAAATTTTGTGAGCTTTATCTGTCATCTGAATCTGGTAGGATGGGCAAGGCTGGTGATGTTTGTATTAAAAGAACTGGCAATTCGGATTGTGCGAAGCCTGGATGACTTGGATGACCTGTTTTTGTAGCAGCGCTGAGCATACAAGGGCATATATGAAAGATTGTATGCTAGTAGAAAATATAAGTGAAAATAAAAAGGAGTGCTACGAAAGGGTGTTGAAAATCCACCTCCGATGTGATATGATTTTTTTATTAGCGGACATTTTCAGATGCCGCAGCCAATACAAATGCAATGGTGCATCCTCTTAAGGAGGCAATGCACCATTTTTGGTTGCTGGCATAGAATGCTGTGTGGAAAAACAGCAATAAAATCCCGTCCGCATCAAGGAGGATATTATGAAGAAGAAGCTCAGTCTCATCCTGGCTGCTGCACTGACGGCTGGCCTGGCGCTGACCGGCTGCGGCGGCAGCAAAACTTCCGATACAACAGAGAATACAGCGGGCGCAGAGAGTGAAACTGCTGCTGAAGTGAAGGGCGTGGACGTGGATACGACCGGTTACCTGGTAGCTGCACTGAATGCGGATATCCAGACGGCAGATGTTCAGAAGACCTCTAAGGATTACGAGGTTCCGTTCAATATTTTCGATCGTCTGGTCGATGTTGAGGTCGACGCGGACGGCAATTCCAAGATTGTTCCGAGTCTGGCTGAGAACTGGGATATTTCTGACGATGGTCTGGAGTATACGTTCCATTTGAGACAGGGCGTGAAGTTCCACAATGGCAATGATTTTACCGCAGAGGATGTGGCTTATACTTTCCACCGCATGTTGACCGTAGAGGGCGGCGTGAATACCGAATTTATCGACCAGATCAAGGGTGCGGATGAGCTCTTGGCTGGCGAGACCGATACCCTGGAGGGCGTTGAGGTGGTGGACGATTACACCATCAAAGTGACCTTAAAGGAGCCGTTTGCCGGTTTCCTGGCAAGTATTTCTTCCCCGGGTGTTTCGATTTATGACAGCGAGGCAACCGAGGCAGCAGGTGACCAGTTTGGTATGGATCCGGCAGTGACCGTTGGTACAGGCCCGTTTGAGTTTTCTTCCTGGAGCTTTAACAACCAGCTGGTTCTGACCCGCAATGAGGACTACTGGAAGGGCGCTTCCAAGCTTCCGGGCGTTGTCATCAAGATCATCCCGGATACTGAGACCCAGTCCATGATGTTTGAGAGCGGCGAGCTTGACATTCTCGACCTGGACTATGCGGCAGATTCTGTTGACCGCTTTACCGAGACGTATCCGGACCAGATCGTGCAGGGACCGCGTGTTGGTATCGTGTACTTTACCATGAACTTTAATAAGGAGCCGTTCCAGGATGTCAGAGTCCGCAAGGCGGTTCAGATGTCCATCGACCGCCAGGCAATCCTGGATGCGCTTTACGGCGGCAGAGGACAGGTGGAGCAGGGAATCTTCCCGCACGGCCTCATCGGCTTTAACCCGGATCAGGAAGAGATCAAGTACGATCCGGAGGCTGCAAAGGCGCTGCTTGCCGAGGCTGGCTATGCAGATGGTTTTGACATGGAGATTGCAGCAGACAGCTCTGCTTCTGACACCATGACCATGGCGCTGGAGATTGTCAGCGACCAGCTTGCTGAGGTTGGCATCCGCGCAGAGATCAAGAATTACGATGAATCTACCTGGTTAGAGACCAGAAAATCCGGTGAGCTTGGTTCCTTCATGTCTACCTGGTCTGCCGATTACAACGACCCGGACAACTTCATTTACACCTTCTTTGGAAATGAAGAGAAGACAAAGATCCGCTCCATCAATTACCCGGATACCGAAGTGATGAACCGTGTAGCGAAGGCGCGTACCATTGTGAACGAAGACGAGCGTCTGGCTGAGTACAAGGCACTGGAAGAGAAGATCGCCCACGAGGATGCGGCATGGGTGCCGATGTTCTCCAGACTGCATCTGTTCGCAGTCAGCAAGCGGGTAGAGGGCTTTGCACCGTTATGGAGCGGTCTGAGTGACCAGCTTTTCTACAACGTATCAATCAACGAGTAGGATCGTGACCGGAGGGAGTTTCCGAAAGGGACTCCCTCTTTTGCCATGTAGAAACGCAGAGGAAGGAAACATTCATGGCCGGTCTGTATGTCAACGGGCATGCCAGATTGTGTGTCTGCATAGAAGGAGGATAAGGTTTTGTTCAAGAAGGTACTGAAGAGGATTCTGATTTCCATTCCGGTCCTGGTGGGCGTGGTGCTTCTGATTTTCATCATGCTGCGCATTGTCCCGGGTGACCCGGTTACCACCATGATGGGTGAGCATGTGAATCCGGCGGTGATCGAGAAGATCAGCAAAGAGATGGGGCTGGATAAGCCTTTGTATGTTCAGTTTTTCCAGTATATTGCCCATGCGCTGCGGGGCGATTTCGGAACGTCCTACAGGCTGAACCGGAATGTGACAAAGATTATTTTAGAGGCATTCCCGAATACAGTGAAATTATCCCTTCTGGCGGCGGTGGTTGCCTGGGTGATCGGCATTGTGGCTGGGATCATTGCAGCGGTGCGCCAGAATAAGCTGCTGGACCGCCTGTTTATGGGCGGTGCCCTGATCGGTGTTTCCATGCCGGTCTTTATGACAGCGCTGGTACTCCAGTATCTGTTTGCGTTTAAGTTTAAATGGTTCCCGGTTTCCGGTTTTGATTCCTTCCGTGCAATGATCCTTCCGGCGATCGTGCTGGGGTGGAACTCTGCGGGAAGCATTGCCCGCATGACCCGCTCCAACTTGGTTGAGATCATGCAGAATGACTTTATCCGCACAGCGCGGGCTAAGGGTCTGTTGGAGTCTGGTGTCATTGTAAAGCATGCGCTGAAAAATGCCATGCTCCCGGTTGTGACGATGATGGCGCTGCAGGTGTCCAGCATGCTGTCCGGCGCTGTTTTAACGGAGAGTGTGTTCGGTGTTCCGGGCATTGGTCGTCTGGCAGTCAATGCCATTGAGACCAGAGATATGCCGCTTTTGCAGGGCACCGTTATTTTTACTACGATCCTGATCATTGCAGGAAACCTGGTGGCAGACCTGCTTTATAATGTACTGGATCCGAGAATCAGGGAGGGCGCGTAAGATGGAAAGAAAAACAAGTATGGAAAATCTGTCTGAAAACAGCCGGACCGGTGTGGGCAGCAGCGTGCAGCAGGATGGCACAAATGCAAAAAACATGCAGACAGATTTCAGCGCTCAGATCGGCGAGGCAGACACCTGGCTGGACAAGGCGAAGACTCTGGTACGTCAGAATAAGCTGGCAGCATTTTCTGCACTCTTGATCATCCTTATGATCCTGATCGCAATCTTTGCCCCGGTGGTGGCGCCTTACGATCATTTACAGCAGAGCCTGGCAGACCGCCTGCAGCATCCGAGCGCAGCGCACTGGCTGGGAACCGATGAGCTGGGGCGCGATGTCTTAAGCCGCATTATTTTCGGTGCCCGCATTTCCTTAACGATTGGTCTGGTGCCGACGCTCATTTCCATGGCAATCGGCACCGTGCTTGGCATGTATGCCGGTTTCTATGGCGGAAAGGTCGATTTCATCATCATGCGTCTGGCGGATGTGATGCTGGCATTCCCGTCCCTGCTTCTGGCTATGGTGGTCATGTATACCATGGGCGGGGGTCTGATCAACATCTTCATTGCATTAAGCCTGGTAAACTGGGCGGGAACGGCCCGTATTGTCCGCTCCCAGACCCTTTCCTTAAAGGAAAAAGAGTACGTGGAAGCGGCGCGGAGCATTGGCGTGAAAAAATGGGTCATCATGTTCCGGCACATCCTGCCGAATTGCATTCCTTCCCTGATCGTGCTGTTTACGTTAAATATTCCATCCGCAATCCTCTCTGAGGCATCGTTAAGCTTCCTGGGCGTCGGTGCACAGCCGCCGAGTGCCAGCTGGGGACTGATGGTTGTGCGCGGAAAGAAATATCTGTTTTCCGAGCCGTGGCTTTCCATTGCGCCGAGTGTTGCGATCATGATCGTGGTGATGGCATTTAACTTCCTGGGCGATGGTCTGCGCGATGTGCTGGACCCGTATCTGAAGGAGCAGTAAGGCCGGAACTGCATGGAAAAAGACAGCAGTGGTGACTGGCTGTGCCTGACGGGCAGGAGCAGTTGCCAGCAGAGAAGGAGCATTTTTGCCTGACAGGGGCAGGAATGAAAAGGAGAAGAACATGAACGATTCAATCGTATTAGATATCCGTGATCTGAAATCCCACTTCTTTACCGCGAAGGGGGAGGTGCCGGCAGTGGATGGCGTCAGCATTGAGGTACCGGCCGGAAAGATCATTGGCATTGTAGGAGAGAGCGGATGTGGAAAGAGTATGACCGCCATGTCTGTTATGGGACTTTTGCGTTACCCGGGCAAGGTGGTAGGCGGAAGCATTACCCTGGAGGGACGCGACATTACCCACCTTTCCCCGCGGGAACTGGCGAAGGTGCGCGGAAATGAGATCTCGATGATCTTCCAGGAGCCGATGACCTCGTTAAACCCGGTCTATCCGGTGGGAAAGCAGGTGCAGGAGGCCATTCTTTTGCATCAGAAGGTTTCAAAAGAAGAAGCAAAGCAGCGCGTTATTGACATTTTCCGTGCAGTCGGAATCCCGGAGCCGGAGAAGCGCTATAAGAGTTATCCGCATCAGCTTTCCGGCGGTCTGCGCCAGAGAGTCATGATCGGTATGGCCATGGTGTGCCGCCCGAAGGTGATGATCGCCGACGAGCCGACCACGGCGCTGGACGTGACCATTGAAGCGCAGATCTTACAGTTAATGAAGAAACTCTGTGAGGAGCAGGGAACTTCGATCATCCTCATTACCCACAACATGGGCGTGGTGGCAGAAGTTTGCGACTATGTGTATGTCATGTATGCGGGCAAGGTTATGGAGCAGGCAGAGACCTTTGAACTGTTTGACCATACCGCGCACCCTTATACGCAGGGCCTGTTAAAGTCCATTCCGAAGCTGGACAGCCGGGAAGAGCGGCTTTACACGATCGAGGGTGTGGTGCCGAATCTCTTACATCTGCCGAAAGGTTGCCGTTTCTGCACCCGGTGTGAGTATGCGACGGAGCGGTGCAGAAATGAGGAGCCGCAGATGTATGAGAGTGCCGAAGGGCATAAGGTGCGGTGCTTTCGGAGCGAAAATGCCGGAGCAGAGGAGGTGAGCGTGAATGGAGACAACTGAAAACACAACATGGCTGGCAGATCAGCCATGTCTGGATGGGCTGGCAGAAAACCAGCAGACAGAAAACAGCACGAGTGAACGCAAGCTTCTGCTTCGCACCAATCATCTGGTAAAGGAATTCCCTATTGGCGGCACAAAGAAGGATCCGCTGGTGGTGCATGCAGTGTCTGATGTCAACCTGGAAATTTACGAAGGTGAGACGCTGGCGCTGGTCGGAGAATCCGGCTGCGGAAAGAGTACGTTAGGGCGCTTGCTGATCCGTCTTCTGGAGGCAACCTCCGGTAAGGTGGAGTTTGAGGGGCAGGATATCACTGCCATGAAGGAGTCGGAGTTTGCGAAGATCCGCAGACAGCTGCAGATCATCTTCCAGGATCCGTACGCTTCCTTAAATCCGCGCATGAGCGTGGCGAAGATCATTGCAGAGCCGCTGACAACTTATGGAATGAAAGACAAAAAGCAGTTGGAAACACGGGTGAAGGAGCTCATGAAAGAGGTCGGGATCCCGGAAGAATTTTATAACCGGTATCCGCACCAGTTCTCCGGCGGACAGCGCCAGCGAATCGGCATTGCCCGTGCCATCGCACTGAATCCGAGACTGATCGTCTGCGATGAGCCGGTATCCGCGCTGGACGTTTCCATCCAGTCCCAGGTGTTAAACCTGTTAAAGGATCTGCAGGAAGAATATAAGCTGACGTATCTGTTTATTTCCCACGATCTGAGCGTAGTGAAATTTATCGCAGACCGTGTGTGTGTCATGTTTTTGGGAAGCATCTGCGAGATCGGGGATACCGAGTCGCTGTATGCGCATCCGCTGCACCCGTACACCCGCTTCCTTATGAATGCAATCCCGAAGGCAGATCCGCATCTTCGGACCAAAGAAAAAGAACTGCTGACCGGTGAGATCCCGTCTCCGGTGAATCCGCCGTCTGGCTGTAAATTCCACACCCGCTGCCCTTATGCACAGGAAATTTGTGGACAAGAGCAGCCGCCATGTAAGCGTTTTGGGGATAGAACGGTGTTCTGTCATTTCCCGCTTGAGAGCGCGGAGCAATAGAAAAGAGGAAACAGATCATGGAATTTGTATTTGAGCATGTGCGAAAAGAAGAGGCGGACGAAGTCCTGGACCTCTACCGTTCGCTGGTCGGCACTCCGTTTTGTGCCTGGACAGCAGACTATCCGTCTCGTAGTGACGTAGACTTTGACTTATCCCGCAATGCATTATTCTGTCTGCGGAACGAAGAAAACGGAGAGATCGCCGGAGTTATCTCCATCGATGAAGATCCAAAGGTGGAAACGCTGTCCTGCTGGACGAAAGAGCTTCAGCCGGGGCGGGAACTTTCCAGGCTCGGTGTGCGCGAAAGCTACCAGAACCAGGGAATTGCCAGAAAGCTGATGGCGGGGGCGATAGAGGAACTGCGCAGCCAGGGATTCAAAAGTGTACACATCCTGGTGGCAAAGGAAAATAAAAAAGCACTGGCGTCTTATAAGGTGTTTGAATATGAAACAGTCGGGGCGTGTTTTTTACACGAACACGATTACTGGTGTTACGAAAAAGCATTATAATAGAAAGAAAAAGCTGATGACTTCTGCGGAAAAAACGCAGGGCATCAGCTTTTTTGATATGGATCCGGCTGTGACGGTAGGAATCCTGGATCCGCTTAGTTTGTTTTCTCGGTGAGCAGTTCCAGAAGCGCGATCGGAGCCAGAGGTCTGGAAAAATAATATCCCTGGATCATATTGACACCCCACTGTTCCAGCAGGTCCAGTTCTTCCTGGGTTTCCACACCCTCTGAAATGATCAGGTAGCCCATCCGCTGGAATGCAGCCACAATACTTTGATAGAAGGTAGCGGCTTTGACATCAGAACAGATGTGAAAGAGCAGGGAGCGGTCCAGCTTGATCGCAGCAAATGGAAGCCGCATGACGGTATTAAAGTTTGCGTAGCCGGAGCCGAAATCATCCAGGCACAAGAGAATCCCGGCATTGGAAAATTCTTCGACAGCCTGATTCAGGATGTTATTGTATTCGGTTGCCACGGTTTCCGTAATTTCAAATTGGAAATAGGAATGCGGGAGACCGAATTCATCTATGATCCGGATAAAACGGCTGCTGCAGTCATTTTTGATCAGATCCAGCGGAGAAAGGTTGAATTTGACCGTATGGAGCTGCTTCATCAGATCTTCATGGTCTTTGAGGAAGCGGCAGACACGGCGAAACTGCAGGTCGCTGATCTGGTCGACCAACCTGTTCCTTTCTGCAATCTGAATGAACATATCGGGAGAAATCCAGCCGTACGTCGGATGACGCAGGCGGCTTAAGGCTTCCAGGGAAACGAAGCATTTTTCATCCAGGGAGTAGACCGGCTGGTAATAGACTTCAAACAGATCCTCTTCAATGGCGGTATGCAGAAACTGTTCGATTTCTTTATTATACACAAAGCTGCTCATGGTTTTCTGGTCATCCTGAACGGTTTCAACGATGCCATTTCGCGGAGCAAGAGATTCCAGGTATTCTGCGTATTCCAGGATGGCCCCTCCATCATCCAGCTTTTCTGCATTGAGGATACCGCAAAGAATGGCAGGGGAGGATAGCTTGTCAGAGGTTTCTGCATTCAAACCGGAATTCTGCTGAAAAAGCTTTTTTATTTCCGTCAGGAAATATTCATATTCCTGCAGGGAAGAGGCCAGTACGAGAAATCGTTTTCCGGTGATGCGGAAAACCTGCAGTCCGCAGATTTCTTGAAGCTGTTCGGAGATGAGCTTTAGAAACTGGTCCCCACTCTGGGTACCGGCTGCCCGGTTGATCTGGTTTAACTGGTAAAAGGTTATGGTGATCACGTGGAAACTTTTCTTTTCCGCGAGAAATTCTTCTGTTTTTCGGATGAAGTATGGTTTGTCATAGAGCCCGGTCAGACTGTCGGTATTGGCATGTGGATTGTTAATGGTCAAAAACAGTGTCAGGACTGCAAGGCTGAGCCCAAATCCAGTCATCAAAAGCGGTTGATACAGCGCCTGAACGATGACACCGAAAGCCGACAGTACAAGAATCTGAAACAGTGCCTTGCTGGTCGCTGGACCAAGTGCTTTTCTCCGGAAAATGATGATCAGAGTGGCTTCTGCAATATGGAGCAGGGCACAGTAATACATGAGCATGTACAGTGGGCCTTTTACGTAACCGGTCTGAGATTCAAAGAAAAACATATTGCCGGTAAACTGATTGCTCAGGATCAAAAAGAGCAGGATAAGTGTTGGAAAGCCCAGGATGAACATTTCACCGGGATGAATGTGCTCTTTTTTATGAAAGGTCCGGATGTAACAGACCAGAACGAAAGGAAGCAAGGTCTGCATCAGGTAAAAGATGGTAGTGGATAAAATGGCGCCCATTCCAAAATCACCATAACCGGAAGCAATGTAGTAAGTGCTGATCAGTTCAAAAAATACATCCAGAATTCCAAGCACTGCCAAATGAAGAAATGTGCGGTTATTCAGATCGTTTGGGCGCTTCTGATTAAAAAACTGCCACAGAACGATGGTAAGAATGATGAACGCGGCAATCAGAAAATCGGAATTATAACTCATAAGGATTCCTCCTGTTCGGACATTCTTTTGTATGGATTGCTGACCTGGGAAGCGGCGGTCTGTCCGCTGCTTTTGTGCTGGTCATAATCGGCCTGGCTCTTCCAGCTGCTGATACTCTGTGTATTTCCCAGGCTGTCTTTAAAATAGCTGTGTCCCAATGTAAGACATACCTGGCAGCGGCTGCTGCCGGACGCATTGAATCTGCGAATCTCTTTCTGCAGCATGGTTTCATAGTCAGAAAAAGAAATTTTTGGATCGGTAAGAATGACGGCAAATTCATTTCCATCGGTACGGAAACATTCAATCGGTTCCGGTGAAAGTTCCCTGCAGACATTCTGGATACACTGCGCGGCACTGATGATCAGTTCATTTCCGGCACTCATGCCATAGGCCGCATTGGCTTCTTTCAGATCCTCCAGTTTCAGAAATGCCAGGAATGCATTTGCGTATTCATCAGAATGCCGTTCCAGTTTTGCAAGATAGTGTTCGAAGGCTTTTTTGTTTTTCAAGCCGGTCATCCGGTCTTCCATGGACATTTTTTCCCGGATTTCCTGTTCCATGCGGAAGCGGATATCGTTTGTGATCTTACAGATCAGACCCCAGAACAGAAGCAGGATATACAGCATGATTCCAAACTGGAAGATGGCATCATACCAGTAGATCTTAAAGAGCCAGTATAAGATCAGGGAGATAATGCCGCCCACGCCAAGGATCGCGAATGCAATCAGACAAAGCCCGACTCCCCGGTTGTGTGTGGTCAGGTATTCGCGGCGTAACAGCAAAATCATGGTAATGACTCCGGAAAACAGCAGGATATGTGTGAGGAAAAGCATATGGATAAACGGTATGCCTGTCAAAAGGTACCCGATCCCCTGGAAAAAAGCATTGGCATAGAGGGCTGCGATCCAGAGGCCGGGAAGCGGACTCCTTTTTAATGTCCCAGTATTTTGTACGAAGTGAAGCATGGGAACGGACATCAGCATGAATGCGTAAAAGGAGATGAGGCTTCCAATCGCAATTTCTTTTCCATATACATGATAAATCCCTGAGTCGGTAAAGGACCACAGAGAACACAGGAACAGAAACAGTGCGACATCCAGAAAACGTGGTTCGTGAAAATCGTGATATTTCAGGTACAGGTAAATGGCAAGGGAAAGAATCCCAATGCCCAGCATGCCCGCCAGGACGGCAAAGGAAAGCGCATGGTCAATCAGATGCTGTCTTGTCACTGCTGAAGTGGGACCGAAAATGGGCGCGTAAATAAACTGAGGGCTGTCTGGCATGTTTCTATAGACCAGGCAAAGCGGACTGCTTCCGATCGTTTGTGGGAGGAAAACGTCAGCCCAGAGTTTTCCCTTCATCTGGTCATTTTTCAGAAACGCATTTTCCCGGTACTGATAAAGAAGGGAGTCTCCCATGCGGATCTCAAGGCCATACTGGATGCCGCGGGCGGAAAAAATTTTCCCGGCATCGGATCTGGTCAGTTTGTCACAATACAGCGTGAGGCTGCCGTCAGGTCCCGGTGTCAGGTTTGCCGGAAGTCTCACTTCGATGCGCTGTCCGTCCTGCAGCCGGTACCAGTCGCTCACAACGGATACCGGCGCGTTCACGGCAGGCTCTGGTTTATAAAAGCAAAATGACAGAAAGACCAGACACAGCAGCAGAAAACCAATTGCTGCGTATTCCAGTTTTTTCCATTTCGAAAGTTTATTCATGATCCATCTCCTAATGTAGAATGCAGGTATAGCATTTTGCCTGATAGTCTTATTATATCGTACAGAGTGTTTGGATGACAAGATTAGATGGCAAAAATGAGAATCTTCGCTTTACAAACCGTGGAAAATACAGTAAAATAGCGCCTGGGAATGAAGTTCTCCCGTGGGAAACCAAAACCGCTGAAATAAGGCTGATGACTTCTGTGAGAAAATCACAGGGGTCACCAGCTTTTTTTTTGCATTGCATATCGAGGAGTCACCAGTGGCGTGTCCGATGATTTCGCGTACAATAAGGAGGAAAAAATATGTTAACATCACTATCATTCATTTTTCTGGCAGGTCTGGCCATGGCGGCGATCTGTGCACGTATGAAACTGCCGCGCATCATCGGCATGCTTCTGACCGGCATTGTGCTGGGACCGTATGTACTGAACCTGCTGGATCCATCCATTTTGTCTATTTCATCCGAGCTGAGGCAGATGGCGCTGATCATCATTCTGGTAAAGGCCGGACTATCCTTGAACCTGGCCGATCTAAAGAAGGTGGGACGGCCTGCCGTGATGCTGGCCTGCGTTCCGGCGAGCTTTGAGCTTCTTGGGTATGTATTGTTTGCGCCTGTGATCCTTGGTGTGAACCGGATCGAGGCCGCTGTTATGGGAGCTGTTCTGGCCGCTGTTTCCCCGGCCGTTGTTGTGCCGCGCATGGTGAAGCTGATCGAAACCGGATACGGTACGAAAAAGAGCATTCCGCAGATGATCCTGGCGAGTGCTTCTTGCGATGATATTTTTGTCATTGTCCTGTTTTCTACGTTTTCCGGGATGGCGCAGGGCGGAAGTGCCAGACTGATGGATTTTGTGAATATCCCGGTCTCCATCATCAGCGGCGTGATCGTTGGTGAGGTGGCAGGATGGCTGCTGAGTCTGTTCTTTGAGACGGCTTATGCGAAGGAGCATTATGTCCGCAACAGCATGAAAGTGATCATTGTGCTCGGAATCTCGTTCCTTCTCATGTCCGTGGAAACCTGGCTGAAACCATACATTTCGGTATCCGGTCTTCTGGCTGTAGTCAGCATGGCCTGTGTGCTGAAGCTGCGCAGCATCAAAGAAGTCTCCGGGCGTCTGTCTGAAAAGTTTGGAAAGCTGTGGCTGGCAGCAGAGGTGCTTTTGTTTGTGCTGGTGGGCGCGGCGGTGGATATCCGCTACACCGTGGGAGCCGGGCTGGCTGCCGTTGTCATGATTGCGGTTGCTCTGCTTTTCCGCACGGTTGGCGTGCTGCTCTGCCTGGTCAAGACGACCCTGAACTGGAAAGAGCGCCTGTTCTGCGTGATCGCCTATCTGCCGAAAGCAACCGTGCAGGCTGCGATCGGTTCCGTGCCGATGGCAATGGGACTGCCATGCGGACAGATCATTTTGTCGGTGGCGGTTATGGCAATCCTCATTACAGCACCGCTCGGGGCGCTTGGCATGGATGCGAGTTTTGAGAAGCTGTTGGAAAAAGAGTAGAACCGGATGGAGGAAATCTGTAAAATCAGACAAAAAATCGCTTGATCGGGGAAAACACGGATAAATAATGGAAGAAATCACGGGGATTTTGTATATTGGAAGAAAGAGGAGAATGGGGTTAGAGAGGGGAGGGATTTTATGGCAGAACAGGAGAAGCTGGAACAAGGCAAAGAAGAACCACGTGCGCTGACGCTGGAAGAAAAATGGCAGATGGACGAAGAAATGCAGGCAGATGGCAGCAGCAATTACCAGGTGTTTACGCCGCAGTGTAGAAGCTGTCAGTTTGCGAAAAAAGGGGCACTGGAAGAGTGCCGGAAGTACTACACAATTCCATGGAAAATCCTGACTGTGCAGGAAGCATGTCCGTATTACCAGAGTCAGGAAGATCAGAAGCAGCAGAGTCTGGAATTACGCGGATGTCAGCATGCATTGAGTGTGAAGAACAAGATCTCGAAAAGCCAGATCCGGGTGCTAGCTTTTTTCAAAAGATCGGTTGGAAGCAAAGCTCTTGCGAATGGAAAAATTTGGAATACCAGCCAAAGCATATGATGTCTGAAAAATGGAAGAAATTTGTAATGAGAACAAGGCTTGAAAAAGCATCGTGAAAGGGAAAAACGCGTCTTTACCGCGGCGCAGATCTTGCGCCTGTGTTTGGAAACCCGGTGATACCTGCAAAGACGCTGTTGGTGATTGGGGAATCGTCATGTATGCTTCCGACGTGTTTCTGAAATTTCCATAAATAATTTTCTGATCTACTGACAATAGAACAAAAATCTGCTATATTGATGCATGCAGGCAATTGGTACAGAGAAAAATTTCACGGACATGGCAGCCTGCAGATATCCCACAGAAAGAGAGTGATAACCTATGATAGATGAAATTATGGAATACAACCGGAAATTTGTGGAGAATAAGGGCTATGAGCCGTATTTAACCAGCAAATACCCGGACAAAAAACTGGCAATCTTAACCTGTATGGATACCCGTCTCTTAGAACTTCTTCCGGCTGCGCTTGGCATCAAAAATGGCGATGCCAAGATCATCAAGAATGCCGGTGGTGTGATCGTGCATCCTTACGGCAGCGTGGTGCGAAGCCTGTTGGTCGGCATTCTGGAACTGGGTGTGGAAGAGGTTATGGTCATTGGTCATACTGACTGCGGCGTGCAGGGCATGGATGGAAACGAGATGCTGGAGAAGCTGGTGGAGCGCGGTATTGACCAGCAGCACATTGATATTGTGCGTCACAGTGGCGTGAATCTGGAACGCTGGCTGGGCGGCTTTGAGTCCGTGGAGACTTCGGTTCATGAGACCGTGTGCCGCTTAAAAGAGCATCCGCTGATGCCGAAAGATGTGCGGATCAACGGATTTATCATGGATTCGGCAACCGGAGAGCTGAGAAGAGTTGAAGGATAAGAACAGAAGCGATATTGCATAGGAAATATCCAAGGGGCGAATGTCCCGTGCCCGCCGTAAATGGTGGATGCGGAACGTTCGCCCCTTGTTTGTTATCGTGCGATATGGTTATATCATTTAGCGCATCACGTTGGTCTCTCCGGTTTTCATAATGCGGAGGATTTCTTCTTCACTGGCCAGATTAAAGTCGTGCTGGATCATCAGTTTCATGACGCTGGCGGTGATGGAAAAGTCGATCAGCTTCTGTGGGGAAAACTGGTGGACGAGTCCATGGATCAGGGCACCGGCAAAAGCATCTCCTGCGCCGACGGCTTCGAAGCTGTGTACGGTGTGGATGGGACTTTCGTAAAAATGTCCGCCCTTTAAATAGATGCCCATCCAGTCTCCATCCTCAGCGGTTTTCAAATTGCGCAGAACACTGGTAACGGCGCTGCAGTTTGGGTAAAGCTCCTGAATTTGTTTCATTCCCTGGCGGTAAGTTTCAATCTGGTCGATGCCGTGTGCCATGTCACCGTCAAATGCGTGGATGCCGAGAGTCGCTTCGAAATCTTCATCGTTGGCGATACAAAGGTCTACATACTGCATCAGTTCTTTCATGACGGACTGGGCTTTTTCGCGGGACCACATTTTCGCGCGGTAATTTAAGTCGCAGATGACGGTAATGCCATGTGTGTGGCAGTATTTCAGTGCGTCGCGTACAGCCTGTTCTACAGAATCGCTGATGGCAGGTGTGACACCGGAAAAGAAGAAAATGTCCACACCGGAAAGCAGGGTTTTCCAGTCAAATTCGTTGGCATCAGCTTCGGCTAGGGCGCTTCCGGCCCTGTCATAAAGCACGTTAGTCGGGCGGATATCGCTGCCCTTTTCAAAGTAATAAATGCCGAGTCGCGGGCCGCCGCGCAGAATGCGGGAGGTATCGACCCCGTAGCGCCGAAGCTCGTTAAATGCGGCATCGCCTACCGGATTTTTCGGAAGCTTGCTGACAAAGGCTGCGTCATCCCCAAGGGTGGCAAGTGACACGGCAACATTCGATTCCGCGCCGCCGTAGCTGGCTTCAAACCCGTCTGTCTGCACGATCCGCAGGTGGTCCGGTGTTTTTAAACGGAGCATGATTTCTCCGAAGGTAAGTATTTTCATGGAAAGATTGTCCTTTCAATAAGAATCGGTTATGGATTGTCTTTTTAGGTTCGGTGGTTTCATTATACCACGCTTTTTGTTGGATGGAATGTATTTTGTGGCTGAAAGAGGGGAAAAGCTGTGGTAGAATGTTATTGTACACAGATAGAAATTTTTTGAACTGAATTTATGCAGTGAAAGGCATGAGCCGCGAGAAACAGGAAATGAAACCGGCATATCGTGTACAGAAAGAGGATTCAGTATGGACGAACGTTTACAGAAGCAGATTGACTTTATTTTGGAAATCGATAAAGAAAAAAATATTTTCCGCCAGACGCACCTGACGGGACACGGGCGCAATGAGAACGATGCGGAACATGCCTGGCACATGGCGATCATGGCATATCTTTTGCGGGAATATTCCAACGAAAAGATCGATGTGGCACGGGTTATGCTCATGTGCCTGATCCATGATGTGGTGGAGATCGATGCGGGAGACACCTACGCCTACGATGCGGAAGGCTTGAAAACCCAGAAAGCAAGGGAAGAAGCAGCAAAGGAACGCATTTATTCCCTTCTTCCGGAAGATCAGAAAGAGAAGCTGGTGGAAATCTTCGATGAATTTGAGGAACGCAAGACTCCGGAAGCAAAATTTGCGCGGGCACTGGATAACCTGCAGCCGCTTTTATTGAACAACAGCAATGATGGCGGAGACTGGAAGCGCCACGATGTTACGGCCAAGCAGGTTTACGGAAGACAGTCCCGTACCCGCGAAGGATCGGAGAAGCTGTTCGAGATCACGGACCAGATCCTGAAAGAGAATATTGCGAAGGGGAATATTAAAGAGTAACGTGGCAGTCCGTTAAGCATCTGCATGAGTTTTTGGAAGGGGAACTAAGAAATGGGAATTTATTTTAATCCTGATAACGATAGCTTCAAAAAGGATAAAAATAGTGAATTATACCTCGATAAAACCGGTTTGCTGGAACATCTGAACCGGGTTATCTGCACAAATGCCAACTGTATCAGTGTCAGTCATGCAAGAAGATTTGGTAAATCCCATGCCGCCGGAATGATAGATGCATACTATAGCCGTGGCTGCGATTCATCAGAACTTTTTGAAAATACGGAAATAGCAACAAAGCCCGGATATCTTGAACACATGAACCAGTATCAAGTGATACACATCGATGTTTCATCATTTTGGGATGTCTATAAGGATAATGTAATAGAAAAAATCCAGGAGTATATCTGCGACGAGCTGAAACAGGTATATGGCGATTCCATTGACTATACAAAAATGCTAAGTGTTATACTTCTGTCCATCTATAAACTTACCGGTATTCCATTTGTTATCATTATGGACGAATGGGACTGTGTGATCAGAAATGGGGGAAACTCAGAACTGGTTCACAATTATCTGCAGTTTTTACATTTATTGTTTAAAAGTGAAGAGTCAAAGGCGTTTCTGGCATTGGCGTATATCACAGGCATTTTACCTATAAAAAAAATAAAAGATGAGTCCGCACTCAATAATTTCCGGGAATTTACCATGCTGAAATCCCGGCAGCTTACGAGGTATTTTGGCTTTACGGAAGAAGAAGTAAAAGGTCTGTGTGACTCATCTGGCATTGCAAACCGGTTCATGGAGTGAAGTCGCAAAAATTCATTCCAAGAGCAAATGCGGGGGGAAGACCTGCTTTTGTTGTGGAATTGAAATATAATGAGTCAGCTGATTCAGCAATCCGGCAAATTAAAGACCGACGATACAGTGGAATATTACAGGGATACGGAGATAAAATTTTGCTTGTAGGAATCAACTATAACGAAGATCCTAAAAATAAGAAAAAGCATACGTGTATCATAGAGAGTGTTCATTTATAACAATTTAAGTATATGACAAGGACCGTGTGAGTTGCCGAAAGGCAACTCACACGGTCCTATTAAAGTCAAATGGATTGTTATTTCGTTGCAGGTGCTTCTTCCTCAGCATCCTCTTCAACCTTCGCATATTCACCAACATGGAACAGCTGGGAATCGGCAGTGGTGACTACGGTGACACCTTTTTCTTCCAGCTTCAGGTCTTTGACATACAACGTCTTGGTTCCCTGCGGAAGCTTTGCCAGATCGATCTCAATCGGGTCAAGCAGATGTGCCGGGTCTGCTTTGTAATGAATCTCGGTGATCTCCGGTTCGAAGACACCCTGAACGACTTCTTCATTTACAAAGGTGACCGGAACGGTTGCGGATACAACTTCACCTGCGACCAGTGCCTGGAAATCCAGTGCCAGGATCTTCTTGCTCAGTGGATCATAATCAATATTTTTTACCAGGGCATCGACCTTTTCACCTGCGATATCCAGCATGGTCTGTGCACCTTCTTTGGCTTTTTTAATGAAGCTTAAAGCATCCTTTTCTGCGTATTTCAGAGCTACATTTTCTTTCATCTCACGACCATATAAAACGCCGGTGGTGTAGCCTTCTCTTCTTAATTTTTTTGCCTTTACCTCAGGGTCTCTTTTTTCAGCTGCTAATGTCATCATAATAATCTGCCTCCTACTTTGAATGGCCGGAGAAAGAAATCCTTCCGGTCTTATAATCATTATTCATTCGTGTAGATGGAGAGCTTGATGTGTTGCTTTAAACATCGATTGGTTCTTCTTGCACTGACTGTATTATAGCACTTCTGGAAAAAAGTGAACCTTGAAAAAGTTACAAAAAAACAGTACACAAAGAAATAAAATTAGCAATATTTTCAGAAATTAGCACTCTTTTATGCAGACTGCTAATAAGTGCGGCCTGGGAATTATGCAATTTCATAACCGCTTATTGAAAATCAAGAGTAAACAGGCTAATATGGGAGTAGAACTGGTGTTGCTGTTAGGCAACGCGTGAACAGCAACGAACGGATTGCATTACCTGAAAGGGGGAAAGGTATGCTCTATATTGGAATTGATCTTGGAACATCGGCGGTAAAACTCCTTCTTATGGAGGGCGATGGAACGATCCAGAAAATCGTATCCAGGGAATATCCGATCTATTTTCCGCATCCCAGCTGGTCGGAGCAAAAGCCGGAGGACTGGTTCGCCGGGACAATGGACGGTTTGAAAGAATTACTGGATGGCTGCGAGAAGGACCAGGTGGCAGGCATCAGCTTTGGGGGACAGATGCATGGCCTTGTGATTCTGGACGAAGACGACCAAGTAATTCGACCGGCACTGTTATGGAACGATGGACGGACCTGGGAGGAATGCGATTATTTAAACAACGTGATCGGTAAGGAAACGCTTTCGGAATATACGGCCAACATTGCTTTTACGGGCTTTACGGCGCCGAAGCTTTTGTGGGTGAAAAATAAGGAACCGGAGCATTTTGCGCGGATCACGAAGATCATGCTCCCGAAGGATTACATTGCTTACCGTCTGACCGGGGTGCATTGCACCGATGTGTCGGATGCGTCCGGCATGCTGCTGTTTGATGTAAAGAACCGCTGCTGGTCGAAAGAAATGTGTGAGATCTGCGGAGTGCGTGAAGAGCAGCTGGCAAAGGTTTATGAGTCTTACGAGAGCGTGGGAACCGTACTTCCAGAGATTGCGGATGAGCTTGGTATCCCGCATACAGTCCGGGTAGCAGCAGGTGCCGGAGACAATGCGGCAGCGGCCGTTGGAACCGGTACGGTGGGCGATGGCATGTGCAATATTTCTTTAGGAACCAGCGGCACAATCTTCATTTCTTCGGAAAAGTTTGGGGTAGACAAGCACAATGCGCTGCATGCGTTTGCCCATGCAGACGGACATTATCATCTGATGGGGTGCATGCTCAGTGCGGCTTCCTGTAATAAGTGGTGGATGGATGAGATACTCAAAACGAACGACTATGCAGTGGAACAGCTCACAATTGAAAATCTGGGAGACAATCATGTGTATTTTCTTCCCTATCTTATGGGGGAACGCTCCCCGCATAACGATCCGAACGCCCGCGGGACGTTCATTGGCATGACTATGGATACCAGCCGGGCTGATATGACCCAGGCCGTGCTGGAAGGTGTGGCATTTGCACTGCGTGATTCCCTGGAAGTGGCAAAATCTCTTGGAATCCAGATTGAGCGCACAAAGATTTGCGGCGGCGGGGCGAAAAGTCTGCTATGGCGGAAAATCATCGCGAATGTCATGAACCTGAAGGTCGACCTGATCGAGAGTGAGGAGGGACCGGCACTGGGCGGTGCCATGCTGGCAGCAGTTGCCTGCGGGGAATATGAAAACGTGGAGGAGGCAGCCCATAAGATCGTGAAGATTACCGGAACAGTAGAGCCGGAACCGGAGCTGGTGGAAAAATACGAAGCACGTTACCAGGTGTTCCGTCAGATCTACCCGGCCTGCAAACCGTTATTTGCGCTGATGAAATAAGAAATTAATGGGAACTGCCCATAGAAAACAGGAGGAGAAGGTATGAACAACATTCCAGAAGTAAAAGTAGGCATTGTTGCGGTGAGCCGTGACTGTTTCCCGGAGTCATTGTCCGTGAACCGCAGAAAAGCACTGGTCGAGGCGTACCGTAAAAAGTACGATGCAAAGGATATTTATGAGTGCCCGGTCTGCATCGTAGAGAGTGAGATCCACATGGTGCAGGCACTGGAAGACATTAAGACGGCTGGCTGTAATGCATTGGTTGTATATCTTGGAAACTTTGGTCCGGAAATTTCGGAGACACTGCTGGCAAAGCATTTTGATGGACCGAAAATGTTTGTGGCAGCTGCAGAGGAGAGCAAGGACAATCTGGTACAGGGACGTGGGGACGCTTACTGCGGTATGCTGAATGCGAGCTACAATCTGGCATTGCGCAATATCAAGGCATATATCCCGGAGTATCCGGTTGGAACTGCAGACGAGTGCGCAGATATGATTCATGAATTTTTGCCGATCGCGCGGGCTGTCATCGGTCTGTCTGACTTAAAGATCATCAGTTTTGGCCCGAGACCGTTAAACTTCCTGGCATGCAATGCGCCAATCAAACAGCTTTATAACCTGGGCGTGGAGATTGAGGAAAACTCTGAACTGGATTTGTTTGAAGCTTTCAACAAGCATGCGGGAGACCCGAGAATCCCGGATGTTGTGGCTGACATGGAACAAGAACTGGGTGAAGGCAATAAAAAACCGGAGATCCTGCCTAAGCTTGCCCAGTATGAACTGACCCTGCTTGACTGGATTGAGGCACATAAGGGCTACCGCAAATATGTGGCGATCGCCGGGAAATGCTGGCCTGCATTCCAGACCCAGTTTGGCTTCGTGCCATGCTATGTCAACAGCCGTCTGACGGGACGCGGTATCCCGGTATCCTGTGAGGTAGATATCTATGGCTGCTTGAGCGAGTTCATCGGAACCTGCGTGAGCCAGGATGCCGTAACGCTTCTGGACATCAATAATACCGTGCCGTACGATCTTTACGACAGCGAGATCAAGGACAAATTCGATTACAGAAGCCACGATGTATTTATGGGCTTCCACTGTGGCAACACCAGCACGAAAAAGCTTTCCTTCTGCCAGATGAAGTACCAGCTGATCATGGCGAGAAGCCTTCCAGAAGAAGTGACCCAGGGAACCCTGGAGGGAGATATTGTTCCGGGTGATATTACCTTCTTCCGCCTGCAGAGCACCGCAGATAACAAGCTGAGAGCTTATGTGGCAAACGGAGAGGTTCTTCCAGTGGCAACGCATTCCTTTGGAAGCATCGGCGTGTTCGCAATTCCAGAGATGAAACGCTTCTACCGTCATGTGCTGATCGAAGGAAACTTCCCGCATCACGGTGCCGTGGCATTCGGCCATTACGGAAAGGCACTGTATGAAGTGTTTAAGTATATCGGCGTTGATGGGAAAGAGATTGGTTACAACCAGCCGGCGGGTGTGCGTTATCCGACGGAGAATCCATTTGCGTAAAAAATGAAAAAAGATGATCAGAATCACAGCGGGGTACGGCTGACGTATCGTGTGAAATAAGAGGTGAAAATAAGGCAGCCATCTGTATAATGCAGATGGCTGTTTCCGTGTGCAGATCGGGGAGACACCAGTGGCATGTCCGTCGATTTGCAGATTAAGAAGTACAAACGAAAACTTTCTGGATTTAGCTTAGATAATTTCGCATGCTTTTCAGCGCATTTTTCTCCAGCCTTGACACCTGTGCCTGGCTGATATGGATTTCTTCTGCCACTTCTGTCTGGGTCTTTCCCTCGAAAAAACGAAGGTCTATGATGTGCCGTTCCCGTTTCGGCAGCCGGTCCATGGCTTCCCGCAGGGAGATTTCTTCGACCCAGCTTTCTTCGGAACTCTTTTTATCCTTGATCTGGTCCATGACGTAGAGCGGGTCACCGCCATCGGTAAAGATAGGCTCGTACAGGCTGACCGGACTCTGGATGGCGTCCAGCGCATAGGTGATCTCTTCTTTGCTGATCCCAATCTCCTGGGCAATTTCCATGAGGGTTGGTTCGCGGGAATTTTTGCGGGTCAGTCCTTCTCTTGCATAGATGGCTTTGTAGGCGGTATCCCGGAGGGAGCGGCTGACCCGGATCGAATTGTTGTCACGCAGATAGCGACGCACCTCCCCTAAGATCATGGGAACCGCGTACGTAGAAAAGCGGACATTCTGGGTGATATCAAAATTGTCAATGGCCTTGATCAGGCCAATGCAGCCGATCTGAAACAAGTCATCGACATTTTCATTGCTGCTGGAAAAACGCTGGATCACGCTTAAGACCAGTCGTAAATTTCCTTTGATGTACTGTTCTCTGGCGTCCTTATCGCCATCCAAAATGCGCCGGAAAAGTGCATCTTTTTCCTCGTTCGTAAGCAGGGGCAGCTTCGCCGTATTGACTCCGCAGATTTCCACTTTGTAGCCTGCCATGTTCCTTACCTCCGCAGATGATGTTTATGGGCTGTAACGATTCAGCATGAGATTTTGTTATGAACCGTTACATTTGATTTCTATAAAGATGATTTACGGAAATGAGGGGATTTATACGTTGATGGCGCTTCCAGAAACTGGATTTTACATTGCAATTAGGAGAAAGGTTGTTTATGATAAAGTCAGAATACTTGCAGTGCATAAGGTGAAACAATCCGGTATCATAGAGGAAGTGAGACAAGTGTGCAGCGGGCAGAACTGGATAAAGGAGCAAAGAACAATGGGACATTTTTATTTCGTAAGACACGGCCAGACCATCTGGAATGTAGAAGGAAAAATCTGCGGGGCAACCGATATTGCCCTGACGGACCTGGGACACAAACAGGCGATAGAAACAGGAAAAAAGATTCTGGAGGAGCACATTCATGCGGACGAGATTTTGTATTCTCCGCTGATGCGCGCGGCGGATACGGCAAAACATATTTCTGAGATGACCGGGATCCCAGCCCGGATGGAACCGCGCCTGAAGGAGCAGAACTTTGGCAAATGGGAGTCTACGCCGCGAAAGGGCGCGGAATTTCAGCAGGCGAAGCAGTCGTTTGCCTGCAGTTATGAGGGCGGCGAATCCATGCTGCGTCTGGCCCAGCGGATTTACAATCTGCTGGATGAGATCAAGGCGCAGTCGGATGAGAAAACCTATATTCTGGTGGCGCATAATGGAATTGCCCGGGTAGTACAGTCCTATTTTACGGATATGACAAACGAGGAGTTCGCGGCGTATGGTGTGAAAAACTGTGAGGTTGTGCGGTATGATTTCTGAGAATCCTCGTAAAGCAGCAGAATGAGCGTATGTAATGGCTGGAAAAATATAAAACAAACACTTGACGTAAAGCCAGGTTTAGGATCTATGATATTTTTAGAATGGTAAAAAAGGAGGATTTATCTATGAATGACCAGAAACCAGTTGCAGCAACCAATGGCGACCAGTATGTACCATATGACCAGAGAACCGGCAAGGAGTCCGTTGTTTATTTTACCAGAGACCTTTCTGAGGAAGGGTTAAAGAAGGTTTATAACCGCATCAAGGAGCATATTTCCGGAAAGACCGGCGTGAAGCTTCACACCGGCGAGAAGAACGGTCCGAATATCATCCCGCGTCCGTGGGTAAAGGAGCTTCTGGCTTCCGAGCTTCCGGATGCAAACATTGTGGAGACCAACACTTACTACGAGGGAGACCGCTATACCACCGAGCAGCATCGGGAGACCTTAAAGGTAAATGGCTGGACGTTCTGCCCGGCCGACATTATGGATGAGGACGGAACTGCCATGCTTCCGGTTAAAGATGGCAAATGGTTCACCGAGATGAGCGTTGGCAAGAATCTGTTAAACTATGATTCCCTGCTTGTCCTGACTCATTTTAAGGGTCATGTGATGGGTGGTTTCGGCGGTTCTAACAAGAACATCGGTATTGGCTGCGCAGACGGAAGAGTCGGCAAGGCGATGATCCACACGGTAGAAGGTTCTGATCATATGTGGAGCATTGCTACTGAGGAGCTGATGGAGCGGATTACCGAGTCTACAAAGTCTGTTGTCGATCATTTTGGTGACCACATTGCGTTTGTGAATGTGATGCGCAATATGTCTGTTTCCTGTGACTGCGAAGGCGTTGCAGCAGAGCCGGTTGTTACGCCGGATGTGGGCATTGTGGCATCTGCAGATATTCTGGCAGCAGATCAGGCCTGCGTGGATATGGTCTTTGCCATGAAAGAGGATGAGCACAAGGCTCTGACAGAGCGTATGCTTACCCGCCACAGCATGCGCCAGCTTTCCTATATGAAGGAAATGGGCATGGGCAATAACCGCTATCGTCTGATCGACCTCGATAACGATGATGAGGTGATCGATGCAGCAAAGGCTGTTGAGGGCGTGGTGCCGTTTGGGCAGGTGAGGAAAATTAAGTATAGCAAGTAAGAAATTGATCTTTCAATAAAATAGAGAAGGTCCGGAAAAGCGTGAAAAAGCGCTTTTCTGGACTTTTTTGTTGCTCTATGCATTCAGAGAAAGCAGCTCGTGATAATTCTTGGTTTTGAAGTAGGTCGTGAAGTGGTATTGAAGTAGAACATGAAGTGGTATTGAAGTAGGTCGTGAAGTGATATTGAAGTAGCATGGAAGCTGACATTGAAGTAATATTGAAGTTGATAAGGAAGCTTTTATGAAGTAAAATAAAACAGTCTATAGAATTTGATTGCTACATTTAGGAGAAATGACTATGAATACGAAATTATCATTCGCAAGTGACTACATGGAAGGTGCGCATCCTTCTATTTTAGAAACATTACAGGAAACCAATTTTCTGGCATCCCCGGGCTATGGAACGGATTCTTTCACGGAGTCTGCAAAGCAGAAGATCCGCGAGGCCTGCAAGGCACCGGGTGCAGAGGTGTATTTTCTGGTTGGAGGAACCCAGACCAATGCTACGGTGATCGATGCGCTTTTGCAGTCCTATCAGGGTGTGATTGCCGCAGATACCGGTCATGTCAGCATGCACGAGGCAGGTGCGATCGAGCACAGCGGGCACAAGGTGCTGACGCTGCCTCATGAGCTTGGGAAGCTTTCGGCAGAGGAAATCCGTGCATACCTGAAAACATTTTGGAGCGATGAAAACCACGAGCATATGGTCATGCCTGGTATGGTTTACATTTCCCAGCCGACGGAGTACGGCACGCTTTACTCCAAAAAGGAATTAGAGGATATCAGCAGCGTCTGCCGTGAATATCAGATCCCGCTTTATGTGGACGGTGCCCGTCTGGCGTATGCGCTTGCGTCTCCCGCAAACGATGTTTCCCTGCAGGATCTGGCTGAGTTGTGTGATGTTTTCTATATTGGCGGCACCAAGTGCGGAGCATTGTTTGGCGAGGCGGTTGTGATTCCGAAGGCCGGACGGATCCCGCATTTCTTCACGATCATCAAACAGCATGGTGCACTTTTGGCAAAGGGAAGAATCCTGGGAATCCAGTTTGATGTTTTGTTTACGGATCACCTTTATGAGCAGATTGGAAAAACAGCGGTTGCATTGGCAGCAAAGATTCAGGATACGATAAAAACAGCCGGAATTCCGCTGTATCTGGAATCTCCGACCAATCAGGTCTTTTGCATTATGGAAAATGCCCGTCTGGAAGCATTAGGAAATGAGGTGGAGTACAGCTTCTGGGAAAAGGCTAATGAGACCCACACAGTGATCCGCTTTGCGACAAGCTGGGCGACACAGGAGGAAAACGTGGAGAAGCTGTGTGAATTGCTGAGAAGAGAATAGCGGAAAGTGTTACGATTTGCAGGCAGGAATTTCCTGAATCAGCAGATGCGTTACTCGTGCCTTCCCGATATGCAGTGCAATGAAAAATGTGTTTTTTGTGTTAATTTTTCTCCCTCCCCTTGTTATTTGAAAAATGCGTGTTATAATACAAATAGAACAAAACTATAACGACAACAATAACATTTTTCTTCAGGCAGCAGCCGCTTCAGAAGGTAAGGTGAGAAATATGGCAGCAAAGAAAGATTTTTATGAAGTTCTCGGTGTTTCCAAAACAGCGAATGACGCAGAAATAAAGAAAGCATACCGTAAGTTGGCAAAGAAGTATCATCCAGACAGCAATCCGAATGATACCGTGGCAGCAGAACGGTTTAAAGAGATCAATGAAGCATATGACGTTTTAAGTGACCCGGAGAAAAAGAAACTGTACGACCAGTTTGGCGCGGCAGCGTTTGAAGCCGGGTTTGATCCGAAGGCAGCAGCCGGAGGATATGGCGGCTTTGGTGGATTCAGTGGTGGAGCCGGTGGTTTTGGCGGCGGCTTCCACGGATTTTCCGGCGGTGCGGGTGGTTTTCACGGTTTTTCGGGTGATCCAAACGGCGGCTATCAGGAGTTCCATTTCGAGGGCAATCCGGAAGATATGGACGATATTTTTGGCGGCATGTTCGGAGGTATGTTCGGTGGACACGGAAGCAGGCAGAACGGCACTGGCTCGAACAATCAATCTGGAGGAAGCGGACGAAGCAGCTTCCATGGTGGTTTTGGCAACAGTGGCTTCCAGAGCCGTGGTCAGGATGTAACTTCCGACTTGACGGTTACGTTTGATGAGGCAGCATTTGGCTGCGATAAGATCATCACACTGACCGGCTCGGATGGACGCAAGCAGACCTTAAAACTTCATATTCCAGCTGGTATAGAGGATGGCAAGAGCATCCGTCTGCAGGGCAAAGGCGGTGCCGGAATCGGCGGCGCACAGGACGGAGATCTTTTGATCTGCATTCATGTCAGTGAAAAACCTGGATTTACCAGAAAAGGAGCAGATGTGTATACGACAGCCAACATTCCGTTTACGACAGCGGTTCTTGGCGGAGAAGCAATCATCCAAACCTTAAATGGACGGGTATCCTGCCGCATCAAACCAGGGACCCAGTCCGGCTCCAAGATCCGTCTGAAGGGCAAAGGTGTAGCCAATATGCGTGACCCGAAGACCTTTGGCGACTTATATGTCACCGTTCAAATTGAAGTGCCGACGAATCTGTCGGCGGAAGCACTTGCGAAACTGAAAGAATTTGAGAAGGCCAGCAGTGGAAAGAAGGGCGGATTTCACGCCGCGTAAATGAGAAGGGACTTGTGTGTGAAATGACTGATCTATAGAGTGGATTATTTCACAGTGCAGTCCCTTTTTGGGGGATAAAGAACCTGCTCATATCAGTATGTTCCAATTCCAACAGCTTTACTTTATTACCAATCCCGCCTGCATATCCGGTCAGACTTCCATTCGTGCCCACCACCCGGTGGCAAGGCACGATAATGGAAACCGGATTATGCCCGACAGCGCCGCCGACAGCCTGGGCTGACATTTTTGCGAGTCCATGCCGGTCGGCCAGTTTCCTGGCAAGAGCTCCGTAGGTAACGGTCTGCCCATAGGGAATTTCCAGCAGCAGCTTCCAGACCTCCATGCGGAAATCGGAGCCGGTCAGATGAAGCTTTGGTGTGAAATCGGGTTTCTTTCCCTGAAAGTAAAGATCCAGCCAACGGCGGGTATCGGTAAGAATTTCAGAAGCTTCTTTCTGACCGGCAGCAGCAATGCCGGTCGGAGTCTTCTCAATTTTTTTATATTCTTTGTTCTCTAAAGTATCTGCAAAATATTTCCCATTTTCCAGCCACAGTCCGGTAAGACCTGCCGAATCAGCTGCAAGCAGGAGCGTCCCGAGGGGCGAAAAATAGGTGGATGTGTATATCATAAAAATCCTCCGTGAAGTTCCTAATCAATAAGATGTTACTGTTCATGCGAAATGTCAGTAACAATAATTTTACTACGAAATAAGAAATTGGGAAACAAGAAATAAGCGCATTGTGGTATTTGAGATGCTGCGTTATAATATCTTTACAATAAGCATGTGAAAAGAAAGTCCATAGATATTTTTGATCTGGAGGTGAAACATGGGAAGTTATCTGAATCCGGGAAATGCGCTTTTTAAGATGGCAGTGAATTCTCAGATTTTTATCGATAAAAGTATGCTGATCCAGGCAACGAATCAATGTATGAATACGATGCAGCGGTTTGTTTGTGTGAGCCGGCCGAGAAGATTTGGAAAGTCCGTTGCTGCAGATATGCTGGCAGCTTATTATGACAGAAGCATCGATTCCTCTGCATTGTTTGAACATTTAAAGATCAGTAGCCAGGCATCTTATCAGAAACATTTGAATCAATATGACGTTATAAAAATTAACATACAGGAATTTTTGAGTGGGACACAAACGGTCGATGAAATGCTGCAGCGGATACAGAAATTTCTGATCTATGATCTTATGGACGTATATGGTGAGGTAAGATTCCGTGATGATAAAAATTTGATTCAGGTGATGAAGGATGTATACGCATATACAGGGCATCCGTTTGTTATATTGATCGATGAATGGGATTGTCTGTTTCGGGAATATCAGCGGAGTGAGACAGCACAGAAAAAATACCTTGATTTTTTGAGAGCATGGCTGAAAGATCAGAGTTATGTGGCTCTGGCTTATATGACAGGAATTCTTCCGGTTAAAAAGTATGGTTCCCATTCAGCATTAAATATGTTTACAGAGTATTCCATGACGGAACCAGGAAATATGGCCCCATATTTTGGTTTCACAGAGGAAGAGGTACAAGAACTCTGTGAGCTTTATCAGATGAATTTCGAAGAGGCGAGGGCCTGGTACGATGGGTATGGGTTAGTTCAGCATGAGCGTACGGGAGAAATTCGATATTCCATGTATAGCCCCAAGTCGGTGGTTGAGGCAATGCTGCGTCATAAATTTGGAACATACTGGAATCAGACAGAAACTTACGAGGCATTAAAGCTTTATATTCGCATGAATCTGAATGGTTTAAAAGATGCAGTGGTCAAGATGCTTGCGGGGGAAAATGTATCGATCAATACCGGAACGTTTACGAATGATATGACAAATTTTTCCACAAAAGATGACGTGCTGACACTGTTGGTCCATTTGGGATACCTGACTTACGATAGTGAAAATGAAACCGTGACAATTCCCAACAAAGAAGTTTCGCAGGAATATATCAATGCACGAAAGGATTATCGTGGGAATTTGCTTCTGGCGGGAATCAATTATGAACGGAATACAAAAACACATAGCTGTGTTATTGAAAAAATAACAATTTAAGTATATGACAAGGGCCGTGTGAGTTGCCGAAAGGCAACTCACACGGCCCTATTAAAGTGAAATAAATAGTTGTTTTCTCCGTCAAAATAAATTTCTTCTCCATAATACGCTTTGATCGCCATAATAGAAGCCCCCTGTGAAATCCACGCTTATGCTGCTATGCCCTGATGCTGTTTGTTTCCTGCAATAGGTGCAGGATAAACTATGCCTTGTTTTTTTCGTATAGGATCATGAGCCCCTTTAGCAGAAGGGCATCGTCGTAAATGATCTTGTGGCGGCAGAGCGGAACCACAAAGCGGGAAAGTCCGCCGGTCGCAATGATCGTGGCTGGTTCGCCGAGTTCTTCTTCCATATGGTCAATAATTCCGTCGATCATGCCGGCATTGCCGTACATGATGCCGCTGCGCATACAGTCGATGGTGTTTTTCCCGATGACGTGCTTTGGAATGTCCAGGCTGATGGATGGCAGCTGTGCCGTTTTGCTGCTTAAGGAGTCTAAGGAGACCCGAAGACCCGGATAGATGATTCCGCCGATGTAATTTCCGCTTTTATCGACCACGGACATGGTCGTCGCGGTTCCCATATCGATGATGATGATCGGTCCCGGGTATTCGCGGATCGCGGCAACGGCGTCTACGATCATATCGCTTCCTACAGTCTTCGGGTTATCCATGATGATGTTCATGCCGGTTTTGATACCAGCGCCGACCAGCATGGGATGATAACCTAAAATCTTCTTTACAGCAGAAGAAATCGGTGCATTGAGCGGCGGAACGACGGACGACATAATGGCCCCTTCAATGTCGGATGGATTGATCTGGTGGATTTCCAGAATGTTCTTGATGTTGATGGCATACTCAGTGCCGGTTTTTGCGTGGTCTGTGGTGACGCGCTCTACAAAATAGGTTTTCTGGGAATCGATACAGCCGATAACAATGTTGGTATTTCCCATATCCAGTGCTAAAATCATGGATGAAGCTCCTTTTTTCTTTATTGTCTGCAGCAGTGAAAGGTCTGTCTGCAGCCGAATTTTTCTGGGTCTGCACAGCAAAGGTACAGACGTATAGATTATCTACAATCTTACCATATTTTACAGGGAAAGACAATCGGAATACACGCGTCTTGTCGTTTCTGCCCCTTTTATTGGCGGTTGAAATATGATATACTTATAAGACCGTTTGTATGAAAAATGAGGAGGCTTTGACTCTTATGTTAAAAGGAAAAACTGTGCTGCTGGGTGTCAGCGGCGGAATCGCTGCCTACAAGATCGCAAGCCTGGCAAGCATGCTGGTAAAGCAGCATGCCAATGTGCATGTGATCATGACACAGAATGCCACCAATTTTATCACCCCGACAACGTTTGAAACCCTGACGGGAACGAAGTGCCTGGTGGACACCTTTGACCGGAATTTTGAGTTCCAGGTGGAACATGTATCGCTGGCAAAGCAGGCGGATATTTTTATGATCGCACCTGCTACGGCCAATGTGATCGCCAAGGTAGCCCATGGTCTGGCAGATGACATGCTGACGACGACGTTTCTGGCCTGCAAAAAGCCGAAATATATCGTACCGGCCATGAATACCCAGATGTACGAAAATCCCATTACGCAGGACAATCTGGAAATCTGCAGAAAGTATGGCATGCATGTCATTGATCCGGCGAGCGGTTATCTGGCCTGCGGTGATACCGGAGCCGGAAAGATGCCGGAGCCGGAGACCTTGTTTGAGTATATTCTGCAGGAGCTTGCCTGTGAGAAGGATCTTGCCGGAAAAAAGGTTCTGGTAACAGCCGGACCGACCAGGGAGGCAATTGATCCGGTGCGCTATATCACCAATCATTCCACGGGAAAGATGGGCTATGCCATCGCGCGGGCAGCCGCAAGGAGAGGTGCCGAGGTGACGCTGGTGAGCGGACCGGTGGATCTAAAAGCGCCGCTTGGCGTGAAGCTGGTGCCGGTGGTCAGTGCAAAGGATATGTTCGATGCCGTGACCTCGGTCAGCGACCAGCAGGATGCCATCATCAAGGCAGCAGCGGTGGCTGATTACCGCCCGGCGGTTGTGGGTACGGAGAAGACGAAAAAGAGCGACGGCAACATGAACATTGAGCTGGAGCGCACGGACGACATTCTTGCATGGCTGGGTGCGCACCGGAGAGCGGGACAGGTGCTTTGCGGTTTCTCCATGGAGACCCAGAATATGCTGGAGAATTCCCAGGCGAAGCTTGCAAAGAAAAAGGTGGACATGATCGTGGCCAACAGTCTACGGACAGCCGGAGCCGGATTCGGCACCGATACCAATATCGTGACGGTCATCACGAAGGATGGCGCCGAGGAGCTGGAGCTGATGAGCAAGGATGCGGTGGCGCACGAACTTCTGAATCGTATTTTTCCACATGCTTAGTTCTTGCAAAAGCAGAGTGTGTCTGGTAAACTGTAAGTTTGGAACGAGAAATAAAAGCGGATAGATTCAGACCGCTTTCACCTTATATACATTCGGAAATTTCGAATGTACAATATAGAACGGAGGACAAACTTTTGTCGAATATAACAGAAGAAATCAAGAAACGAAGAACCTTTGCGATCATTTCCCACCCGGATGCCGGTAAGACAACCCTGACGGAGAAATTCCTGCTTTACGGAGGTGCCATTAACCTGGCAGGTACCGTAAAAGGAAGAAAGGCCGCAAAGCATGCCGTATCCGACTGGATGGAGATCGAGAAGGAGAGAGGTATTTCCGTAACCTCATCCGTTATGCAGTTTGAATACGATAACTACTGCATCAACATTCTGGATACCCCGGGACACCAGGACTTCTCTGAGGATACCTACCGTACCCTGATGGCGGCCGACAGTGCGGTCATGGTTATCGACGGTTCCAAGGGTGTTGAGGCACAGACCATCAAGCTGTTCAAGGTCTGTGTCATGAGAGGCATTCCGATCTTTACCTTTATTAACAAGATGGACCGCGAAGCGCGCGATCCGTTTGAACTGATGGATGAGATCGAGAACGTGCTTGGCATCCGTACCTGTCCGATCAACTGGCCGATCGGTTGTGGAAAGAACTTCAAGGGTGTGTATGACCGCCATGAGAAGACCATTACCACATTTACGGCTGCCATGGGCGGACAGAAAGAGATCGATTCCCAGACCTTCCCGGTAGAGGGAACCGATGTCGAGGCGGTGATCGGAGCCGATTACCACCAGCAGCTGTTAGATGAGATCGAGCTTTTGGACGGCGCAGCCGATGAGTTTGACCAGGAACGTGTCAGCCGCGGTAATTTATCCCCGGTATTTTTCGGTTCTGCACTGACCAACTTTGGTGTTGAGACTTTCCTGCAGCATTTCCTGAAGATGACGACTTCCCCGCTGCCGAGAAAGGCGATCACAAGAGAGATCAGCCCGTTTAACGACGATTTCTCCGCGTTTGTCTTCAAGATCCAGGCAAACATGAATAAGGCACACCGCGACCGTATCGCGTTTATGCGTATCGTATCCGGCAAGTTCGAGGCCGGCATGGAAGTAAACCATGTGCAGGGCGGCAAGAAGATCCGCCTGTCCCAGCCGCAGCAGATGATGGCGCAGGACAGAAAGATCGTCGAGGAAGCATATGCAGGCGATATCATCGGTGTGTTCGATCCGGGTATTTTCTCCATTGGTGATACCTTATGTCTCTCCAACGAGAAGTTCGAGTTCGAGGGCATCCCGACCTTCGCACCGGAGCATTTCGCACGCGTGCGCCAGATCGACACCATGAAGCGCAAACAGTTTTTAAAGGGTGTCAGTCAGATCGCCCAGGAAGGTGCGATCCAGATCTTCCAGGAGTTCAACACCGGTATGGAGGAGATCATCGTTGGCGTAGTCGGTGAGCTGCAGTTTGAGGTTCTGACCTACCGCCTGGAGAATGAGTACAATGTAGAGGTAAAGCTGGAGAAGCTGCCGTACGAGTACATCCGCTGGATTGAGAACAAGGACGAGATCGATGTGGCCAAGATCCAGGGTACCTCCGACATGAAGCGCATCAAGGACTTAAAGGACAACCCGCTTCTGATCTTTGTCAACAGCTGGAGCATTGGCATGGTAGAGGACCGCAACCCGGGATTAAAGCTGAGTGAGTTCGGGCGTAACTAGAAGTCATAAAAAATATATGGAGGAAATAAATCATGAGCAAGATTGACGTAGTAAGAGCTGCAATGGTAGAGGCAATGAAGGCAAAAGACAAGGCAAGAAAAGATTCCCTGTCCATGCTGCTTTCCGCACTGAAGAACGCGCAGATCGACAAGCGTGAGGAGCTGACGGAGGATGAAGAGAACGCCGTTGTTAAGAAGGAAATCCGCCAGACCCAGGAGACCTACGACATGGCTCCGGCAGACCGTACCGATATCCGCGAGGAAGCTGCTGCAAGACTTGCCGTTTACAAAGAGTTCGCTCCGGAAGATATGAATGTAGAGCAGATCACGGAGGTGATCAAGGGAGTTCTTGCAGAGCTTGGCATTGAGCAGCCGACCGGTGCAGACAAGGGCAAGATCATGAAGGTCCTGATGCCGAAGGTAAAGGGAAAAGCGGACGGTAAGCTGGTAAACCAGACTCTTGCCGGCATGATGAAATAAATCATTTCTGGACGCATTTGTGTGAATAACAGCGAAATGCTGTAAAATGACAAAAATAATAGACTTTGGGGGTTAATCTTATGTACAAAGAGAAAATCAGCGCCTGGGTGGACGCTCACAAAGATGAGATGATCGAAGATATCTGTGAACTCTGCCGCATTAACAGTGAAAAGATGCCGGAGGAAGAAGATATGGACATGCCGTTTGGCCCGGGTGCCGCAGAGTGTCTGGATACGGCTCTGGATATGGCGGAGGGTTACGGCTTTGAAACCTGCTCTTATGATGGATATGTGGGCTGCGTAGATATGAATGAGCTTCCGCGTCAGCTGGATATCCTGGCACATCTGGATGTCGTTCCGGCAGGAGAGGGCTGGACTGTGACAGAACCGTTCAAACCGATCGTAAAAGACGGAAAGCTTTACGGTCGCGGTACTGCAGACGACAAAGGACCGGCTGTGGCAGCACTGTATGCCATGCGTGCAGTCAAAGAACTTGGCATTCCGCTTAAGAAAAATGTGCGCCTGATCCTTGGTACGGATGAAGAGTGCGGCAGCAGCGATATCAAGTATTATTACAGCCAGGAAAAGGAAGCACCAATGACTTTTTCCCCGGATGCGGCTTATCCGCTGGTAAATACGGAGAAAGGCCGTTTTGCGGGACATTTTACCGCAGCGTTTGCGTGCTCGGATGCGCTTCCGAAGCTGGTTTCCATTCAGGCAGGCACCAAAGTGAATGTAGTGCCGGGAAAAGCAAAAGCTGTCGTGGAAGGTTTTGCAGAGACCGCTTTAACAACAGCAGCTGCTGAGACGGAAAAAGAAACCGGAATTCATTTTGATTTTGTCAGCGATGGCGCAGTGACCACGGTAACTGCAACCGGAACCGGTGCCCATGCATCGACTCCGGAAGTGGGAAACAACGCGCTGACCGGACTTTTGGTATTCCTTGGAAAGCTGGCATTTGCACCGTGTGAGCAGATCGATATGGTGCGCAAGGCAGCAGCTCTGATCCCGCATGGTGATGTGACCGGACAGACGCTTGGTGTATCCATGGAAGATGAGATTTCCGGAAAACTGACCCTGTCTTTCAATATGCTGACGGTAGATGCCGGAAACCTGGACGGCAAGTTTGACAGCCGTGTTCCGGTATGCGGAAATGACGACAATGTGCTTGAAGTTGTGAGAAGCCGCATGGCAGAGCAGGGACTGACCCTGTTGAATAAAGATATGGTTCCGCCGCATCATGTATCGGGGGATTCCCATTTTGTAAAGACACTTCTTGCGGCGTTTGAAACTTATACCGGACGCAAAGGCGAATGCCAGTTCATGGGAGGCGGCACCTATGTGCACAGTCTTGCAAATGGTGTGGCATTTGGCGCTGCAATGCCGGAAACGGACAATAAAATGCATGGTCCGGATGAATTTGCAGTTGTTGAGGAACTGGTAGTAAGTGCCAAGATCTTTGCACAGGCGATCGCAGATCTCTGCGGCTGATGAAAGATTAATAAGAAAAACTGGAAAGAAGGTACCGCAGGGTGCCTTCTTTTTTTACTTTGCATATTGAGGAGGGGCCGGTGGCGTGTCCGCTGATTTCTACTGTATGCAGGCAGAAGTGCTGAAAATTTTATTTATAGAAAAACATTGAAAAAACACCATAATACCTATTGACATAGTGGGTTAAAGGACTTACAATACGAAACAACGAATCACCTACAGAAATACAGGGTAATTCAAAAGAAGAAAACAATCTGAATAACTGAACAGGCGTAAAACCAGTTATGGATGAATTTGGAAAGGCAGGTACATACCATGAGCAAGAATTACAAGTTTGAGACCCTTCAGCTTCACGTAGGACAGGAGAGTGCAGATCCGGCAACTGACTCCAGAGCAGTACCGATTTATGCAACCACTTCTTATGTATTTAAAGATTCTGCACAGGCAGCAGGACGCTTCGCTTTAAGCGAGCCGGGAAACATTTATACCCGCTTAATGAACCCGACCTCTGATGTATTCGAGAAGAGAGTTGCAGCCTTAGAGGGTGGTATCGGAGCACTGGCTACCGCATCTGGTTCCGCAGCAATCGCTTATGCGATCCAGAATATCGCAAAGGCAGGAGACCATGTTGTATCTTCCAGCAATCTGTATGGCGGTACCACAAACCTGTTTGAGAACACACTGCCGGAGCAGGGAATCACTGCTACCTTGGTCGATCCGTCCGATCCGGAAAATTTTGAGAAGGCAATCCAGCCGAACACCAAGCTTCTTTACTCCGAGACACTTGGCAACCCGAACTCTGACGTGGTAGATCTGGAAGCAATCGCAGAGATCGCCCATCGTCATGGTATTCCGTTTATCGTGGACAGTACCTTTGCAACTCCGTATCTTTTACGTCCGATCGAGCATGGCGCTGATATCGTGGTACATTCTGCTACGAAGTTCATGGGTGGACATGGTACCGTAATGGGCGGCATCGTAGTAGACGGCGGTAAGTTCGACTGGGCTCAGAACGATAAGTTCCCGGGCTTAAGCAAACCGAACCCATCTTACCATGGTATTGTATTTACCGAAGCATGCGGAAATGCTGCTTACATCACCAAGCTCCGCACCACGCTGATGAGAGACTTAGGTGCTACCATTTCCCCGTTCAACTCTTTCCTGTTACTGCAGGGTCTGGAAACCCTGTCCTTAAGAGTAGAGCGCCACGTAGAGAACGCCCTGAAAGTGGTAGATTTCTTAAAGAATCATCCGCAGGTAGAGAAAGTAAACCATCCGTCTCTGGCTACCGGTCATCAGAAAGAACTGTACGACCGCTACTTCCCGAACGGTGCAGGTTCTATCTTTACTTTCGAGATCAAGGGCGATGTAAATACCGCAAAGAAATTCACCGAGAACCTGGAATTATTCTCCCTGCTTGCTAACGTAGCAGATGTAAAATCCCTGGTTATCCATCCGGCGTCTACCACCCACTCCCAGTTGGATGAGGAAGGACTTCTGGCATGCGGCATCAAACCGACCACAATCCGTCTTTCCATCGGTACCGAGCATATCGACGATATCATCGATGACTTAAAACATGGTTTTGAGGCAGTAAAGTAATTACAGATTAAAACAGGTCTGTCCGGTCATTTCCTTTGAACCGGGTGGATGATTTGATAATAAAACGTTGCGTGAATGCAAGGAGGACACAAAAAATGGCAAACATTTATACTTCTGCAGACCAGTTGATCGGAAAAACCCCTCTTCTGGAGCTCACAAATATTGAGAAAAAATATGGCTTAAAGGCGAAAATTCTGGCAAAGCTCGAGTATTTTAACCCGGCAGGTTCTGTAAAGGATCGTATTGCCAAGGCTATGATCGACGCAGCAGAGAAGAGCGGTCAGTTAAAACCGGACTCTGTGATCATTGAGCCGACCTCCGGCAACACCGGTATCGGTCTTGCATCGGTTGCAGCAGCCCGCGGCTACCGCATCATCATCGTTATGCCGGAGACCATGTCCGTTGAGCGCCGCCAGCTTATGAAAGCATATGGTGCAGAGCTGGTTCTGACGGAAGGTGCAAAAGGTATGAAGGGTGCCATTGCCAAGGCAGATGAGCTTGCAAAGGAGATCCCGGGTGCATTCGTGACCGGTCAGTTCGTAAACCCGGCAAACCCGAAAGCACACTTCGAGACCACTGGTCCGGAGATCTGGGAAGATACCGACGGAAAGGTAGATTATTTTGTAGCAGGTGTTGGTACCGGCGGTACCATTACTGGAACCGGTCAGTTCTTAAAATCCAAGAATCCGGATGTTAAGGTTGTCGCTGTAGAGCCGGCTACCTCTGCAGTACTTTCCACCGGTGTGGCAGGTGCCCACAAGATCCAGGGTATCGGTGCAGGCTTTGTTCCGGATGTACTGGATACCAAGATTTACGATGAAATCATTCCGGTCAGCAATGAAGACGCATTTGCAACCGGAAAAGAGGTAGGAAAGAATGAAGGCGTGCTGGTAGGTATTTCCTCTGGCGCAGCAACCTGGGCTGCCATTGAACTGGCAAAACGCCCGGAGAATGAGGGTAAGACAATCGTAGTGCTTCTGCCGGATACCGGAGACCGCTATCTGTCCACCCCGTTATTTGCAGACTGACCGTAACGGTTCCTATATCTGCGTACAGTCCGGATGAATTGGGACAGTCCGTACCGGCCCGGAAACAGGCGTGTGTTTCCGGGCGGAAATAGAATAGAATGAGAAGGATGGTTTGGGGATTATGATGATTTCAACAAGAGGAAGATATGCGCTGCGAGTCATGGTGGACCTGGCAGAACATGCCACCGGCGCCTTTACTCCGTTAAAGGAGGTGGCAGAGCGGCAGGATATCTCCCAGAAATATCTGGAATCGATCATGTCCAATCTGTCCAAATCCGGTTTTGTAGAAGGTGCTCAGGGAAAAGGCGGCGGTTATCGCCTGTCCCGAGCACCGGAAGATTATAAAGTCGGCGAGATCCTGCGCCTGACAGAGGGTTCTCTGGCTCCGGTTGCCTGTTTGGAAGCGGATGCCAAACCCTGTGCCATGTCCCCCCACTGCAGGACTCTGCCGATGTGGAACCGGCTCAATGAAACGATCAATCAGTTTTTTGACAGCTATACCATCGCCGATCTGATGCAGAGCGAAGACGGTGGGGACTACGTGATCTAAATGAGCAGTGCCAGCCGAAATTTTCACAGGAATTCTGCCGTGCTCGCACGAAGCAGAATTCCTGTGAAAATTTCGGCTGATAGGGCGAATGCCCTCAGCGAGGAAACGCAAAGCGTTTTCGAGCTGCCACTGCGAAACAGCCTGCGCCAAAGCGTTTTCGAGCTGCCACTGCGAAATTTCCAGAATATCCTTGACAAAACATAAAACCCGGCGTACAATACGCCACATAAGGTAAAATTAACGGAAACGGAGAACAGCTATGAATCAGTCCAAGACCATGCAGATGAATATGGCTATGATGTGCGGCATGATGATGAACATGTGCCGTATGTTCGTGTGCAATCAATTTCATCAGTAATCTGCAAGGTCAGGAAAGAGCATAGAAGGATCATATCGAATACGCATTCTAATTGCCGCAAACCTGTGCAGGTTTTGCGGCTTTTCTTGTTTCACAGGAAATTGCCTCTTATGAAACAAAATGCGTTGCGCAAAGTTTACGGAATAGGATATCCGAATATGATCTGGTTTACCGGATTCACAAAACAGGGAAAGGAAACTATCATGGCATCAGACGAAACCATCATCCAGTTAAAACACATGGGCAAAGAGTTTAAGACGGCGAATGGTCCGGTGAAAGCCTTAGACGACATTAATCTGGAAATTCGACGGGGCGAGATTTTTGGCATTATCGGTCTTTCCGGAGCAGGAAAGAGTACACTGGTACGCTGCATCAATATGCTGGAAATCCCAACCTCCGGTGAGGTTATTTTTGAAGGAGAGAATCTGGCGGCCTTAAGCGAGGCAGCGCAGAGAAAGGCAAGACAGTCCATGGGCATGATCTTCCAGCAGTTTAATCTGCTGGCTCAGAGAAACATCCTGAAAAATGTGTGTTTCCCGATGGAAATTGCAGGAGTTCCCAGGCAGCAGGCGAAGGAACGAGCAATGGAGCTGTTAAAACTGGTTGGTCTGGAAGACCGGGCGAAAGCATACCCGGCACAGCTTTCCGGCGGACAGCGCCAGCGCGTGGCGATTGCCCGTGCGATTGCAACGAATCCCAAAGTACTTCTTTGCGATGAAGCAACCAGTGCACTGGATCCGAACACCACCAAGTCCATTCTGGAGCTGATCAAACAGATCAACCGGGATCTGGGGATTACGGTGATCGTGATCACCCACGAGATGGCAGTCATTGAAGCAATCTGTGACCGTGTTGCCATCATCGATCACAGTCAGATTGCAGAGTCCGGACGGGTGTCGGAAATCTTTTCTGAGCCGAAATCCAGGATCGGCCGTCAGCTTATTCTTGGAGATGCGGTGGAGAATGTGAAGTTCGATGCTTCGAAAAAAATCCGTATCACATTCGATGGACGATCTTCCATGGAACCGGTGCTGGCGAATATGATCCTGGCAAGCAAAGTGCCGGTCAATATCCTGTATGCATCCACGAAAGACATTGGCGGTACGGCCTATGGACAGATGATCATTCAGCTTCCGGAAGATGAGGCAGATGCGGCGCGTGCCCTGCATTATTTGAAAACGGTGCAGGTACCATATGAGGAGGTGAGCGGCGATGTTATTTAGTCAGCAGATCATGGAACTGATCCGCAATGGAATCGGGGAAACGTTATGTATGGTGATCATTTCCACCGTGGTTTCTTATATTATCGGAATTCCGCTTGGTATTATTCTGGTAGTGACGGACAAAGAAGGCATCCGCCCGATCCCGGTCCTTCAGAAAATTCTGGGACTCGTCATCAACCTGCTCCGCTCGGTCCCGTTCCTGATCCTTCTGATCATGATGATTCCGGTCACCAGGAAAATCGTGGGAACGAGCCTTGGCTGGAAAGCAGTGGTTCCGCCGCTTGTAGCATCGGCAGCTCCGTATATTGCCCGCATGGTGGAATCGTCCTTTAAGGAAATCGATGCAGGAGTCATCGAGGCAGCGAAATCCATGGGCGCTTCTACGTTTCAGATCATCTGGAAGGTGCTGCTCCCGGAATCAAAGCCCTCTCTTTTGATCGGTGCAGCGATTTCTACGACCACGATCCTTGGATATTCTGCGATGGCAGGTGCGGTTGGCGGCGGCGGACTGGGCGGTATCGCGATCAACTATGGTTATTACCGTTATGAGACCGACATCATGCTGGTGACCGTAGCAATCCTGGTCATCATCGTCCAGATCATCCAGGAGATCGGCATGAGACTGGCAAGAAAGAGTGACAAACGGATCCGTTAAGAAATGGAACGCATCGGAATCGGATGCGAAAACTGGAAAAATCCGGCAGAACAGAAAATTGTTCTGGCAGACCGGAAATGACAGGCATGGATTTAGCAGCCGCAGGACGGCTGTCGGCCAAAGGCCATATAAATCAAAATTATTCATTGAGGAGGATCAGTATTATGAAAAAGAACATTGGTGTAATTGCAGCAGCATTTTTAGCAGCAGCAGCCCTGAGCGCATGCGGCGGCAGCAAACCGGCTGAGACGACTGCAGCAGAGACAAAGGCAGAGGCAGCTGAGACGACTGCAGCGGAGAGCAGCGCAGAGGCAGAGAGCAGCGAAGCAGAAGCAAAGACGGACGATTTAAAGGAACTGACGGTAGGTGCGAGCCCGGCTCCTCACGCAGAGATCCTGGAGGCTGCAAGAGAAGAACTGGCAAAGAAAGGGTATGATTTAAAAATCGTTGAGTATACCGATTATGTTCAGCCGAACCTGGCACTGGATGCTGGCGATCTGGATGCAAACTACTTCCAGCATCTTCCGTATCTGGAACAGTTCAATGAGGAGAGAGGAACCAAGTTAGTCAGCGCAGGTAAGATCCACTACGAGCCATTTGGCATTTACGCAGGCAAGACCGCATCCTTAGACGAGTTGGCAGATGGCGCAAAGGTTGCTGTACCAAACGATGCAACCAACGAGGCACGTGCACTGCTTCTTCTGGAAGCACAGGGTCTGTTAAAGTTAAAAGACGGCGCAGGTTTAAAGGCAACCAAGACCGATATTGTTGAGAATCCGAAGAACCTGGATATCCTGGAGGTTGAGGCAGCACAGGTTCCGCGTTCCCTTCCGGATGTTGACATTGCAGTTATCAACGGGAACTACGCAATCGAGGCTGGTTTAAAGGTATCTGACGCACTGGCTGTTGAGGCTTCTGACTCTGAGGCAGCAACAGCAACTACCTACGGCAACGTGGTAGCAGTGCAGGAGGGCAAGGAAGAGGATGAGAAGACCAAAGCCCTGATGGAGGCACTGACCAGCGACACCGTAAAAGAGTTCATGGAGCAGACCTACGAGGGCGCAGTTGTTCCGTTATTCTAAGAAGCGTGGTAACTGTTCAGTAGGTCTGCGCATTTACTGCGCTGACCGTAAGAAAACATAGGCTGGCAGGCAAGTGACAAACAGAAAAGGATACGCATAGACTACAGTAAGGAATTTTCGGTTCCGGATGTGGGCTATGCGTATTTTTGATTTAAAAAAAAAGAAGTCATCAATATCTGCGACTGCAAAAAACTTGGATTTGTGGGGGATGTAGAGTTTAATCCGGAAAATGGCTGCATTACACATCTGATCGTTCCGGGACCAGGGTGTCTTTGTGGGATTTTCGGACGAGAGAAAGAATATATCATCCCGTTCAAAGATGTTTGTCAGATCGGCGATGATATTATCCTGGTGGAAGTAAAAAAACTGAAAGAGATCGAGAAAGCGTGTAAATGCGACTGAAGGATTGCCGGACATGTATGCATAAACATGTTGCACAAATAGCAATGGTAACAGCGCAACAGCTGGGAATCGGGGTGTTTTATGAATGTTTACAAAAACAGCGGAGCGGGCTATACTGTAAGGAGCAGGGAAGATAACATTTCTGTTTATGCAGCGTGCGTGAACAGCGATCAAATGACTGTTGAAAAGAATGTGCAAGAAAAACATGCAGGAAAACATGTAAAAAACAGGAGGATTTACAATGGAGAAGACGGAAAATTATGGCGTGGTAAGTCTGCGCTGGCTGAACGGACAGTGTTACGAGATCAGACTTTCAAATGGAAAAGTGATCCTGACGGATCCGATGATCAGCGATCCGGTATCGGATGCCCCATGGCTGAAATTTTACAGGATTCCAAAAGAGTACGGAATTACTCCGGAAAGTGTTGAGCGGGTGGACTATCTGATCCTGAATCATACCCATTGCGATCATATTTCCGATGTGGAATATTACATCAAGAAATTTAATCCGATGGTGATCTGTCATGAAGCGGTTGCCTATGAGCTGGCCAAAGCATTTGACATTCCATTTACTTCGGTATATGCGGTTGGCAGTGAGGAAACCCATGAATTTCTGGATTTCAAAATGGAAACACTCCATGGAACACACAATGAGCAGGGAATGAAGTATTCGACGATGGCGAATATTCTGGAAGAAGATTACGGCATTGGCGGACCGGGAACCAGAGAACTGGGACATCTTGGCGGACTGATCCAGCTGAATTTCATTCTCACAACAAAGGAAAATTTCAAAATTGCATTTGTCGGCGGACGTCTGGATGCAATGTGGTCCAGACCGATGATCCGTGCAGTGGCAAAAGCAGAGCCGAATATCATGATCCGCCAGGTATCCGGAAGACTTCCGGAAAACCCGGAACAGATCTATGCCGATGAGATTGAGCAGACAGGTGTAAGACTGATGCTTCCGATGCATCATGAAAAGTATGATATCAGCGAGAAGGAAACACTGGCAAACCTGATCGAGAAGACCAATATCATGCTGCAGGAACGCGGAGTAAATGCCAATATGGTAAATCCGGTGAGAGGCAGATGGTATCAGCTCGGAATCAGTTTTCGTGAGATCTAAAATTACTTGCGTGAAGCTGATAAATGGGTTAAAATACTGACAAAGAACTTCTACAGGAGGAAACTATCTTGAAGTGCCCATTTTGCAGCGCAGCAGATACTAAGGTCATTGATTCCAGACCGGCAGAGGACAACAGCTCGATCCGCCGCCGTCGTCAGTGCGTTGTCTGCGGAAAGCGTTTTACTACATACGAGAAACTGGAAACCATGCCTCTCATGGTCATCAAAAAAGACCAGTCGAGGGAGCCGTATGACCGTTCTAAGATCGAAGCCGGAGTTGTCCATTCCTGCCATAAACGACCGGTATCCATCCAGCAGATCAACCAGATGATCGATGAAATTGAAAACCAGATCTTTACCATGGAGGATCGGGAAGTAGAAACCTCGCAGATCGGCGAGCTTGTCATGCAGAAACTGAAACAGCTGGACGAGGTTGCTTATGTGCGCTTCGCGTCTGTTTACCGGGAGTTCAAGGATGTGAATACCTTTATGGAGGAACTTGGCAAGCTCCTGGAGAATAAACGAAAGTAGGCAGGAAAACAGACGTGATATTAGAACCATTTTATCCGAAAGAATGGGTGGACAGCACCTATGAAATTGACTGGGAAGGCTGGAAAACGCGTGGGAAAAAGGGCGTTATTTTTGATATTGACAACACCCTGGTCCCTCACGGGGCACCGGCAGACAGCAGGGCGATTGCCCTGTTTGAGCGGCTTTATGCGCTTGGGTTTCGGACATGCCTGTTATCGAATAACAAGGAACCGCGTGTGAAATCATTCGCAGACCAGGTTCATTCTCCCTATATTTACAAAGCGGGAAAACCGGGTATAAAAAACTACGACCGTGCCGTGCGTGAGATGGGACTTCGCAAAGAAGAAGTCCTGTTTGTAGGGGACCAGCTTTTTACCGATGTGTATGGTGCCAACCGGGCCGGACTTTATGGAATCCTGGTAAAACCGATCAATCCAAAAGAAGAGATCCAGATCGTTCTAAAGCGGTATCTGGAGGCGGTTGTGCTATTCTTTTATAGACGGAAACAGAAAAAACAGGGATGAGATCCCTGTTTTTTTCTTGTTGCTTTGCATATCGAGAAGGTGCCGGTGGCGCCTCCTCTGCTTTGCAGCTCCTTTTTCATATTACGGGGAAGTATGTCAGAAAAATCTGATAGAGCACTTCCGCGAATCCGCACGAAACCATGACCTTGATCGGATCAATCTTCACCTTGCGCAGAAAGAACAACGCAGTGAAAAAGTAGATCAGATAGCGCAGCTGCAGATTACCGCCGGTGATGGAAATGCTTCCATCGAGGAAAAAGGTCGGGATCAGAATGGTGATTCCGGCAGTCAGGATCATGGCAACTACAGCTGGCCGCAGGGATTCCAGAATTCCTTTCATCAGGCGCAGATTGCGGTATTTTGCGTAAAGCTTCGCAAGGATCGTCACAAAGATGCAGGAAGGAAGAATACAGCCGAGGGTGGCAATCAGGGCACCTGGAATTCCTGCCACCTGGTTGCCGACAAAGGTGGAGGAGTTGACGGCGATAGGACCTGGTGTCATCTCTGCGATGGTGATCAGATTTGTAAAATCATTTAAGGTAAGCCAGTGATATTTATCGATCACCTGGGCCTGAATCAGCGGCATTGCGGCATATCCGCCGCCAAAGCTGAAGGCACCGATCTGCAGAAATGCGAAGAAAAGCTGAAAGTAAATCATCATTCGTTTTCTCCTTTCCCGGCAGACGGAATGTTTTCCCGTCTGACCGTGATCACCGTGCGGACCGCACCGATCAGTGCAGTTACAAGAATGATCAGAATCACGTTGATTTTTAAGATATAGTTGGCAATGAAGGCCGCGATCATGATCAGTGCCAGAGTGAGGGAGCGCAGCTTCAGAACCCCGCCGCCCATGTCGTATACAACGGAGATGATGACAGCGCCGACTCCGGCCCGCATGCCGTTTAGCAGATTTTGAATAAAGAAGCTTTCGCGGAATGCGTTGTAAAACGCTGAGACTGCAGTGATGATGACAAACGGCGGAAGGATCGCACCGAGAATCGAGCAGAGGATTCCGGGCATTCCGGCAAGCTTATACCCGACAACAATGGCACCGTTGACGGCGATCGCACCGGGTGAAGACTGGGCGATCGCGATCAGATCCAGCATTTCCGTTTCATCGATCCAGTGAAGTTCGTCTACAAATTTGGTTTTCAGGAGACTGACAATTACGTATCCGCCGCCAAACGTGAAGGTGCTTAAGTAGAGGGTAGAAAAAAATAATTTTTTCAGAACGGAAGCATTCGACTGTTTTAGGGAGGCTTCCTGCGTAGGATTGTTGTGATGTTCCATAGAGATAGATTACCATTCCTTTCGTTTCCATATATAATTCGGAGTAGTTTTGCTGTTCCTGATATACTATAGCACTGGACGGATTATATGAAAAATAATATAATTATATAACAATGATAATAAAAACAATATGATCTGCCTTTGATACAAGGAAAGAGAGGAAGAAAGGGAGGCATAGTATCATGACAATCCGGCATATGAGGATTTTTCGGGCGGTGATCGAGAATGAAAACAATCTGACGAGGGCAGCGCGTCAGATTTATATGGCACAGCCTGCTGTGACGCTGGCAATCCAGGAACTGGAAGAATATTATGGTGTGAATCTCTTCGACCGGTTGGGAAAAAGGCTGTATCTGACAGAGGCAGGAAAGCAGTTTCAGGATTATGTGATCCGTATTCTTGGTCTGTTTGATGATATGGAAGAAGGCATGCGCAGTTGGGGAAGCAAAGGCATGCTGCGTATTGGAAGCAGTGTGACAATTGGTTCCCAGTTTCTGCCAGGGTATGTGGAAAGTTATGCGCATACGCATCCGGATGTGAATACGCAGGTCTTGATTGGAGCGTCGGATCTGATTGAGAAAAAGATTCTCAGCAATGATCTGGATATTGGATTGGTGGAGAGTCCGGTTCATGAGAAGAATCTGATAGCAGAACAATATATGGAGGACTATCTGGTAGCAGTTGCGCCGGGAAAAGACTGGGAGCGAGGAATGGATGCATCAGGAAACGGGGATTCAGAAAGAATTCAAATGTCAGCAGAAGAGTTTGCACTGCAGCATTTGCTTTTACGTGAACCGGGAAGTGGGACAAGAGAGTCCTTTGATAAGGTGATGGCACAGCATCAGATTTTTGTAAAGCCGTCCTGGGAGGCAACCAGTACGACAGCGCTTGTAAATGCAGTGATTTCCGGACTGGGGATTTCGGTTGTGCCCAGACGAATGGTTGAGATTCCGCTCCGTGATGGGAAAATACGTGAGATCCAGATCGATGGGGTGGAATTTAAGCGGTACTTTTATCTGGTCTATCATCGGGACAAATTGCTTACCACACCAATCCGGGAATTCATGGACGTGTGCAGAAATTATGAAAACAGCCATTCTCAGCCGGAGTACAGCGGACTGTTCTGAATGTGTATAAGACGGTCATGGGAATTTTACGGCTCTTTTTCCTGCAAACAGATATAGCGGATATACGAAGCATAAAGTGCCATCAGATCATACGCATCATTTAAATCTTTCCCGCACAGCTCTTTGATCCGGCGGATCCGGTAAGGGATGCTGTTGCGATGGACATGCAGTTTGGCGCTCAGCTTTTGGATGTCTCCGCTGCACTGAATGTAGGAGACAACCGTTTCTGCTAACTGGGCATTGGAACCTTTTTCTTTCAGAATGGAAAAATCATGCTCCAGCCCTGGTATGTCAGCGTGACTGAGTACCAGGGCAGTTTTCATATAATCATAGTCGTAACACCCAAGGTCAGGAAACAGAAGCTGACCGAGTGAGAGACATTCGCGCGCAAGGGCACAGCCGGCAGAAAGGTTTTTCTGATTTTTGCAGAACGCAGCCGGAAATTTGGAAAGCACGGCAAGGAGTCGGTGAAAACGTTTTTCGTAGCCCGGCTCCTCTTTGATTAAGATCAGCTGCGTATCGGGAGAAAGGGAAACCATGGCATCTTTCTCATCAAGAAGATTTTGGATCATAGGAATGAGCACGGGAAATGTTTCCGATTGCGGCTGAAAAACAAGCATGGTGTGCGGTGACAGAATCTGGAAGCCAAATTCTTCGCCGCGTTTTTGAAATGCTTCACTGTACGGAGGCTGCATATGGAGCCATTCAAACAGAAACTGGTCGCGTTCTTTGGTTTGTGCCTGGACATTTCTGGAATTCAGCAGTTCTTCATACATCAGCTCCACAGCAGAACTTAAGATGGCTGCCTGTCTGAGAGAATCAGAAGCAGCAGAAGGAAGAATCAGCGCACCGATCCGGCTGTTCTGATAGCGCAGCGGTGCGGCGGCACCGGAAAACTGTCCGGGTTCCAGGGAAGAGGCGGGACCATTATGGTTCAGGCACTGGATGGCGAGGAGGTTTAAAGATCCGATCTGATCCGGGCTTGTGGATGCAACAACGCGTCCGCTGGCATCGCAGATCAGCAGTCCGTCAGGCGTGTGCTCTTTCAGTTTTGCGGCGATCTGATTCATGATGGTCATGTCCAAGAAAATCCCTCCTCCTTGTTTTTTTCTATTATAATAAAATAATAGAAAAAAACAAGGGAAATGAGAACGATATTTATGCATTTGCACAAAAATAGAGAAAAAAACTACTGGATTTAACCAATAGTTTTTTCGCTGGTCCGGTGCTAAAATCTTCATATGGCAATGATTGGGAAAGGAGGTATACAAAATCGAAGGAACCGTTGCACGTTTTATGCGATATGCAGACTGCGGAAGTGAAACACATCATGAACGCGCATTCTGCGAGTATATGGAACAGGAACTAAATGCCATGGGAATTGCGTTTGAGCGTCAGCTTCTGGACAGCCAGGTGGTTACGGATGGATGGAATATTCTGGCGAAGATACCAGGGCAGAGTGACAAAAAGCCGCTGCTATTTGTTCTTCATCTGGATACCGTAGCACCAGGCAGTCAGGTGAAATCCTATGTAAAAGATGGGAAAATTTACAGTGCCGGAAACAGTGTCCTGGGGGCAGATGGAAAACTTGCGATTGCCCTGGTTATGGAAGCGTTGGCAGAACTGAAGGAAAAGAAGGAAGCGTTCCGGCCGGTAGAGCTTTTGTTCACGGTATGTCAGGAACTGGGGTCTCATGGGGCAAAGTTTGCGGATTATTCGCATGTGGAAAGTGAAGAAGCACTGATACCAGACCATTATATTACTGGAGAAATATTGCTTTGCACACCGTCCAGACATTTTGTTCATGTAGAACTGATGGGGCAGGGAGCCCATGTCATAAGAAAAAATGAACCTGGCGTGAATGCTTTGGCTGCTGCCGTTGAGATCCTTCATCAGATTCCCATGGGGCAGGTGGACGAAAATCTCCGGATCAATGTATTTGACCTGGTTTCCCTGTCACCGTCCAATGCAGTTCCGGGTCATGCCCGTTTCGACATGGAGATTCGCACATTTGGTTCTGAAAAATGGGAACAGGTTTCCGCGGATATGTTTCGGATCATGGAAGATACCGCAAAAAGAACCGGCTGCCGCTGCAACATCAGCACGGAATGCGATTTCCCGGAGTCTGATTTTTCCGTTAATGAGGATATGCTGAAACGTCTGGAAAACATTTATGCCAGTGTTGGAATTCCCATGAAGCGGACGAGATCGTTTGGGGTCATGGATGCGACCTGCACACAGCAGATTGGGATCCGCAGCATTCCGATCGGACTTTCCATTTATCATTCGCATAGTGCCGGTGAATATGTCGTCATTGAGGAAATGGAGAACATGTTACAGCTGATAAAGCAGATTCTGAAAGAATTCTGACTGCTTTACAGTAGAAAGGGGAAAAACATGAGTAAAGACACAAAAAAAGCATCCCGCACCATGAACCCGTTTATTCCGCTGGTCATCATGGTGATCTTATGTACCATCGTATCGTATTTTGTGAAACCTGGTGCTTACGACCGTGAAACCGTGGATGGCGTGACCCGGGTGCTTGCGGACAGTTACCATGCGGTAGACCGGACGCCGGTATCGATTTTTCAGATGTTCCGTTCGATTCCGGAAGGCATGACAGCAACCGCAAATATGATGTTCTGTATCATGATCATCGGCGGTGTTGTAGAAATCTATAAGCGCACGGATACCGTTGGCGCAGCCATCAACAGCGTGCTGAAGGCATCCGAAAAGCTCAGCAGCCAGGTGATCATCGCGATTGTCATGATCGTCTTCTTTATCCTGGGCGGTATCCTGGGATGGAGCGAACATATCATTCCGTTCGTACCGATCATCATTTCCCTGGCATTATCCCTGGGGTACGATTCTCTGGTTGGTATGGCAATCTCTGGTTTTGCCTGCCTGATCAGTTTTGCTGTAGCACCGTTTAACATGTTTACCGTAGGTGTTTCCCATACCATCGCAGAACTGCCGATGTTCTCCGGATGGGAACTTCGTTTCCCGGCTCTGTTCTGTGTCTGGATCTTAAGCCTGGTCTGGACGATGCGCTATGCGAAAAAAGTAAAGGCGGATCCGTCTAAGAGTCTGGTCAAAAACATTGATACTTCTTCCCTCCGCATTCCGGTAGATCCGAACCTGAAATTTGATGCGCCGAAGAAGGTTTCTGCCCTGGTACTTCTGGTTACGATCCTGGTTACCATCTACGGCATCCTGAACTTAAAGTGGTCTTATACCGAGATGGCAACCGTATTCTTAATGGGTGCCCTGATTGTATGCGTGGTAAACCGCGTTGGAATGAGCGATGGCATCAACATGATCCTGGATGGATGCCGCGGCGCATTTGCCGGTGCCCTGATCATTGGTATTGCAAGATCCGTACAGTGGACCATGACTACCGGCGGTCTGGTAGATCCGCTGGTACACAGCCTTTCCGGTCTGATGAACGGCGCATCTGCTTATGTCAGCGCAGTCGGCATGTTTATCGTGAACTTCTTCATCAATGCATTGATCCCGTCCGGATCCGGTCAGGCAACTGCAGTGATGCCGATCATGGTTCCGCTTGCAGATATGCTTCATATTACCAGACAGACTGCAGTTATGGCATTCCAGTTTGGTGATGGTATCTCCAATACCTTCTGGTTTACCAACGGAACCCTGTTAATTTACCTGTCCCTGGCAAAAGTGCCGTTAAAGAGCTGGTATAAATTTATTCTGCCGTTACAGGGCATGTTCCTGGTAATGCAGCTGGTATTCCTGTACATTGCGGTAGCAATCGGATATGGTCCGTTCTAAAAATAAGAACGGAGTGATGAAAACACCGGCTTACTTCACTGCAGGGCATGCGTGCAGACTGTAGCGAAGTGAGCCGTGTATAAAGTGTGGAGAGGAGCGCGTACTTTATGAACGTAATGGAAGAAGTATTAAAACAGAAAGAGTATACAATCTCCATGCGCCGGATGTTTCACCGTCATCCGGAACTGAGCATGAAGGAGAACGGTACCGCTAAGCGGATCCGTGCAGAACTGGACAAGATGGGAATCCCATACGAAACCGTAGGGGAAACCGGAACCATCGCAACCCTGAAAGGAAAGAAAGACCATCCGGTTATCGGTCTGCGCTGTGACATTGATGCGCTTCCGATCACGGAGGTGAAGAATCTGGAATTCAAATCCGAAAACCCGGGCGTTATGCATGCATGTGGTCATGACGGACATATCAGCATGCTGCTGACGGCGGCAAAGGTTCTTTCGGAACATCGCGATGAACTAAACTGTACCGTAAAATTCATCTTCCAGCCGGCAGAAGAGCAGATGAACGGAGCACTTCAGATTTTAAACTCCGGAAAGCTGGGAGAGCTGGATACGGTAGCCGGAATGCATATTTTCCCGTACTTAAAGACCGGAACCATTTCGGTGGATCCGGGACCGCGTTATACTTCAGCAGGTTTTATGAATATTAAGATCATCGGACACAGTGGACATGGTGCCATGCCGCAGTATTCCGTTGACCCGATCTATGTAGGCGCCAAGGTGATCGATGCGCTGCAGAGCCTGGTCAGCAGGGAAACCAATCCGATGGATACGGTTGTGGTCAGCATCTGTACGTTCCATGCAGGAACTCTGGCGAACATTATCGCAGAGACAGCCGAGATGAGCGGAACCGTCCGCACGTTTAACCCGGAATTGCAGAAAAAACTTCCAGGTATGATCGAGCGGGTGATCAAGAGCACCTGTGAGGCTTACCGTGCGTCGTATGAACTGGATTATTATACCGATATCCCGGCCACGATCAACGATAAGCATTGCAGTGAGATTGCTGAAGAATCCGTAAAGAAGATCCTGGGCGAAGAGGGTGTCATCCATTATGAAGGCACACCGGGCGGCGAAGATTTCTCTTATTTCCTGGAAAAATTCCCGGGCGTGTATGCGTTTATCGGGTGCAGAAACGAGGAAAAAGACTGCTGCTATCCGCTGCATCATGAGCGCTTTGATCTCGATGAGGAGGCATTGCCAAATGGTGCTGCATTTTATGTGCAGTATCTTCTGGACGCGCAGGAGAAGTTTGGCTGATGTTCACGGACAGAAATTTTCTGAATCAGCGGACATGTCACGGGTGACTTGGCAGTCCATGCGAAAGTATGATGTATCAATAAAAAAGAGGCGGTTCCTGAAACAGGAATCGCCTCTTTTCAATTCTTTTCCGTGCGCCCTGCGGCGCGTGTTTTAAGATCGGAAACGGTACAGCGTATTAAACTCTGGACAGATACTCACCGGTACGGGTGTCGATCTTGATCTTATCACCGTTGTCAACGAACAGCGGAACGTATACGGTTGCGCCAGTCTCAACGGTTGCCGGCTTGGTAGCGCCCTGTGCGGTATCGCCCTTGAAGCCCGGCTCGGTGTTGGTGATCTCGAGCTCTACGAATAACGGCGGCTCTACGGAGAATACTTTACCGTTGTAAGAGCAGATCTTAACAACCTCATTCTCCTTAACGAACTTTAATGCATCACCGATCACGTCTGCTGCGAGAGCCATCTGCTCGTAGTTCTCCATGTTCATGAAGTTGTACAGATCGCCATCTTCATACAGATACTGCATATCTACACGGTCGATTCTTGCAGACGGGAACTTCTCGGTCGGACGGAAGGTTCTCTCTACTACGGAACCGGTCATAACATTTTTGATTTTGGTTCTTACGAAAGCAGCACCCTTACCCGGTTTTACATGCTGGAACTCTACGATCTGGTATACGTTACCCTCGATTTCCAGAGTAATGCCGTTTCTAAAATCACCTGCTGAAATCATGTGATATTCCTCCTTGAATTTGCGTACTCGCGATTAATCTACTATATTCTATACTAAAAGCCTGTATTTTTCAACTGTTTTTTGGGCTTAATCCGCCCTTTTCTTGCATTTTATAGCAGAATCGGATATAATAATAGTTCAGAAAAACGAGGAAAAGAAACCAATCAAAGGAGAAATCAAGGTGAAGAGAATTCTGGATCTGATCGCAGACGAGATGAAGTCTGCATTTACCGCCTGTGGCTACGATGCGTCTTATGCAAAGGTTGTCTTATCCAACCGCCCGGACTTATGTGAGTACCAGTGCAACGGTGCTATGGCTGCAGCCAAGGCTTATAAAAAGAAACCCATCGACATTGCAAATGAGGTGGTAGAGAAGTTAAACGGCGACAACATGTTTTCCGAGATCAATGCCGTGATGCCGGGCTTCATCAACATCCGCTTGAATGCAGCTTATCTTGCTGATTACATGAATGGCATGGCAAAGGAAGAAAAGCTTGGTGTGGAGGAAGAAGGCCACGGTGAGACCATCATTGTGGACTACGGCGGAGCCAACGTGGCAAAGCCGCTGCATGTCGGCCATCTGCGTTCTGCTGTTATTGGTGAAAGCGTAAAGCGCATGGGCCGCTACTTAGGTTACAATATGATTGGTGACGTACATCTGGGTGACTGGGGTCTGCAGATGGGCCTCATTATCGAGGAACTGCGTGACCGTAAGCCGGATCTGGTTTATTTTGATGAGAATTACACCGGGGAGTATCCGTCCGAGCCGCCATTTACCATCAGTGAGCTGGAGGATATTTACCCGACCGCAAGCGGAAAGTCCAAGGTGGATGAGGTATTTAAGGAGCGCGCGCAGACCGCAACCTTTAAGCTTCAGAAAGGTTATCCGCCGTACACTGCCATCTGGAAACATATCATGAAGGTTTCCCTGGCAGATTTAAAGAAAAACTATGGCAATCTGGATGTTCATTTTGAACTCTGGAAAGGCGAGAGCGACGCGGAAGAGTACATTCCGTGGCTGATCCAGGATCTGCAGGACAAGGGTCTGGCATACGAGAGCCAGGGTGCCCTGGTTGTAGATGTAACTGAGCCGACTGACTCCAAGGAACTGCCGCCGTGTATCGTGCGTAAGTCTGACGGAGCTGCCCTGTACGCAACCTCTGATCTGGGAACGATCCTGGAGCGTGAGAAGGACTTCCAGCCGGTAAAATACATTTATGTTGCAGACAAACGTCAGGAGCTTCACTTTAAGCAGGTCTTCCGTGTAGCGAAGAAGGCTGGATATGTAAAACCGGAAACCCCGATGGTTCATATCGGTTTTGGTACCATGAACGGCAAGGATGGAAAACCGTTTAAGACCAGAGACGGTGGTGTCATGCGTCTGGAGCACCTCATTGCAGATATCAATGCAGCTGTTTATGACCGTATCATGGAAAACCGCAGCATGGATGAGGAAGAGGCAAAGGAGACCGCAAAGATCGTCGGCCTTGCTGCTTTAAAATATGGTGACTTATCCAACCAGGCAGCAAAGGATTACATTTTTGATATCGACCGCTTTATCTCCTTCGAGGGAAATACCGGTCCATACATCCTGTATACCATCGTCCGCATCAAATCCATTCTGGGCAAATACGAGGCACAGAATCCGGACGCAAAAGCAGACACTATTCTCCCGGCAGCCAGCGATGCGGAAAAAGCATTGATGCTGGAGCTGTCCAAATACAACGACGTGATGGAAAATGCATTCGCAGAGACTGCACCGCACAAGATCTGCCAGTACATCTTCGATCTGTCCAATGCCTTCAACAGCTTCTACCATGATACCCGTATCCTGGCAGAGGAAGACAAAGCGCGTCAGGCAAGCTGGATCGCACTCATCACACTGGTAAAACGCGTGCTCGAGGCCTGCATCCAGGTACTCGGATTTAAGGCACCGGAACGGATGTGACGTTACAGCAGTGACATGCGCCAGGAAACAAGAGAGACAGGCGTGTGCGCTTGCTCACAAAGCAGGTCTCTGTTGTTTTCTGGCATAGGGCGAAGCCCGCGCAGCAAGGAGGCATTATATGAAGATCATGGAGTCTGCCACCAGCACATTCTGGAAGGGAGAGCAGGGAATCCAGGCCTCCGTCCAGGATGGGGATCGGTTATACAAAGTAAATTTATATGTCAAGGGTAGTCAGGTTCGTGACTACTCTTGTTCTTGTGTGAATGGAAATTCTTACAAGGGCATGTGCGCGCATGCGAAGCTTGTATGGGAACAATGGAAAAAAGAACAGGAGCTGCATTCCGGCCGCCCTGTCTCCACCTCACAGGAGATCCGCACCATGATCCGGGAGTATACCAACCGGGAAGTGGCAAAGATCATTGAGGATTCGGAGGAGACAGAGATCCGGCTGGTGCCGCGCCTGATGTTGAAAAACGGTTCTGCCAGTCTGGAATTTAAACTGGGGCGGGATCGTTTTTATATTATCAAGGATCTGATGGCGTTTGCGGAAGCGGTGCGTACCGGAGCCAGTGTGTCTTACGGAAAACAGCTGACTTTTCATCACAGTCTGAATGCGTTTGCGCAGGAGGACCGGGAACTTTGTGCTCTGCTGTTAGAGCTGGTGCAGGTTTACCAGGAGCATTTTGAACAGTTCCGCAAGAGTTCGTTTGTGACGATGCAGGGACTTCGCACCCTGAATTTAAACCGGGCCAACCGTGACCGCTTTTTCCAGTTAATGGAAAACCGGCAACTGGAGGTAGAGTTTGGCGATGGAAGCCATGTCAACGTGAAGGTGCAGCAGGAATGCATGCGCCTTCCGGTCCAGATTCGCCGCGCAGGCCGTGACGGCATTGCCGTTTCCGTGGATCAGGAACTGTTTGGAATTCCGGGAGAACGCGGCTGGTATGTGGGAGACCAGACCCGCCTTGTGTGTCTGGATGAAACCGAATCCAGGGAACTTGGCGTGTTCCTGGAACAGGTTTTGAAAGATAAAAAGAGCCATACGCTGGATATTCAGGACCGGGACATCCCGCTGTTTTATGAGCGTGTCCTGCAAAAAATCCTGCCCTATGCAGAGCTGACCGTGACGGACGTGGATCTGGAAAGCTACCGTCCGAAGGAACTGAAGGCGCAGTTTTCGTTTGACAGTACCGGTCCGGATGAGATTACCATGAAGCCGCTGCTTTCCTATGGAGATTTTTCTTTCTCGCCTTTAAATGACGACAAGGTTCCGCGGATCATCTGCCGCGATGTCCCGGCAGAATTTAAGATCAGCCAGGTCATCACAAAATATTTCCAGTACCGCGACGGTGAGTCGGAATTTCTGGTAATCCGGGGCGACGAAGACGCACTGTACCGTCTGTTATCCGAAGGCATGGACGAATTCATGTCCCTGGGTCAGGTTCTGGTGACCGATGCGGCAAGAAAGATCCGTGTGCTGCCGTCACCGCAGGTGAAAGTCGGTGTTCAGACATCCGGAAGATGGCTGGAGCTGAATGTGGATGCCGAAGGTATGAGCCGGAGCGAGCTGCTTGATATTCTCGCCGGTTATGATCCGAAAAAGAAGTACTACCGCTTAAAAAATGGAGAGTTTTTAGATGTAGGTGAAAATGGCCTGATGACCGTAGCGCGTATGACGGACAGTCTCGGGATTGGAAAGGAAGAATTGTTGTCCGGCACCGTTAAAGTCCCGGTCTACCGCGCCCTTTATCTGGATAGTGTGTTAAAAGAAGGCAATGGCATCACTTTTTACCGGGACAATCTGTTCCGTGCGGTCGTGCGCGGCATGAAATCTGTGGAAGACAGTGACTATGCGGTTCCGGATTCGTTAAAGCAGGTGCTGCGCGGTTACCAGAAGACCGGATACCGTTGGCTGAAAACTCTGGACGTAAATGGGTTTGGAGGCATTCTGGCCGATGATATGGGACTTGGAAAAACCATCCAGATCATCACGCTTTTGCAGGCAGAGGCGAAAACGCACCCGGATTCCCAGACGCTGATCGTATGTCCGGCTTCCCTGGTGTACAACTGGGAGAATGAATTAAAGCGGTTTGCACCGGGGCTGACGGTACAGACGGTAACCGGGACTGCGCCGGAGCGGGAGGAAATTTTGCGGCAGGCGGCAGAGGTGAAAGCTGAAGTCCGGAAACAGGCTGCGAAAGCAGCAGAAGCAAATTCCATGGAATCTGCCACAGGGGCTGCTCTGGGCAATCTGGAATCTGTCCAGGACAATTTGAAATCAGGACAGGAAAATCCGGCATTGGAATCTGTGACGGCAATCTGCCACCCTCAGATTCTGATTACTTCATACGACCTTCTGAAGCGTGATATCGCATTCTATGAGCCGTTCCAGTTCCGCTTCCAGGTGATCGATGAGGCACAGTACATTAAAAATCCGCTGACCCAGAGTGCGAAATCTGTCAAGCTGATCAAAGCGCAGACGCGTTATGCTTTGACAGGTACTCCGATTGAGAACCGTCTGTCAGAACTGTGGAGCATTTTTGATTATCTGATGCCGGGATTTTTGTTCACGTATTCCCGGTTCCGAAAACAGTTTGAAACACCGATCGCAAAAGACGGAAACCTGTATGTCCTGGAAAACTTACGGAGGCTTTCTGGTCCCTTTGTGCTGCGCCGCTTAAAGAAAGACGTATTAAAGGATCTCCCGGACAAGCTGGAGACCGTAGTATATTCTATGGCGGAAGAGGAGCAGAAGCAGCTCTATACGGCACACGCCCTGGCTTTAAAAGAAGAACTGGAGCAGATGAGCGGCGATACCTATGGAAGCGAGCGCATCCAGGTACTGGCAGAATTGACAAAGCTGCGCCAGATCTGCTGCGATCCGTCCTTATGCTTCGACCGTTATAAGGGCGGCTCGGCAAAGCTTGATACCTGTATGGAACTGATCACGGGAGGAATTGCGGGCGGACACAAGATTCTCTTGTTCTCCCAGTTTACTTCGATGTTAGAACTGATCGGAGCACGCTTAAAGAAAGAAGGCATCGCTTTCCATGAACTGACGGGAGCAACGCCGAAGGAAGAACGCATCCGTATGGCCGGAGCGTTCCAGACCGATGACACGCCTGTTTTCCTCATTTCGTTAAAAGCCGGAGGAACCGGATTGAACTTAACCGCTGCGGATGTTGTCATCCATTACGATCCGTGGTGGAACGTGGCGGCCCAGAACCAGGCAACCGACCGTGCCCATCGCATCGGTCAGGAAAAGCAGGTATCCGTATTTAAACTGATCATGAAAGATACTGTAGAGGAAAATATCTTAAAGCTTCAGGAACAGAAGCGGGATCTGGCAGACCAGATCATATCCGGAGAGCAGGTTTCTATCGGAAGCCTCAGCAAGGAAGAACTGCTGAAGATTTTGTCCCCGCAGCCCGCACCGCCCTCTGGATCGCCTCAGCCATAACTTCGGCAGCCAGTGTTCCGGCTACATTCAAGTCGGCCGGGACGTCTCCGACAGAAGCCGCGTAGATGGAATCTCCATCGGCCATGGTATTGACCGGGTTGATGCAGCGTGCATAGCCGCAGCGTGCCATGGAAGCCAGCTTGTTTAACTCTGCCTTGGAGAAAGCACCGTTGGTGATGATGGCACCGATGGTGGTGTTGGTTTTGCTGTTTGGATCGTTCTGAAAGAGATCTGTGCGCCGGCTGATCTTGTATAATTCTTCACGGGTATCGTAGAAACCGGTACCGTCTTCTTTCTTTGGACCGGCGATTTTTTCTCCGGTAGCCGGATCGAAAATATCACCGAGTGCATTGAGGACGACCACAGCGGCGATTTTCAGTTCTCCGCAGGATACGGCGTACAGACCAAGACCGGTCTTAAACGCTTTGTCCCGGCCGCAGATTTTGCCTACACTGGCACCGGTGCCTCCTCCGACAATGCCGGATTCCGGGTGCGGATGTTCGGCATCGACGCAGGCCGCATAGCCCATGGCGGCATCCGGGCGCACATCCGCACGGCCTATGCCAAGATCAAAAATGCAGGACTGGCAGACAAGCGGAACTTTGGCAAAGCCGGTATCATATCCGATGCCGTGTTCTTCCAGATAACGCATCACTCCGTCACTGGCGGCAAGACCAAATGCGGAACCGCCGGATAAGACGATTGCGTTTAAGGGATTATCTGCGGTCAGCGGGGAGGTAAGCGGTGTTTCCCGGGAAGCAGGACCGCCTCCGCTGATGTCGACACCGGCCCGTGCACCATGATCAAAAAGAAGTACGGTGACACCGGTCATGGCATCGTAGTCCTGGGCATTGCCGATGCGAAGCCCTTCTAGTTCGGTAATCGGGATTTCCCGAATGGATCCAAATAAATGCATGAGAATGCCTCCTGGCTATAAAAATTGTGAAAAGCAAAAACAAAGTCCTGCGGTTTTTTTGAAAAACGGTATGGTTACTGTCTGAAAGCAGCACCCAGCGCGCGGGAAACTGCACTTCCGAGAATGGTGCAAGCGACAGCCTCAATGGCACCCTGCAATCCGACAAACAGGATCACAAAAATGAGTGGATTTGCCGCGCCAAGACCGGAAGCAATGTTCTGGATGTACTCGGTGTGATAAAAGAACAGCACCAGAGAGCTCATGAAGAACAGGGTATTTAAGAGCGGGCAGGCCAGACTGGCTGCAAAGTAGGCACCGTTTTTGGAAAATTTCCGTACAAGCTGGAAGATCAGACCGCTGAGCCAGCCTTCGAGAATACGCGGTACCAGGCAGGTAAACATCAGACCAAATGGATTGATCTGCAGGAGTGCTGCGCTGAATGCGGAACCGCCGGTCAGTGCCATGATTGCACTGGTAATTCCGAATGCTGCACCGCAGATGGCACCGGCTGTCGGTCCCAGAATAATGGCGCCGACGGCAACCGGAACGGTTAAAAAGGTAATGGTAAGTCCCGGAGTACGTAAATAGCCAAGCGGCGAGAAAGCCATGACAAAGATAATGGCTACCATGAGCGCCAGCTTCACCATAAATGAAGTCCGGGAGTGGGAAAGTTCAGAACTGATTGGATTCCTTGTTGCTGTTTTCATTGTTTTCTCCTTCTTTCGCTGATAAAACGGCATGATCTGCAGGCTGCAGCAATCCGTATTGCGCAAAAACAAACAGACCGGTGTCCCCTGTTTTTCAGCATTGTTTAGATTAATTGGGGATACAATGAACGGAATCTTAAGAATGGAAGACGGAACATACCAAAACTGCTCCCTGTGAAAAACAGAGTATGTTTGTTGCAGCCAAAATGGTCCGCACGGAATTCTGTTTTCTGCATGATAGAACCGCGCTGTTTTCAAAGCGGTTTTTGGCTGCCACGCATCTGAAAAAAGATGCCGCGGCAGATTATGTAGATTTCATAGGAAACTTTCGTCCTGTGAAATGTTTCATAAAATGAGGCGCAGCCTGCTGCGTCCGACTTTGGGATGATACATTTTCCTAAGAATAACGTTCACCAATACTATAACATAAATCTTTCAAACAGCAAGTGTTTCTGAAGATACATAAGAAAAAATTTCCGATCCTGGGAATCTATGGTACAATAGCATTATGCATTCGCGCTAACCTGAAAGAATAGAACATCTGACAGAAAAGGCGAATGGAGAAAGAGAGGAAAGATTTATGAAGAAAAGAACGATCGCCACTATTTTGACCTGTGCCATGACTGCCGCTTTGCTGGCTGGATGCTCCGGTTCCGACAAGACACAGACGACCGCAGCATCGGAGTCTGAGACCGCAGCGGAACCGTCGGAAGAGGCCACAGAAGCAGCTGCAGAAGCCCAGAGTGAGGAGGCAGGTTCTAAAGCAGATACAGGGGCAGAACATGCGGATGCCATGACATTGCACGTAGGCTCTTTAAAGGGACCGACAACGATCGGACTGGTATCTTTGATGGATCAGGCATCCAAAGGAAATTCCGAAGGTTCTTATGAATTTACCATGGCTGCAGACGCATCTGAGCTGGCAGCACAGATGGTTTCCGGAGATCTCGATATTGCGCTGGTACCTGCGAATCTGGCAAGCGTCCTTTATCAGAAGACAAAACAGGGCATTGAAGTGATCGATATCAACACGCTTGGCGTACTTTACGTTGTAGCGGCAGATGATTCCATCCATAATATGGCTGACCTAAAAGGAAAAACCATATACATGACCGGAAAAGGAACCACACCGGATTATGTACTTCAGTATCTGCTCGGTGCAAACAGCATGACTGCAGATGATGTGAACATTGAATATAAATCCGAAGCGACGGAAGTTGCCGCTGTTTTGAAAGAAAATCCGGATGCCATCGGACTTTTGCCGCAGCCATTCGTGACTGCAGCCATGGCACAGAATGAAAACTTAAAAATGGTGCTGAACCTGACCGAAGAATGGGACAAGACCCAGCCAGAGAACGGAAGTTCCTTAGTAACCGGTGTTACCGTATGCCGGAAAGATGTAATCGAGCAGAATCAGGAAGCTGTTGATACATTCCTGAAAGAGCATGAGGCATCTGCCGATTATGCCAATGCACATGTGGAAGATACGGCATCGCTGGTTGCCGCAGCAGGAATTATCGAAAAAGCACCGGTTGCAGCAAAGGCGATTCCTTATTGCAGTATTACCTACATCGATGGAGAAGAAATGAAAACCAGACTTTCCGGCTATCTGGAGGCATTGTTTGAACAGGATCCGTCTTCCGTAGGCGGACAGCTTCCGGATGATGGTTTCTATTATATCCATGAATAAACTGAGAAAACCTGTTATGATCTGCCTGTGGCTGCTTCTCTGGCAGGCTGCAGCCGGACTGATCCAGAATTCCATTATGCTTGTAGGGCCACTTGAGGTCCTGCAGGCTTTGGGAACGCTGTTTGGATCTCGGGATTTCTGGCATTCCCTGGCGGGATCTTTTTGCCGCATCAGCGCAGGATTTCTGCTTGCTTTTGCGGCAGGAGTCCTTCTGGGCGGTCTGGCATATTGCATTCCGCTTCTCAAAGAATTTCTGGAACCGTTTATGCTGTTTTTAAAATCAGTTCCGGTTGCTTCTTTTGTGATTCTGGCACTGATCTGGGCTGGATCCCGCAATCTATCTGTGGTGATTTCATGTTTGGTGGTTTTGCCGGTCATCTACGTGAATACGTTATCCGGACTGAATAGCACAGACCCCAAATTGCTGGAAATGGCTGCAGTTTTTCAGATGCCCCGCTGGAAAAAACTGCGTTTTATTTATCTTCCTGCAGTGCTTCCCTATCTGTTAAGCGGCTGCAGGATTGCCCTGGGCATGGGCTGGAAATCGGGGGCAGCTGCGGAAGTGATCGGTTTGCCGGAGCATTCGGTCGGAGAGCACTTATATATGGCAAAAATCTATCTGGAGACAGCAGATCTGTTTGCATGGAGCCTTGTGATCATTCTGGTCAGTGCGGTGAGTGAACGGGTATTTTTATGTTTGCTGTCCAGACTTTGCCCGCAGAAGGGAGAAACGGCACATGAAACTGCAGATCCGTGATGTATCAAAAAAGTTTGGTGATCAGAAGGTCCTGGAACACGTTTCCATGGATCTGGAAAGCGGTCACATTTACTGCCTGATGGCGCCCTCCGGAAAGGGAAAGACCACACTTTTTCGGATTTTAATGGGGCTGGAAGATGCGGATGCAGGCTCGGTTACGGTGTTTACGCAAAATGCAGTCCGGACAGCCGTTTCTTCGATCCGGATCAGCGCTGTTTTTCAGGAAGACCGTCTTTGCGAAGCGCTTTCGCCAGTCGATAACGTGCTTATGACAGCGGATTCGTCCATGGACAGAAAAAAAGTATGCCAGGAGCTGCGAAAACTGCTGCCGGAAGAATGTCTGGATCGTTCAGTTTCTACATTGAGCGGCGGGCAGAAACGCCGCGTAGCCGTCTGCAGGGCTCTGTGTGCGCCGTTTGATCTTCTGATCCTGGATGAGCCATTTACCGGTCTGGATGACGGGACACGCAGGCAGGTGCTTGGCTACATACAAAAAAAGTGTGCCGGAAAGCTCACGCTTCTTAGCACACATCAGGAGGAAGATATTAAGGCGTTATCCGGGATCCGCCTGTCACTTCCGTAAATATCATATTGCATAAAAAATGCGCAGACTCATACGAAATTGTAGGGTCTGCGCATTTGATTTAATATGCGATGATCTCGTATCCGTCTTCGGTAACCAGCACCTGGATCTCCCACTGCGCAGATGGTTTTCCATCTTCGGTGTATACGGTCCAGTCGTCATCTGCGTCCACGAAAACATCCGGTTTTCCCATATTTACCATAGGTTCAATGGTAAACATCATGCCCGGGACCATAAGCATTTCGGTGCCGCGCTCGGAAACATAGCTGACCCATGGTTCCTCGTGGAACTGGAGTCCGACACCGTGACCGCCGATCTCGCGGACGACGCTGTAGCCGTTTTCGCGTACAAAATCATGGATGGCAGCACCCATATCACCTAAGAAATTCCATGGTTTTACTTCTTTTAATCCAACTTCAATACTCTGTCTGGTGATCTCTACCAGGCGCTTTTTTTCTGGTGAGACATCGCCGATGCAGAACATGCGGGAGGAATCGGAATAGTAGCCGTTTAAGATGGTCGAGCAGTCTACGTTGATGATATCGCCATCCTGAAGAACGCGGTCCGGATCCGGGATGCCGTGGCAAACAACTTCATTAATGGAAGTGCAGACACTTTTTGGGAAGCCTTCGAAGTTTAACGGAGCAGGAATGGCACCGCGTTTTGTGGTTTCCTCATAAACCCACTGGTCAATCTCTTCCGTGGTGACCCCTGCCTTGATGTGCTCTGCCACATAGTCTAACACGGCAATGTTGACTTTGGCACTTGCCTTGATCTTTTCAATCTGTTCCGGAGTTTTGATCATATTGTGCTCCGGGACGATACAGCCTTTGTTCTCGTACATTTTCAGCTTTTCATCGAAATCGTAATGACATTTTTTGTATTTGAGTCCGCTGCCGCACCAGCAGGGACTGTTTCTGTCGATCATATGCATAGGGAAACCTCTTTTCTTTTTAGGAAATTGCTTTATTTTCTTCTGCTTTTAACTGCTTCTGTGCGGTTGCCAGCATCAGCTTGATACGGTTTAACTGGTTTACCTCGCTGGCACCCGGATCGTAGTCGACTGCGATGATGTTTGCCTCCGGGTGGGAAGCGCGCAGCTCTTTGATGACACCTTTTCCTACGATGTGGTTTGGCAGGCAGCCAAACGGCTGGGTGCAGACGATATTCTTTACGCCGCTGTGGATCAGCTCCAGCATCTCGCCGGTTAAGAACCAGCCCTCACCGGTCTGGTTGCCGAGGGAAACATAGTGTTTTGCCATGTCAGCCAGATCACTGATGCGGGACGGCGGGGTGAAGTTTTTGCTGGCTTCCAGCTCCTTGCGTGCAGTCTTGCGGAAATACTCTAAAAGGGAGATCCCCAGGTTGCACAGGCGGGCGGTGGAGCGCTTGCCGCCAAGGTGGTCTGCCTTGAAGTTACTGTTGTAGAAGCAGTATAAAAGGAAGTCCATCAGATCTGGCATCACTGCTTCAGCACCTTCGGATTCCAGCAGGTCTACGATGTGGTTGTTGGCAAGCGGGGAGAATTTTACCAGGATCTCGCCGACAATGCCGACCTTCGGCTTCTTAATATCTAACCGCGGCAGCTCGTCGAAGTCGTGGATGATTCCCTTAATGTTTCTTCTAAATTCCATCATGTTTGCGGAGCGCTTGGAAAGGCTCTTGATGCAGCGGGCCTTCCATTTCTCATGCAGTGCGTTTGCGGAACCCGGAACCTTTTCGTAAGGACGGGTGGCATAGAGCACGCGCATGAAGATATCGCCGTAAACAACGCCCTGCATCGCTTTGGTGATCAGTCCTGGCGTGAAGGTGAAACCAGGGTTTGTCTCCATGCCGTTTGCATTGACGGAGATGACCGGAATCTGAGGCATACCGGCTTTTTCCAGTGCACGGCGGATAAAGCCAATGTAGTTGGAAGCACGGCAGCCGCCGCCGGTCTGGCTCATCAGGACTGCGGTGTGGTCGAGGTCATATTTGCCGGATAACAGCGCATCCATGATTTGACCGATGACGATCAGGGACGGATAGCAGGCATCGTTGTTGACGTACTGCAGCCCGACATCGACTGCGTTTTTGCTGTCATTCTGCAGCACCTCGATCTTGTAGCCGAACGCACGGATGGCTGGTTCGATCAGCTCAAAGTGGATCGGAGACATCTGCGGGCAGAGCAGGGTATAGTCTTTCTTCATTTCCTTGGTGAAGACAACACGGTTGTAAGCGCTGGATACGACCTTGCGCTCGAAATGCTTCTGCTGGCGCACCTTTAAGGCTGCAATCAGGGAGCGGATACGGATTCTTGCCGCACCGAGGTTATTGACCTCATCGATCTTTAATACGGTGTAGATCTTGCCGGAGCCGGTCAGAATATCGTGTACCTGGTCGGTGGTAACGGCATCCAGGCCGCAGCCGAAGGAGTTGAGCTGGATTAAATCCAGGCATTCGCTGTTCTTTACATAGGTGGCAGCGCGGTACAGTCTGGAGTGGTACATCCACTGGTCGGTGACGATGAGCGGGCGCTCTGCATTTGCCAGGTGGGAGATGGAATCTTCCGTCAGGACTGCAAAGCCGTAGGAGGTGATCAGCTCCGGGATACCGTGGTTGATCTCCGGGTCTACGTGGTAAGGGCGGCCGGCCAGGACGATACCGTGGCGGTCGTGTTCCTTTAACCAGGCAATGGTTTCTTCGCCTTTCTTTTCCATGTCACGGCGGGAAGCAAGAAGCTCTTCCCATGCAGCGTGTGCTGCCTTCTGGACTTCTACGGAAGAAATATGGTATTCTTTGCCGAATTCCACGATGAGCTGTTTGGTCAGCACTTCTTCGTTGGTAAATGCAAAGAACGGATTCATAAAGTGGACATCGAACTCAGAGAGCTCTTCCACATTGTTTTTGATGTTTTCCGCGTAGGAGGTAACCATCGGGCAGTTGTAGTGGTTTCCTGCCTGCGGGGTCTCGTTGCGTTCGTACGGAATGCATGGATAGAAGATATCGCGTACACCCTGACGGATCAGCCAGGAAATATGGCCGTGCACCAGCTTTGCCGGATAGCACTCAGACTCACTCGGGATGGACTCGATGCCAAGTTCATAGATCTGTCTGGTAGACTGCGGAGACAGAATCACGCGGAATTTTAATTCCTTTAAGAAGGTAGCCCAGAACGGGAAGTTCTCGTACATGTTCAAAACACGCGGAACACCGATGGTGCCGCGGGTGGCTTCATCAGCCGGGAGCGACTCATAGTCAAACATCCGGTGATATTTGTAAGCGAACAGGTTCGGAATTTCTTTCTTGGCTTTTTCTTTTCCAAGACCGCGCTCGCAGCGGTTTCCGCTGACAAACTGACGTCCGCCGTCGAAACGGTTGATGGTGAGGACGCAGTGGTTGGTGCAGCCCTTGCAGCGTGCCATGGAAGTCTCATATTTTAAGGAAAGAATCCGGTCAAGCGGAAGCATGGAGGTGCCCTTTTCGTGGTTGCAGCGTTCTCTTGCGATCAGCGCGGCACCGAATGCGCCCATGATACCGGCGATGTCCGGGCGGACTGCTTCACATCCGGCAATCTTTTCAAAGCTTCTGAGCACGGCATCGTTGTAGAAGGTACCGCCCTGAACAACCACATGGGTGCCCAGGTCCGAAGCATTGGTGATCTTGATTACCTTAAATAATGCATTTTTGATGACCGAGTAAGCAAGACCGGCAGAAATATCGGCTACGGTAGCACCTTCCTTCTGTGCCTGCTTTACGTTTGAGTTCATGAATACGGTGCAGCGGGTGCCCAGGTCTGTCGGGTTCTTGGCAAAAAGCGCTTCCTTCGCGAAGTCAATGACGGAATAATTCAGGGACTTTGCAAAAGTCTCGATGAAGGAACCGCAGCCGGAAGAACATGCCTCGTTCAGCTGCACGCTGTCTACGGTATGGTCCTTGATGCGGATGCATTTCATGTCCTGTCCGCCAATGTCCAGGATGCAGTCTACATCCGGCTCAAAGAATGCTGCTGCGTAGTAGTGGGAGATGGTTTCAACCTCTCCTTCATCTAACATCAGGGCAGACTTTAATAAGGCCTCGCCATAACCGGTCGAGCACGACCAGGCAATGTGTGCGGTTTCCGGAAGTATCTCTTTGATTTCAGCTATGGCACGGATCGCAGTTGCAATGGTGCTTCCGTTGTTGTTGTCATAGAAGCTGTAGAGAAGGCTTCCGTCCTCGCCGACCAGGGCCACCTTGGTGGTGGTGGAACCGGCGTCGATTCCCAGATAACAGTTGCCGCTGTATGTGGATAAGTCTCCTTTTTTTACCTGATGCTGTGCATGACGGGCCTGGAACGCATCGTAATCGGCCTGGGATGCAAAGAGCGGCTCCATACGTTTTACCTCAAACTCCATCTTGATGCCGGAGGTAAGACGTTCGATCATATCGGTCAGGGATACGGTTATGTTCTCGTCAGCATTCATGGCTGCACCGATGGCAGCGAATAAATGGGAGTGATCCGGTGCGACAATATGGTCTGCATCCAGATTCAGGGTACGGATAAAGGCCTGGCGCAGCTCCGGCAGGAAATGCAGTGGGCCGCCGAGAAATGCCACGGTGCCGCGGATTGGTTTTCCGCAGGCAAGACCGCTGATGGTCTGGTTGACCACAGCCTGGAAAATGGATGCGGAAAGATCTTCCCTGGTAGCACCCTCGTTGATGAGCGGCTGGATATCAGATTTTGCGAAAACGCCGCAGCGGGCTGCAATCGGGTAGATCATCTGGTAATTTTTGGCATACTCGTTCAGACCGGAAGCATCGGTCTGTAAGAGGGATGCCATCTGGTCAATAAAGGAACCGGTACCGCCGGCGCAGATTCCGTTCATGCGCTGGTCGATACCGCCGGTAAAGTAAATGATCTTTGCGTCCTCGCCGCCCAGCTCAATGGCAACATCGGTCTGCGGGGCATAGTCTTGCAGGGCAGTAGCAACCGCTACAACCTCCTGGGTAAACGGAACATCTAAGTGACCGGACAGCGTCAGACCGCCGGATCCGGTAATGCTTGGGGAGACAGTCATCTCGCCAAGTTTTTCTTTTGCTCTTGATAATAAAAGAGCGAGCGTCTCCTGGATGTTAGCATAGTGGCGCTCGTAGTCGGTAAATAACATATGATGTTCGCTGTCTAAGACTGCGATTTTTACGGTAGTGGAACCAATATCGATTCCAAGGGTATTATTATGTAATAAACTCATTTGATGCGGGGAAAACCCCTGCCTCCTTATCTAAAAAGACACACTTTTTCAGAGTACAGTGCAGAGTTTAACATAAAATCTTCCATATTACAATTTATGGATGCGTAAAAATTTAGTTAAGAAATTTGGAAACTTCTGTCAGAAAGAAGGATCATAGCTTTTTGCAGCTTCCCCTTTTTATGATGCTGTATGGAAATTCTACTTTCAGTTTACTGCTATGACCACCGTCTACCCGGTCAAGAAGAATGCGAACTGCCATTTTGCCCATTTCCTCTAGAGGTACATGGACGCTGGAAAGCATGGGCGAAGTGTATTGGACATTTTCTACATCGTTACAGCCAATCAGGGAAATATCATCGGGGACACGGATGTTCCGGTCGCGGCAGGCGCGCAATGCACCGATAGAAACCATATCATTTGCACAGAATACGGCAGTGACATCCGGAGCAGAATCTAACAGGCGCAGCATTCCCTGGTATCCTCCATCCATGGACAAAAACATGTCACTAATGATATAACGGTCATCTACGGGCAGATTTAATGATTTTACTGTTTCGCGGTATCCACGCATACGCCCTTCGTTGCTTCCAATAAAGCCTATTTTTCTGTGTCCTTGTGAATAAAAATAGTTGACAACGCTACAGGTGATCTTGTAGCTGTCGCATACGATCTGATCGCAGTCTGCGTCCAGAATATTCAATCCCACATAGATAATCTTCTTGAAATAAGCTTCTAACTGGTGCAGTGTTTCCGCTTTGAAACGGCCAATGATGATCAGACAGTCGGAGGGTGTTGCTGACAGAATGGGGGACATTAGATTAGGACTTTCCAGCGCGCTGGCAGAAAACGTGTACTGCAGGATATAATTATGCTTAAATGCTTCCTGTTCTACGCTTTCCAGAATTTTTGTATAAAAAGGGTCATCTTTTGTCTCCTGGGGAGCAACTGCAAAAAGACAGTATAGTGATTTGGGCTTAAGACTCCGGTGGGAGTCGCTGCCCTGAAGCTGCCTGGCAGCCAGATTTGGCATGTAGCCCTGCTGTTTTGCAACTTCCCATATTTTCCGCCGAAGTTCCTTACTGGCAGCAGATGTATTTCCTGTATTCAGAACTCTGGAAACAGTGGAGATAGAAACACCAACCTCCGCTGCAATGTCTTTTAATGACATAAAATATCCCCCTTCTGTGTCACACCAAGAATTTATGCATCATTATTAACAAGAATACCATAAATAGAAGAAAAAGTATACATATTTACTATAACAAACGTTTGTGTAAAAATCAAGAAATGATACAGTGAAAAACAACAAAATAATTTGTAATAAATCGAGAATAACCGTTAAAATATCAACAAAATTTGAAAAGTATCAGTTGTGCCAATTGTTTAATAAATTTCAAAAAGCCTTTAAATACAGCAAGACAAACGTTTGCTTAAAAAGTTGCCCGATATTTGCGCTAAACGAATTGACTAACACGAAAATTATGCTATAATTATGACAAAAAGTGATGGGAAATGATGCGAAAATTGTACAAAATAACGGAGGTATCCATCATGAAACATTTTGAATTTGAATATGGAGAAGGTACTTTGGGTGCCTGGTTGCCGGATAATACAGACACATTTATTCCTGGTGTTACTGTGCCGGATCCAGACTATATTCCGGAGGAGAAGCTGGAGGCTGCTTATAAAGAAAGTTTGGCTCATCCAATCGGTATGGAGCCGGTGAAAAATCTGGTTCACAAGGGAAGCAGGGTCGTCTTTATCATTCCTGATCGTGTGAAAGGCGGAGAGCAGCCAACCAGCCACAGAAAACTGGCTGTAAAGTATATTCTGGAGGAACTTTACGGGGCAGGTGTGGAGAAAAAAGATATCCTGTTCATTATTTCTAATGGACTTCATCCCAGAAGTACAGACAAAGATGCCCTGGCAATCTTTGGACCGGAACTGTATAAAGAGTTCTGGTATACGGGACAGATCATCAGCCACGATTCCGAGGATATGGAACATATGGTAGATCTGGGACTTACAGACAGAGGTGATCCGGTTTTCATCAATAAATATGTGTATGAGGCAGATCTTCCGATCCTCATCGGACATGTTCAGGGAAATCCTTATGGAGGTTATTCGGGAGGTTACAAGCACAGTGCAACTGGAATTAGCAACTGGAAGAGCATTGCCAGCCACCATGTTCCCATGGTTATGCACAGGGATGATTTTACACCAGTAAACAATGCCAGCCTCATGAGAAATAAATTTGATGAGATTTCCATGAAAATGGAAGAAAAAATGGGACATCCGTTCTTCTGCTGTGATGCGGTTTTGGATACAAAGAGTCGTCAGATTGCTATTTTTTCTGGATACGCAAAAGAAATGATGCCGTTGTCCTGGAAAGTGGCAGATAAGCGCACTTACGTACATTGGGCAGAAAAAAAATACGATGTTCTGGTGTTCGGCATGCCGCAGAAATTCCATTATGGAGATGGTATGGGAACCAATCCGATTATGATGATGCAGGCACTGTCTGCACAGGTGCTCCGGTTTAAGCGAGTCATGAGCGATAACTGCGTGATTATCTGTTCCAGTCTCTGCAACGGTTTCTTCAATGATGACAGATGGCCTTATCTGCGGGAATGTTATGAATGGTTCCAGAGGGATGAAATGAACACGTTGCCGGATATGAACCGGTTAGGCGAATATTTTGCAACCAACGAGGAATATATCCGGAAATATCGTTTTGCAAATGCCTTCCATCCATTCCATGGTTTCTCTATGATGAGCTGCGGTCACATCGCTGAGATGAACACAAGTGCCATCTACATTGTAGGAGCTAAGGAACCTGGTTACGCAAGAGGAATGGGATTAAAGACAAGAGCTACCTTTGAGGAAGCACTGGAGGATGCGAAAAAGAAATTCGTAGGAGAGAATCCGAACATTCTGGCACTTCCGCAGACCTTTAAGGTTGCGGCAGTACATCTGGGCATGAAAAATCCGGATGAAGACCCAATGGATGCATACGGTCACCGCCATCATGGCTGTGGCTGCTGTTAAAAAGTATGAAATAAAAGAAGGGAGAAAGTATAATGAGAAAGATGAAGCAGAAAGCATTGGCGATTGTGGGCGCGGCAGTTCTTATGGGGGCATTGACTGCATGCGGAGGATCTGGAAATGCGGCTAAGACAACCGAGGCAGCAACGGATACCGAAGCAGCGAAAGAGGACACAAAGGAAGAAAAAACAGAAGCAGCAGAGGAAGGCGCAGACACTACACTGGGATTGAAACCATTGGATGAGCGCACAACCTTAAGTATTGGTTTCTTTGCAGGATCTGCGCATTCCATGCCATGGTATGTGGCAGATGAGATGGGCTTTTTCGATGAATTGAATATTGATGTAGAATATCAGTCCTTTACCGGTGGTCCGGCCATGATGGAAGCCAGTGCAGACTGGGATGTGTGCGATGTAGGTGCTCCTGGTGTATTAAATGGTATGAAGAACTATGATATCAACATGCTTGGTGTATGCGACAACGAATTTAACACAGCATTGTTTGTACGTCCTGATACCGATCTTGCTAAAGATCCGAAAAATCCGGATAACTGGAAAGGCAAGAAAGTTCTGTTAAACAGAGGAACTACATTGCAGTATATGTTTATGGCATTTATGAATAGCATTGGCATTGATGATCTGGATGCTTATGGAATTGAAATCGTGGATACAGCAGTTGGAACCTGCCTGACTGCATTCCAGACTGGCGAAGGTGACGCAATGTGCGTATGGAACGCATTTGCATGCCAGGCAGAGGAAAATGGTTATGTTCGCGTAACGGATATTAAGGATTTGGGGCTGAATAATATTTCTGCTATGTGTGCAACCAAGGATGCCATCGAGAACAAGACTGAGCTGGTTGAAACTGCATTCCAGGTATATTACAAGACTTGGGAATGGTGCAATGAAAGTGAAGAGAATATGGCAAAAGCAGAAGAGCTGTTTGTACAGTCCTGCGAGGATGAGGGTGTTGCTGTCACCGAGGACATTGCAAAGCGCCTGATTGAAGAGTACAATTGCCCGACACTGTCTGAGGCGGTTTCTGCTATGACAACAGAGGAAGATGACCGCAATGGAAGTGGAAATAAGGTTACAAAGGCTACCAACCAGCTCTTTGAGACTCTGGACTTCTTCATCACACTGGGCAACTACACGGAGGAAGATCGTCAGACCATCCAGGATAAAGGTCTTGTAAATCCTGTTATTGCAGAAGCAGTGAAGTAGTAATTGTAGATTGTGAGCCCGAAAATGTTTCCGGGTAAATAAAAAAGAGGGAGCGGATGATACGAAAGGAAAATCCGTTCCCTCACTTAAATGAAGGAGGGATTACAGCATGAGTGACCAAAACGTACACCGGCTGTCAAACGAAGAACGTGTTGCCAAAGTGCAGACGGAAAAGAGAAAAAATGACTTTCAGATGGCGATGCTTTCGGCTATCGGCGTATTGGCTTTCCTGCTGATCTGGCAGTTGGCGGTTGCGTCTGGGTTCCTTCCCAGCAGATATGTTCCGATGCCGTCTGAGGTTGTGAAATTGTTTTTTGTAAAATTAACGGATCCCAATCCGGATGGAGCAGTCCTGGGAGCTCATATTGTAGCAAGCCTTCAGGTTGCCTTATCAGGATTTTTCCTGGCTATTATCATTGGCGTTCCGTTGGGACTGTGCATGGGATGGTTTCGGGGATTTGACAGTTTTATGCGTCCTATATTTGAAATTCTGCGTCCTATTCCGCCAGTATCATGGATTCCCATTACCATTATCTGGATGGGGCTGGGACTGAAGGCAAAAGCTTTTATCGTATTTTTTTCCGCATTTGTTCCATGCGTCATCAATTCCTACACAGGAATCCGCCAGACAAGTGAAGCCCTCATCAATGTGGGAAAAATTTGCGGTGCTTCTAATTTCACTATTTTCCGTACAATCGGGATTCCATCTGCTATGACGATGACCTTTGCGGGAATCCGTGTAGCGCTGGGCAATGCCTGGGCTACCTTAGTAGCAGCAGAGATGCTGGCGGCAAATCTGGGACTCGGATATATGATTCAGCAAGGTCGCTCTTTTGCGAGACCAGATATCATCATCCTGGGCATTGTGGTAATCGGAGCACTTGGTGTAGTATTCACTTGGCTGTTAGGCCTTGTTGAAGGAAAGGTTCTGGGGTGGAAAAAATGAAAAAAGAAAAAGAAGAACTGTTCCTCAGTGAATATGAGAAAAAAGAAATTCTGCGGAATCGGATTTACAGGGTTCTGCCGGTTATTGCAATCATTATGCTGTTTGCACTGTGGGTTGCGGCTTCCTCGAAGCCTGGATCTCAGTTTCCTTCTCCTGCAGCTGTGTGGGATCGTTATTTAAAACTTTTGGATCGTCCTATTAAAAAACTTGGACTGTTTGGACATATCTGGGCAAGCCTGAAACGAGTGTTTATCGCGCTGGGACTGGCCTGGGTTCTGGGAATTTCTTTTGGCATTTTCATCGGTTGGAATAAGAAGGCGAATGCCCTTTTTGGCCCTATTTTTACTGCTTTTCGTGCAGTTCCGCCACTGGCATGGGTTCCTCTGGTGACAATGTGGTTCGGAATTGGTGAGTTTCCAAAGGTTCTTATCGTCTTTATTGGTGCGTTGATGCCGGTGGTTGTAAACACTCAGGCAGGAATTGCCAATGTCCAGAGAGAGTATTTGGATATCGGAGTGATTTTTCACGCGAACAAGTGGCAGACATTGTTTGAGATTGCCATTCCTTCTGCACTTGATGCTATTTTTGCCGGAATCCGTAATTCAACCTCTGCAGGCTGGATGGTCGTGCTGGCAGCAGAAATGTTAGGTGGCAAGTCTGGTGTAGGATTCTTGATTGTCAGAGGTATGGATTCTGGAGATTATCCACTGTGCCTTCTGGCTATGATATGCATCGGAGTAGTCGGCGCACTGCTGGCCATTCTCATTCAAATCTTAGAAAGGATTATTTGCCCATGGACAGCCAAAAAATCAAATTAAAACTGGAACATATTTCGCAGAGTTATATTGTAGGAGATAAGGTTTTTGACGCGGCAGTTGATGTCTCTTTTGATGTAAAGGATTCAGAATTCTTAGTTATTTTAGGACCTGGACGCTGTGGAAAAACCATTTTGTTAAACATGATCGCAGGAATTGAAAAACCGGTAGATGGAACGATTTTCCTGGACGGGGAAGAAATCAAAGGAAGCGATGAACGAATCGGAATGGTATTCCAGAAGCGTGCTCTGATGCCCTGGAAAACGGTTATGCAAAACGTGGAGTTTGGACCTAAAATCAAGGGAATTCCAAAGGAGGAGCGTCGCAAGATTGCTCAGAAGTACATTGATCTGGTGGGACTTCAGGGCTTTGAGAAGAGCTACCCGGGCGAATTGTCCGGCGGTATGAAGCAAAGAGTCAGTATCGCCAGAGCGTATTCCAATAACCCTCAGATTCTTCTGATGGATGAACCTTTTGGTGCTCTGGATGCCCAGACCCGCTATGCAATGGAGGAAGAGGTTCAGAGAATCTGGCAGGCGGAGAAGAGAACCGTTCTATTCGTGACAAATAACATCGAAGAGGCATTGTATCTGGCGGATCGCATTGTTCTGCTGTCTAACTGCCCGGCTCATGTGAAGGCAGTTTACGATATCAATCTGCCGCGACCAAGAAATACCATTGACCCGGAGTTTTTGCGTTTGCGTAAAGAAATTTCCGATAACACGGATCTGGCACTGTAGGAGGGACAAGAGATGAGCGACAATCAGTATAAAGTAGAGGTCCACAATCTGACGAAGAATTTCGGCAGTTTGAAAGTGTTAAACGATATTTCTTTCAATATTAAAAAAGGCGAGTTTGTCTGTATTGTAGGTCCTACGGGTTGTGGAAAAACCACATTTTTGAATCTTCTGACTAGAATTTATATGCCTACAAAAGGTGACTTGTTAATTGACGGTGAGAGCGCCGATCCGAAAAAACACAACCTGGCTTTTGTGTTCCAGGAACCGTCGGCACTCCCATGGAAGACCGTGGAACAGAATTTGAGGTTTGGTCTGGAACTAAAAAAGCTTCCAAAGAAAGAAATTGACGAACGAGTAGAAAATATCATCAAGCTTATGGGACTGGAGCCGTTCAGAAATTCTTATCCACATCAGCTTTCCGTTTCTACAGAGCAGAGAATCATTATCGGACGGGCATTTGCCATGAATCCAGATTTGCTTCTTATGGACGAACCTTATGGTCAGATGGATATTAAGATGCGATTTTATCTGGAGGATGAAGTGTTAAAGCTGTGGAAAGAGACAGGCGCTACAGTGCTGTTTATCACCCACAATGTTGAGGAGGCGGCTTACCTGGCAGAGCGTGTACTGATTCTTTCCAATAAGCCAACGACAATCAAGGAGGATTTGAAGATTGATCTTCCAAGACCAAGAGATGTAACTTCACCGGAATTTATTGCCAAGAGACAATATATTACTGACCAGATTAAGTGGTGGTAAAGCGAAAAGGAGTGCAGCATATGTATGATGTGTTGATTGTGGGGTGCGGTGTGATTGGGGCTGCTACGGCTTACCAGTTATCCAGATATAACCTGTCTGTATGCGTTTGTGAACGTTACAATGACGTCGCAAATGGATGTACGAAGGCAAATACCGCTATTCTTCATGCCGGATTTGATTGTCCGGTGGGAAGTATGGAAGCAAAACTGAACATTCGCGGGATTAAGCTGGCAAAAGAAATATGCGAAAAGCTGGATGTAGAGCGGCTTGATATGCCTACGTTTATCATTGCATATGACAACCCACATGAACTGGGGTATATCCAGGAATTGTATCGCAGGGGAGTAGCAAACGGCGCAGAGGGCGTACGCATTGTAGATCATGATGAGGCTCTGAAGCTGGAACCGGCTTTAAATCCAAATATGAAAGCGGCTCTTTATGCGCCGGGATCAGGCATCATTAACCCTTGGGAATACTGTATTGCCATGGCGGAGACAGCTGTTCGAAACGGCGTAGATATAAAGCTGGAAAGCGAAGTTACTGCTATTGAAAAGGTAGATGACCATTTCTGTGTAACTACTGCTTCCGGAATCTATGAGACCCGTTATGTCATCAATGCAGGTGGTGGCTGGTCAGCAGAAGTTTACGGCATGGTGGGTGGTCATGAATTGCACCAGACCAACTTTGCAGGTCAGTATTATGTTTTGGATAAGTGCGAGGGAGAGAAACTTCATTCCGTAGTATTTCCGTGTCCTGATGAACATGGATTTAAGGGAATCTGCGTGACACCTACGGTGCATGGAAATCTTCTGGTAGGTCCTGACTGTTATGAAGTACAGGATGGTGATCATGTAGGAACGGATCCGGCTACATTGGAGCTTTTAAAGGAGCAGGGACATCGTTCTGTGCCCGGAGTGGATTTCAGAGAGATTATTCATGAGTATGCCGGCGTTCGCCCCAATACTCAGGTCCCGGATTTTGTTATCGGTGAAGCAGAGTGCTGCCCTCATTTTATTAATCTGGCGGGAATCAAGTCGCCAGGACTTTCCAGTGCTCCGGCCATTGCTGAGGAGGCAGAGCGTATCCTGAGAGATTGTGGACTGGAAATGGAGAAAAAGGAATCCTTTATAGACGAGAGAAAGAAAGTACGTTTCCGTTATCTCAGCGAGGAGGAGAAAAGAAAAATAATTCAGAAAAATCCTCTGTATGGTCGCATTATCTGCCGCTGTGAGACCGTGACAGAGGGGGAAATTGTAGATGCCATTCATAGTCCTATAGTTCCACGCAGTGTGGACGCTATCAAACGCAGATGCAATGCTGGAATGGGACGTTGCCAGGGTGGATTCTGTGGCCCTCGTGTTCATGAAATTCTTGCAAGAGAATTGTCTGTAAGGCAGGAGGAAATTTTGATGGATGAACAGGGAACCTTCATTATCACTTCTGCAGTAAAGGAGGTTGCCGGATGAAACGTGTTTATGATGTAGTGGTAGTAGGAGGAGGTCCAGCTGGTCTGGCGGCTGCATGCAGTGCAAAGCAGGCAGGAGCAGAGGATGTGTTGGTGATTGAGCGTGATAAAGAAGCCGGAGGAATTCTAAATCAATGTATCCATAACGGTTTTGGTCTCCATTATTTTAAAGAGGAATTGACGGGACCGGAGTATGCGGCACGATTTGTAAAAAAAGCCCAGGAATTCGGGGTGGAGGTTTTGCTGGATACCATGGTCCTTTCCGTAGACCATCACAGGATAACGGCCTGCAACACAAAAGATGGTCTGTTGGAAGTGGAAGGACGTGCGGTCGTTCTTGCCATGGGATGCAGAGAACGCACCAGAGGTGCTGTAGCAATTCCGGGAGACAGACCGTCTGGGGTGTTTACAGCGGGAACGGCCCAGCGATACATGAATATTGAAGGTTACATGGTAGGTCGCCGGGTGGTGATCTTGGGAAGCGGTGACATCGGACTTATTATGGCAAGGCGCATGACGTTAGAGGGTGCAACGGTTTTGGCATGTGTGGAATTAATGCCATACTGCAACGGTTTAAATAGAAATATTGTGCAGTGCCTGAATGACTACGATATTCCGTTGTATCTATCTCATACGGTCACAAATGTAGAGGGACTTCACCGGGTGGAAAAAGTAACGGTAGCTCAGGTGGGAAGTGACAGGAAACCGATTCCGGGAACAGAAATAGTTTTCGATTGTGATACCCTGCTTTTATCGGTGGGACTGATACCGGAAAATGAATTGACAAAGAAGGCGGGAATTCCGCTTGATACAGCCACCAGAGGTGCGGTAGTTTACGAGAATATGGAGACGGCAGAGCCGGGTGTTTTCAGCTGCGGAAATGTGGTGCATGTCCATGACTTAGTGGATTTTGTGACGTCGGAAAGTGAGCGGGCAGGAAAAGCAGCAGCAATGTATGCAGCGTCCTGTATCAGTGGAGCAGCAGAACCGAAAGAGGAGACGGTTGTTACCCTGAAAAAAGCCGGTCGTGTGACTTATACAGTTCCGCAGGCAGTCCGAATAAACCGGATTGATAAGGGCGTGGATGTATCGTTTCGTGTTAATGCTGTTATGAATGACAGCGAGATTCAGGTGCTCGACGGAGAAAAGCAGATTTGCTGCTTTAAGAGGGAACATATGGCTCCTGGTGAGATGGAACATATTTTCATTCCTGCAAAACTGATGAAACAGATATCGGGAGACCAGTTGACCGTTCGTGCAGAGGAGGTGGGCAAATGACAGAGCTGATTTGCATTGTATGCCCCAAGGGCTGTCATCTTCATGTAGATGAGAAAAATGATTTTGCAGTGACAGGAAATTCTTGTCCAAGGGGTGAAGCGTACGGAAAAACAGAACTATCAAATCCTACCCGTGTTCTCACAAGTATGATTCGTGTTCAGGACGGAACCATTGCCTGTTGCTCTGTGAAAACAAATGCTGGAATTCCAAAGGCAAGCATTTTTGAAGCAATGGAAACTTTAAAACCAGTGCGTGTGAAAGCGCCGGTTCACATTGGTGATGTGATTGTAAAAAATGTCTGTGACACAGGTGTTGACTGGATTGCTACAAAGAATGTAGAAATAGCAGAATAAAAGATATGAAAAAAGCCCGGTGGTGCTATCTGACTTGGATAGGTTTCCGGGTTTCTTTTTTGCATTTTCGGTTGCTAAATTTTTGTAATAAATTCATCAGATGTGGGAAAACTTCCTCTTTACTTAGCGAAAAAGACGCATCCTCCCCGCATACAATGCAGGCTTTAAGTTAAAATCTTCCATATTATAATTTCTGAACACGTAAAAATTTAGTAAAGAAATTTGGAAACTTCTGTCAGAATTGAAAAAGAACGATCAATAGATTTGACAAACAGGGACTCAGAAATTATAATAAGATAGCCGAAACAGGGAAAGGAACGAACGATCATATGATACGCATATTTAAAACGGAAGATGGAGCGATCCATCAGGTTGACGAAGCGGAATCCGGCTGCTGGATTGCACTGACAAATCCGACTGCAACTGAGATCCTTGAGATCGCAGAACGCTATGAGATCGATCCGGATCATGTCCGGGCCCCTCTGGATGAAGAAGAACGATCCCGTATCGAACTGGAAGAACATTATAGCCTGATCCTGGTTGATATCCCTGTTATCGAGGAACGTAATGAAAAAGACTGGTATGTGACCATTCCTATGGGCATCATCATGTCGGACAGCATCATCATTACCGTGTGTCTGGAAGAAACACCGGTATTAAACGCATTCATGGACGGAAGAGTCCGTGACTTCTATACTTATATGAAGACACGCTTTATCCTTCAGATCCTTTACAAGAATGCATCCCTTTACCTGCAGTATCTGCGTATCATCGACAAGAAGAGTGATATCGTAGAGAAGGAACTTTACAAATCCCCGCGAAACCAGGAACTCATCGAGATTCTGGAACTTCAGAAGAGCTTGGTGTACTTTACCACGTCCCTGCGGTCCAATGAGGTCGTGCTGGAGAAACTGTTAAAGAGTGAGAAAATCAAAAAGTATCCGGAGGATACCGAACTTCTGGACGACGTCATCATTGAGAACAAGCAGGCGATCGAGATGGCGAACATCTACAGCGGCATTTTAAGCGGCACCATGGACGCGTTTGCTTCGGTTATTTCCAATAATCTGAACATTGTCATGAAGTTTTTGGCAACCATTACGATTGTCATGTCGATTCCGACCATGGTATCCAGCTTTTACGGCATGAACGTTTTGAGCAGCAGCATGCCATTTGCAACAAATCCTTATGGTTTTGTGATTGTCATTGTTCTGTCAGTCATCCTGACCTGTGCAGTGGCATGGATTTTTGCAAAGCGGAATCTGTTCTGAACCTGCGCCTGTTGTTGTGACTGGTGAGTGTTAACACCGCGTCTGCATCTTGTTTTTGCAGCCAGAACGGAACCAATAAAAAGACAGAAAGGAAACTGCATGAAATTTTTTACGGATTTCGAACGAAAGTATCAGAAATATGCCATCCGGAATCTGATGTATTACATCACGATCCTTTATGCGGTCGGGCTTGTGGTATGGCTTCTGGATCCCATGATCTACTACAATTACTTAAGTTTAAATGTAGGCATGATCTTACGTGGACAGATCTGGCGGCTTGTCACATTTCTGATCTATCCGCCGGCTTTTGGCTCCTGGAGCTTTACTCAGATCTTTTATGGTCTGATCGCGTTGTTTCTATATTATAATCTGGGACAGACGCTGGAATATGTCTGGGGCTCTTTCCGCTTCAACGTATTCTTTATCATGGGAATTCTGGCACAGATCGTGGCTGCGTTTGTGGGCTACTTTGTGTTTGGTCAGAAATGGCTGTTATCTACCGGCTTTTTGAACGCATCTCTGTTTTTTGCTTTTTGCATCATCAATCCGGACGCACAGTTTTACATGTTCTTTGTGCTGCCGGTAAAAGCAAAATGGATCGCAATTGCTGAGGCAGCCGTTTATCTTTATGATTTTATCGCGGGAAACATTGCCGTGAAGGTGGAACTGGTGCTTTCCATGATCACCATTATCCTGTTTTTTGCCATGACCCGAAACTACAGGCGCTACGCACCGAAGGAGATCAAACGTCGGCAGGAATTTAAGCAGCAGGCGAAGATCGTGGTTCCGGGAAAGACCCGTCACCGCTGTGCGGTGTGCGGACGGACCGAACTGGACGATCCGGAACTGGAATTCCGCTATTGTTCCAAATGCGAGGGTAACTATGAGTACTGTCAGGATCATTTGTACACGCACAAGCATGTTACAAAGGATTCTGTACAAGAATAGATTTATAAAATAATTTTGGAGGACAACACATCTATGAAAAAGACAAAGATCATCTGCACCATGGGACCGAACACCAATGACCGCGACCTGATGAAGGCACTTGCTGAGAACGGCATGGATATTGCACGTTTCAACTTCTCCCACGGCGACTATGAGGAGCAGAAATCCCGTCTGGATATGTTAAAGAGCATCCGCGAGGAACTCGATCTGCCGATCGCAGCCCTGCTGGATACCAAGGGACCAGAGATCCGTACTGGTCTGTTAAAAGATGAGAAGAAGGTAACTTTGGTTGAGGGACAGACCTATACCCTGACCACCCGCGAAATCGTTGGTGACGACCAGATCGGTTTCATCAACTACAGCGGACTTCCGGCAGATGTTGAGGCTGGCAACACCATCCTGATCGATGACGGCCTGATCGAGCTCAAGGTTCAGGAAGTAGTAAACGGCACCGATATCGTCTGCACCGTAGTAAATGGCGGCGAGCTTGGCATGCGTAAGGGCGTAAACGTACCGAACGTAAAGATCAAACTTCCGGCACTGACTGAGAAAGATAAAGCAGATATCCGTTTCGGTATCGAGCAGGGCTTTGATTTCATCGCAGCTTCTTTCGTTCGTACTGCAGATGCAGTTCGTGAGATCCGTGCGATGTTAGCTGAGGCTGGTTCCCACATCCAGATCATTGCAAAGATCGAGAATGCAGAGGGCATCGAGAACCTGGACGACATCATTGAGGCCAGCGACGGCATCATGGTAGCACGTGGTGACATGGGTGTAGAGATCCCGGCTGAGCAGGTTCCGCACATCCAGAAGACCATCATCCGTAAGTGTAATCTGGCATGCAAGCCGGTTATCACCGCAACCCAGATGCTGGATTCCATGATCCGCAATCCGCGTCCGACCCGTGCAGAAGTAACCGACGTTGCAAACGCAGTATACGATGGTACCGATGCAGTGATGCTGTCTGGTGAGACTGCAATGGGTAAATATCCGGTAGAGGCATTAAAGATGATGGCTCAGATCTGCGAGACTTCCGAGCAGTACCTGGACTACAATGCATACCGTATGAGAAGAGTATCCACCGCAAACCGCAAGAACATTTCCAACGCAGTTTGCTATTCCTCCGTATCCACCGCTCATGACCTGGAGGCAGATGTGATCATCGCTCCGTCCATCAGCGGATTTACCACCCGCCTGCTCTCCAAGTGGAGACCGAGCACAACCGTAATCGGTCTGTCTCCGAGCGCAACCGCAGTACGTCAGATGCAGATCTACTGGGGCGTAAAACCGTACCAGGCAAAGCGTGCAGATTCCACCGACCTTCTGATCGAGTCTTCCGTTGAGCTTCTGAAAGAGAAGAACGTGATCAAGAGCGGCGATGTTGCAGTTGTAACGGCTGGTGTGGTAAACAAGAATACCCGTCACGAGCCAGCGAGCAGCACCAACATCATGCGTGTGGTAGTGGTTGAATAATTTTTGTATTAATTTTTCATATTAATCGAAAGAACTAGACAAGGAAGTCTGATATGGGTTACAATCAGTTTGATTGCGGCCTGTTCAGGCTTCCTGTTTTTTTGTTTATAGGAATTATAGCCTATGAAACAAAACACCCTGCACACCAAGGCGGTTGTGTCTTGATGCGGGAATGTGGAAAGATAAATCCTGCAAGAGCAGATTTTGTATAGAGAGGAGATACCGATGGAGAAAAAACCATTTGTAACAAAAGCACAGTTAGAGGAGATCACAAAGACCTACCCGACCCCGTTTCATTTGTACGATGAAAAAGGAATCCGCGAGAATGCAAAGCGTTTAAAAGAGGCATTTTCCTGGAATAAGGGCTACAAGGAATATTTTGCAGTAAAGGCAACTCCGAATCCATACATTCTGAAAATCCTGCAGGAGTATGGCTGCGGCACGGACTGTTCCTCTGCAACCGAGCTGATGATGTCTGACGCAACCGGCTTTTCCGGTCACAACATCATGTTCTCTTCCAATGATACTCCGCCGGAAGAGTTCAAGCTGGCCAATGACCTGGGTGCCATCATCAACCTGGATGATATTACCCATATTGAGTGCGTGGAAAAGGTTTTAGGCTATATTCCGAAGACCATCAGCTGCCGCTACAATCCGGGCGGACTGTTCAAGATCAGCAATGATATCATGGACAATCCGGGCGACGCAAAGTACGGCATGACCACCGAGCAGATGTTTGAGGCGTATAAGATCCTGAAAGAAAAAGGCGCTGAAAACTTCGGTATGCACGCATTCCTGGCAAGCAATACCGTAACCAACGAGTATTATCCGATGTTAGCAAAGGTACTCTTCGAGCTTGCTGTTAAGCTGAAAGAAGAGACCGGCGCCCACATCACTTTCATCAACCTTTCTGGTGGGATCGGCATTCCTTACCGTCCGGACCAGGAGCCGAACGACATTATGGCAATCGGCGAAGGTGTCCGCAAGGTTTACGAGGAAGTTCTGGTACCGGCCGGCATGGGCGATGTAGCGATCTACACCGAGCTTGGTCGTTTCATGCTTGGACCTTACGGCTGCCTGGTAACCAAAGCTATCCATGAGAAACACACCCACAAGGAGTACATCGGCGTCGATGCCTGCGCAGTCAACCTGATGCGTCCGGCTATGTACGGAGCTTACCATCACATCACCGTAGCAGGAAAAGAAGATGCTCCGTGTGACCACAAGTATGACGTAACTGGCTCTCTCTGTGAGAACAACGATAAGTTTGCCATCGACCGCATGCTTCCGAAGATCGATATGGGAGATCTGTTAGTCATCCACGACACCGGAGCACACGGCTTCGCGATGGGTTATAACTACAATGGAAAGCTCAAGTCCGCAGAGCTCTTATTAAAGGAAGACGGCTCCGTGCAGATGATCCGTCGTGCTGAGACACCGCGGGATTATTTCGCAACACTGGATATCTGCCCGATGATGGAGAAATATCTGAAATAAACAATATCGCACAGTAAGTCTCTGTAAATACGGAAACACAAGCCAGCCGCTACAGGAACGCATTTGGGTGAAAATCCTTTTGCTCGTGGGCTGCGCCGCCTATCAGCAGAACTGCGACCCAAACTCGCACGCGCTGCGTGCTCAAACAAGGGTCTCCGTTCTGCCGCTATGCTCGCCCACTCACGGATTTTCAAACAAATGCTTATCCTGTACCGGCTGGCTTGCGTTTCCTGTGTACTGGCTTTACTAGAATAAAAACCTGCAACCATTACTGATTTGGCAGATAATTAGCCTATCTCTATCATTTCAGTAGTGGTTGCAGGTTTTTGTATGTAGTGGAGCCAATAACATAGAAAGTCCCCGCCCCGCCATGCATAAGCGCATTCTTTTAGCCTGTTGCAGCCCGTTTTGTGAGCATAGCGATCGTTTCGGAGCTCTGTCTGAGCGAACGCAGTGAGCGAGTTAGCGGAGGAACGATCAATCGGCGGCGGAGCAAAACGGGTGAAAACAGGCGTGAATGCGCTTATGCATGGCGGGGCGGGGGCTTTCGGAACTATGGATGCTTACTGTGCGAAATTGTTTCATATGCTTTATAAAGTAGAGTAATGTCCATTTATGGATAATATACAGATTTCGGACAAACTGATTTAATAGAATAAAACTGTAGCTGAATGCTCAGAATGCAGTTACAGGAGATTTATAAATCAGGAGGGACGGACATGATCACGTATGATCCGCTTTGGGAGACCATGAAGACCCGCGGTGTTTCTCAGTACCGGCTGATCAAGAATTATGGTGTCAGTTCCGGACAAATTAACCGATTGAAGAAAAATGCGTATGTGTCGACGCATACGATTGAAGTTTTGTGTCGGATCTTAAATTGCAGAGTGGAAGAGATTATGCAGTTTGAAACCGATTTTGACGAAGAAGAAAAATCAGAATAAAGAGCTGTGAAGAAGAGGACTATCCTGTTTTTCATGGCTCTTTGCTATGTGCAGAAAAGAGTTTCCCAATTGCGGATATTGCGCTATGATAGACGGAGAGGACTGATATTGTAACCAGTAAAAAATCTAATGCAAAAAGGGAGGAACCGGGCATGAAACAGTTATGTGATTTTCCGAAGATAAATCTTGGAGTATTTCCAACGCCGATACAGCGTTTGTCGAATATCAGTGAATATCTGCATACGAACATCTGGATTAAGCGAGATGACCTCACAGGGGTGGCATTTGGCGGAAATAAGGTTCGAAAACTGGAATTTTTGCTTGCGGATGCGAAAAAACAAGGAGCAGAAATTGTATTTACCACAGGAGGAGCACAGTCAAACCATGCAATGTTAACGGTGGCCTGTGCACGAAAAGTCGGACTGGAACCGATTACTCTTTAAATTTTTTCTTACCTATGATATAGTATACAAGGACAAAACTCGCTTTTCCTGCTAAAGAGTAAGAAGCTGAGAGATAAAATACGTTCCTGCGTATTTCTAAGGAGGAAATAGAAACTATGAAATTAGGTATCGTGGGTCTGCCGAACGTCGGCAAGAGTACCCTGTTCAACTCTCTGACCAAGGCTGGTGCAGAGTCTGCTAACTATCCGTTCTGTACCATCGACCCGAACGTGGGTGTGGTTGCGGTTCCGGACAACCGTTTAAAATTACTGGGCGATCTGTATCATTCCAAAAAAGTAACGCCGGCTGTGATCGAGTTCGTTGATATCGCAGGTCTGGTAAAAGGCGCTTCCAAGGGCGAAGGTCTTGGAAACCAGTTCCTTGCAAACATCCGTGAGGTCGATGCGATCGTTCATGTGGTACGTTGTTTCGAGGATCCGAATGTTATCCATGTAGAGGGCAGTGTCGATCCGATCCGTGACATTGAGACCATCAACCTGGAGCTGATCTTCTCCGATATCGAGATTCTGGAGCGCCGTATCGCAAAGACTTCCAAGTCTGCGTTCAATGACAAGTCTCTGGCAAAAGAAGTAGAGATCTTAAAAGAGCTGAAGGCGATTCTGGAAGACGGCAAGATGGCATCCAGCTACGAAAATGATGACGAAGACGTTATGGCTTTCGTCAATTCCCTGAATCTGTTAACCTGCAAGCCGGTTATCTTTGCTGCAAACGTTGGGGAAGAGGATCTGGCAGATGACGGCGCTTCCAATCCACACGTTGCTGCAGTACGTGAGTATGCTGCAGAGAACAATTGTGAGGTATTTGTAATCTGTGCCCAGATTGAGCAGGAAATCGCTGAACTGGATGATGACGAGAAGCAGGAGTACTTAGATGCCCTTGGTCTTTCGGAGTCTGGTCTGGACAAGCTGATCGCTGCAAGCTATCGTCTGCTTGGCCTGATCAGTTATCTGACTTCCGGTGAGGATGAGACCCGTGCATGGACCATCAAGGTTGGCACCAAGGCTCCGCAGGCAGCCGGAAAGATCCATTCTGATTTTGAACGTGGTTTCATCCGTGCTGAGGTTGTCAATTACCAGGATCTGTTAGACTGCGGTACTTACGCAAAGGCCAAAGAGAAAGGTCTGGTTGGTCTGGAAGGAAAAGATTACGTTGTCAAAGATGGCGATGTCATCCTGTTCCGCTTCAATGTTTAATATCTTCTGAAATTGTCTGTGCAATGCATGAGCTGCAGCGCAGACATATATGGGAACGATAATACAAAAAAGAGAAATCGCCGCAGGGTGTCTGCGCTGATTTCTCTTTTTCTCTATTGCATAGCAGCGATGGGCGTCAGTGATGCGTCCGCTGTCTGCTCCATTTTTACGGGACATGTTTGATCACCGCAGAAGATAACAAAAAAGCTCCGGTTCCTCACACCCAGGAACCGAAGCTTTTTGTTATTTATAATATTCCAGTCTTATGATTAAGCCATTGCGTTTACAGCTTTAGAGAGGCGGGAAACCTTTCTGGAAGCAGTATTCTTGTGGTATACACCCTTGGTGCAAGCCTTATCGATCTCGGAAGTTGCAGCAAGTAATGCGGTCTGAGCAGCAGCCTTATCACCAGCGGTTACAGCAGCCTCTACCTTCTTGCAAGCAGTTTTCACTTTAGAACGGATTGCTTTGTTTCTAGCAGCCTTGGTCTCGTTTACTAAGATTCTCTTTTTAGCAGATTTAATGTTAGCCAATCTGGGCACCTCCAATTAATCAAAAATTTTATTCATAGTCTTTGGTTTGCATCAAAGTCTGGACACGGACAGTTCAATGTAAACATACTATTGCATTCTACCTAATCCAACCGAAAATGTCAATACATAAATTGCTTATTTTTGCGAAAAATAAACGAAACGATTGCTGTACATGCAATGCGTGAATCGTAACACATACGAAGAAGATTGGTCTTTAAAACAGCAGGAAAGCTGAGAGAAAGAAAAGAGGGATTTGTATGAAATATGAAGATAAAAAACAAAATAAGCAGACCTTTCAGATCCGGACGGACCTGGCAGTGGAAGAACAGGAGCGATTTCCGGGAGATGGAGGAGAAGTACAGGGCGTGTCATTGAGAAAATGGCGGGAAAGTGACTCGGATATCCGGATGACAGAAGTGAAGATTTTAAATGAGCAGGGAGCCAGAATCATGGGAAAGACAATGGGAACGTACCTGACCCTGGAGGCAGATCTGCTTGCAAAAAAGGATGAAAGCTATCATGAGGAGGTCTCGAAGGAACTTGCGGGGGATTTGCAAAAACTGCTTCGGTCGCTGACAGGGAAAATGGAAACAGAATTAAAAATTCTGGCAGTGGGACTTGGAAACAGCCAGGTGACACCGGATGCACTCGGTCCTAAGGTGATCCATAACCTTCAGATGACGAGACATCTGACCGGATACGGCAAAGTGGGTAATCAGGAAGATCAAAATGGGAAACATCATGAAAGAAAAAAACAGGATGAGAAAGAACAGGATGAAAAAGAGTACCGTTTCCCATCGCTGAGCGGGATCGTCCCAGGTGTCATGGCGCAGACCGGAATGGAGACCGCAGAGATTTTAAAAGGAATTATTCAGGAGACAAAGCCGGATCTGCTCCTTGCGATCGATGCGCTGGCTGCCCGCAGCATCCGGCGCCTTGGGACAACGATCCAGCTGACCGATACCGGGATTCATCCGGGGTCCGGTGTGGGAAATCACCGCCGTGGTCTGACAAAAGAAAGCCTGGGGATCCCGGTTCTTGCGATCGGGGTGCCGACGGTTGTGAGCGCGGCAGCGATTGTGTATGATACGGTGGATGTTATGGCAGAAGCGCTGAAAAAAAGCAGAAGAACAGAACACATTGGTGGTTTTGTGGAGGAACTGGAACCGGAAGAGCAATATCTTTTGATCCGGGAACTTCTGACACCGGAGTTTGGAAATCTCTATGTGACACCTCCGGATATCGATGAACGGATTCAGTATTTGAGCTATACCATATCTGAGGGAATTCATAAAGCGCTTTTTGGCGTTACAGACATTGCGCGTGAAGCGTAGTATTTTCCGTGAAAAATAGGCGAAAAATATAGAAATAAGAAACAGGGGAAGTCTTGTCATGCCGCGGATTCTATGTTATATTGATATCCGTGGCATTTTGCCAATTTACGAGAGAAACGGTTGCTGGTCAGGCATATATGGACAGCAACGAGAAAAGAGATGGTTATGTTACAGTATCTGATTGTATGCCCGCTGGTGTTCCTGGCGGGATTTGTTGACTCCATTGCAGGCGGAGGCGGTCTGATTTCCCTTCCGGCCTATATCATTGCCGGAGTTCCGGCTCATTTTGCCCTGGGCACCAATAAAATATCGTCAACGCTGGGAACCAGTGTTTCCACCTGGCGGTATTTGAAAAATGGCTATCTGAAGGGAAAAGAACTGGTTACGACAGCTCTGTGTGCCTGTCTGACAGCGTTAGTGGGTTCCTACATTGGTTCCAGCCTTTCCCTCATGGTGAGCGATACCGTGCTGAAGCATATGATGATGGTAGTGCTCCCGATCGTTTCATTTTATGTGCTGCGGAATAAAAATATGGGAACCGAAACCGAACAAAAAAAATTGTCCGGAAAAGCAGTGCTTCTGATCAGTGTGGCAGCATCGTTTGTCATTGGCATGTATGATGGCTTTTATGGACCGGGAACCGGCACGTTTTATCTTCTGGTTTTAACCGGGATTGCCCATCTGAGCATACACGAAGCATCTGCCATGACCAAGGTGCTCAATCTGACTTCCAATGTCATGGCGCTGACGAATTTTCTGATCAATGGAACCGCTTATTACGGGCTTGGACTGGCTGCGGCTGCGTTCTGTATTGCAGGAAACTATCTTGGTTCCGGACTTGTTGTGAATAACGGTCAGAAAATCGTGCGTCCGGTTATTCTGGTCGTGCTGCTTATTTTGTTTGTAAAAATTTTACTGGGAATTTAAATAAAGAAGAAAAAGGAGAGGACCTCATGAAGTGGACCAAATTTACGTTAAAAACGACAACCGAAGCCGTTGACCTCATCAGCAGTATGCTGGATGAGATCGGCATTGAGGGCATTGAGATCGAGGACAATGTTCCGTTATCCGATGCCGATACCAAGGGCATGTTCATCGATATTCTTCCAGAACTTCCGCCGGACGATGGTACCGCAAAGGTAAGCTTTTATGTGGAAGATTTAAGCAATCTGGAAAATATCATTCACCAGGTGAATGCCGGACTGGATGAGATCGCAGAGTTTGTCAATGTTGGTGAGCGTACTTTAAGCGTTTCTGAGACTGAGGATAAGGACTGGATCAACAACTGGAAACAGTATTTCAAGCCGTTTACCGTAGACGATATCCTCATCAAGCCGACCTGGGAGACCATTCCGGAGGAGCATAAGGATAAGCTGCTCATTCAGATCGACCCGGGAACCGCATTTGGTACCGGTATGCATGAGACGACACAGCTGTGCATCCGCCAGCTGCGCAAGTATGTAACCCCGGAAACCGATGTGATCGATGTGGGAACCGGAAGCGGTATCCTTGGCATCGCGGCATTGAAGCTCGGTGCAAGAAGTGTATTTGGTACCGACCTGGACGAGAATGCGATCGTGGCAGTGGGCGAGAATCTGGAGTCCAACGACATTCCGGCAGATCGCTTCCATGTGGTTCAGGGAAATATCATCGATGACAAGACCATTCAGGATCAAGCAGGATATGAGTGCTACGATATCGCGGTTGCCAATATCCTGGCTCCGGTCATCATCATGCTGCAGGGCGAGATCTGTAAGCACATCAAGCACGGCGGCATGTTCATCACCTCCGGCATCATCAACACCAAGGAACAGGATGTCAAAGACGCGATGAATGCAAATCCGGAGCTTGAGATCGTGGAAACTACCTACCAGGGCGACTGGGTATCCATCACCGCCCGCAGAAAATAAGGAGCAGGAACCGTGTATCATTTTTTTGTAACACCGGCGCAGATCATGGATGGCTATGCCGTGATCACCGGTCAGGATGTCAATCATATCCGCAATGTCCTCCGTATGAAAACCGGAGAGCAGGTCGGAATCCGGGACGGGATTTCCCGCAGCTATATCTGTGAGCTGGAAACGATTGGCGAAGCAGAGATCCGTGCGAAGATCCTCACGGAAGATACGAATATGAGCGAGCTTCCGGCAGAACTTTATCTGTTCCAGGGACTGCCAAAGAGTGACAAGATGGAACTCATCATCCAGAAAGCAGTGGAGCTGGGCGTGCATGAGGTCATTCCGGTGGCAACCCGCCGCGCAGTCGTGAAACTGGACCGGAAAAAAGAAGAGTCCAAATTAAAGCGCTGGAATGCGATCGCAGAGAGCGCAGCCAAGCAGTCAGGCCGCATGATGATCCCGCAGGTTCACGGCGTGCTGACCATGAAAGAGGCCTTTGCCTATGCCAAAGGGTTTGATGTCAATCTGATCCCGTATGAGCTGGCAGAGGGCATGAAGGAAACCAAAGCCATTCTGGAACAGGTAAAGTCTGGCATGCGTGTGGGCATTTTTATTGGTCCGGAAGGCGGATTTGATGTAGAAGAAGTAGAAACGGCCATGGAAGAGGGAATTCATCCCATCACATTGGGACGGAGGATCCTGCGCACGGAGACTGCAGGCATGACGATGCTTTCTATTTTAATGTTCCAGCTGGAACAGTAACAAATACAGGAGAAATGCAATGGAAGCATATTTTGATAATTCAGCTACCACAAAGGTTCTCGACAGTGTGAAGGACATTGTGGTAAAAACAATGACGGAGGATTACGCAAACCCGGCGGCAAAGCACCGCAAGGGCATGGAGGCAGAGCAGTATATCCGCGATGCCAGAAAGATCATTGCCGATACCATGAAGGTACAGGAAAAGGAAATCCTGTTTACCTCCGGCGGTTCGGAGTCCAACAATATGGCGCTGATCGGTACTGCCTGGGCCAACCAGAGAGCCGGGAAACACATCATCAGCACCTCGATCGAGCACCCGTCCGTGTATAATCCGCTCGGGGTTTTAGAGGAGCTTGGCTTTGAGGTGACCATTCTTCCGGTCGACCACGACGGGCACATCAGCCTGAAAGAACTGGAGGAGGCCATCCGCCCGGATACCATTCTGGTATCTACCATGTATGTGAACAATGAGGTGGGCGCTGTGGAGCCGGTTGAGGAAATCTCAAAGATCATCAAGGCAAAAAATCCGTCCACACTGTACCATGTTGATGCGATTCAGGCTTACGGAAAATATGTGATCCGCCCGAAAAAACAGGGCATTGACCTGTTGTCGGTCAGCAGCCATAAGATCCACGGACCGAAGGGGGTCGGATTTTTGTATATCCGAAACGGCGTAAAAATCAAACCGCTGATCTATGGCGGCGGTCAGCAGGCCGGTATGCGTTCCGGCACGGAAAATGTTCCGGGTGTGGCAGGCTTTGGCGCGGCAGCGAAAGAAATGTACACCGATCATGCGGCAAAGGTTGCGAAGCTGATCGAATTAAAGGATTATATGACAGACCGTTTAGGCGAGATCGAGGGAACGGTCATCAACAGCAAAAAGGGTGAGGCGAGTGCACCGCAGATCGTCAGCGTCAGCTTTGCGGGCGTGCGCAGCGAGGTGCTTCTGCACGCGCTGGAGGATAAGGGCATTTACGTTTCTTCTGGTTCGGCCTGTTCGTCCAATCACCCGGGCATCAGCGGAACCTTAAAGGGCATTGGCGTTGCCCAGAAGCTTCTGGATTCCACGATCCGCATGAGTTTTGGCATGTTTAACACGAAAAAAGAAATTGATTATACAATTGATACATTAAAGGAGCTGGTTCCGGTGCTTCGCCGTTACCAGAGAGGATAAGAAAGGATAAAAGGAGAACTATGGTATACCAGTCATTTTTGATTAAGTACGCAGAGATCGGTACCAAGGGAAAAAACCGTTACCTTTTTGAGGATGCGCTGATCAAGCAGATCAAGAACGCACTCAAAAAGGTAGAAGGTTCTTTCATCGCATCGAAGGAATCCGGCCGTATTTATGTGCAGGCACTCAGCGAGTACGATTACGATGAGGTGATCGATGCATTAAAGAAGGTATTCGGCATTGCCTGGATCTGCCCGATGCTTCAGATCGAGGAAAAGGATTATGAGAATTTAAAGAAAGTTGTTGTCGACTACATCGACCAGGTTTACCCGGACAAGCATTTCACTTTCAAGGTGGATTCCAGACGTGCCGATAAGAATTATCCGGTGCGCTCCGAGCAGATGAACTGTGATCTTGGTGAGGTGATCTTAAATGCGTTTCCGGAGACCTCTGTTGATGTGCATCACCCGGATGTGCTGCTTCATGTGGAGATCCGCAAGCTGGTCAACATTTACTCCCTGATGATTCCGGGACCGGGCGGTATGCCGGTTGGAACCAATGGAAAGGCAACCCTGCTCTTATCCGGCGGTATCGACAGCCCGGTAGCAGGCTACATGATCGCAAAGCGCGGCGTAAAGATCGATGCGGTTTACTTCCATGCTCCGCCATATACCAGTGACCGTGCAAAGCAGAAAGTGGTTGACCTGGCAAAGCTGGTAGCACGCTATTCCGGACCAATCCCGCTTCATGTTGTAAACTTTACCGATATCCAGCTCTACATCTACGAGCAGTGCCCGCATGAGGAACTGACCATCATCATGCGCCGCTATATGATGAAGATCGCAGAAGAGATCGCGAAAAAGAGCGATTCCCTGGCACTGATTACCGGCGAAAGCATTGGACAGGTGGCATCCCAGACCGTGCAGTCTTTGGCTGCAACCAATGAAGTCTGCACGATGCCGGTATTCCGCCCGCTGATCGGTTTTGACAAGCAGGAGATCATCGACATTTCCGAGAAGATCGGAACGTTTGAGACCTCCATTCAGCCGTTCGAGGACTGCTGCACCATTTTTGTGGCAAAGCATCCGGTAACCAAACCGAACTTAAACATCATCCATAAGTCTGAGACAAAGCTGGAAGAGAAGATCGACCAGATGGTGCAGACGGCACTGGAGACAGAGGAAGTTATCTGGTGCGACTAAACATAAAAATAAGGATACTCCAAACGGAGTATCCTTATTAAAAATCTCGTAAGCGATGATTTATTTGATGATGTATGGGGACAGGGTCTCCAGGATCTCGTCGATACCAGCCTCAGCGTGGATGTTTAAGTCGATCGGCTTGGAAAGATCCAGGCTGAAGATGCCCATGATGGATTTTGCATCGATGACGTATCTGCCGGATACCAGATCGAAGTCAACATCGAACTTGGTTAAGTCGTTTACGAAGGACTTTACTTTATCAATAGAATTTAAAGAAATACGAACTGTTTTCATGTGAGAAACCTCCTTAAATGGTTACCTTTTTAATCTTGGCGTATGGATAAATTTCGCTCGCCTTATGATAAATTTTACAAAGATATTTAGGGAAAGTCAATAGGGAGTTTCTATGAAAACAGGTTAAATGTTTGTTAGAAATGTATGTTCAGAAACAACCGTAACTTCTTGAAAAACAACAGAGAATGAGGAGAAAAAATATGAGAACGGCAGCATTACACAATCTGGGCTGCAAGGTGAATTCCTATGAAACCGAAGCAATGCAGCAACTTCTGGAAGAAGCCGGATACGAGATTGTGCCATTTCATGAAAAAGCCGATGTTTATATCATCAATACCTGTTCGGTGACCAATATCGCGGACCGTAAGTCCAGACAGATGCTGCACCGGGCCAAAAAACAGAATCCGGATGCCGTTGTGGTTGCGGCAGGCTGTTATGTACAGGCAGCGTCAGAGGAATTAAAGGCAGATTTGGCGGTCGATGTGATCATCGGAAATAATAAAAAGCAGGATCTGGTCCCAATCCTGGAGGAGTATTTTCAGGATCGCACAGACTGTGACCATGTCATAGAGATCGGTCAGACACAGGAGTATGAGCGGCTTTCCATCCACAAGATCGCGGATCATACCCGCGCGTTTTTAAAGGTGCAGGATGGCTGCAACCAGTTTTGCAGCTACTGCATCATTCCGTATACCCGTGGCCGGGTACGAAGCCGCAGACCGGAGGAGGTTGTGGCAGAGGTAAAAGAACTGGCAGCAGCAGGTTATCAGGAGGTGGTTCTGACCGGAATCCATTTAAGCTCTTATGGAGTGGATTTTGATGAGGAGCATAAGGAAACACTGCTGAGTCTGATCCGCCAGGTACATGAGGTGGCGGGGATCAAACGCATCCGTCTCGGTTCTTTAGAACCGCGGATTATCACAGAGGAGTTCGCAAAGGCGCTGGCCGACATGCCGAAATTCTGCCCGCATTTCCATCTGTCCTTACAGAGCGGATGCGACGAGACTTTAAAGCGGATGAACCGCCATTATACCACAGAGGAATATGCAGAGGGCTGCGCGATCCTGCGCCGCTTCTTCGACAACCCGGCTATTACCACGGACGTGATCGTGGGCTTTCCGGGAGAAACCGAGGAAGAATTCGCAGTGACAAAAGCATTCTTAGAGCAGACCGGCTTCTATGAGATGCATATTTTCAAATATTCCAGACGTGCCGGAACCCGCGCAGACCGCATGCCGGACCAGATTCCGGAGCAGGCGAAAACTGCCAGAAGCGAGGTTTTATTAAAATTGGAAAAACAGATGTCGAAAGCGTACCGTGAGAGTTTCCTTGGAAAGAAAAAGGCGGTACTTCTCGAAGAAAAAACGGAGATCAACGGTACGGAATATATGATCGGCCATACGATGGAATATGTAAAAGCTGTGGTGCCTTATGCAGAAAATCTGAAGAATAAAATGGTGGAAGGCGTCCTTGTCAGGGCGATAAACGATGAAGTCCTGATGCTTGACGAATCCTGGAAAGTAGTATAGAATAGAGAAGAATAGTTAAAGGACGTGAAGAACATGGGCGAAATTCATAACACACAGTTTTTTAAAGCAGTACAGGAGAACAAAATGGATGTCAGCCAGGTTTTGGAGCAGGTGTACGTGGCGCTGACGGAAAAAGGTTATAATCCGGTAAACCAGATCGTAGGTTATATTATGTCCGGAGATCCAACCTATATCACCAGCCATAAAGGTGCCAGAAGTCTGATTATGAAAGTTGAGCGTGATGAGATTCTGGAAGAACTGATGTCTGTTTACATCGACGCGAAATTAAAATAAAGAAGACGTGTGCCTGATATCATGAGCGAAAGTGAGTCAGAAAGCTGCCAGCAGATTTCTGGCGAGCCAAAGCATTATGGAGTGATGACATCACGAAATGATGAACGAAAGATAATTGCCAGCCATATCCGTCCGGAGAGGCTGGCAGTTTTGTGTTGCCATGTATCTGAAAATGCTGTAAACGGCAGTTTGAGCAGACGTGTTATACAGAGAATGTGAATAAGGAAAGATTTTTATGAGACTTTTAGGACTGGACTATGGATCCAAAACGGTAGGGGTAGCAGTCTGCGATCCGTTAGGCATAACGGCCCAGGGGGTGGAGACCATCACCCGGAAGGAAGAAAACAAACTGCGTAAGACCCTCGCACGGATTGAAGCTCTTGTGGAGGAATATCAGGTTGAAACCATTGTTTTGGGATATCCTAAGAATATGGATGACTCCATTGGGGAACGTGCAAAGAAAACAGAAGAATTTCGCGATATGCTTGTGCGCAGAACCGGGCTGCCGGTCGTTCTGTGGGACGAGCGTCTGACAACTATTGAAGCAAATGAGATTCTGATCGAAAGCGGAGTGCGCAGAGAAGACCGGAAAAAGGTGATCGACAAGATTGCGGCCACTTTAATTCTGCAGTCTTATCTTGGCTCCCTTAAGTAAAAGGCTACCGTCTGCGCAGTGTGCAGACTATAACAAAAACAGGAGAGAACGTGATGGAAGAGAAAATTACCCTGCGGACCGATACTGGGGAAAATGTAGATTTTTATGTTCTGGAAGAAACCCGGATCAATGGCATGAATTACCTTCTGGTAACCGATTCTGAGGAAGAGGAAGATGGTGAGTGCTATATTTTAAAAGATGTTTCCAAGGCAGAGGACAGCGATGCCGTATACGAATTTGTAGAGAACGATGATGAGATGGACTATCTCTTTAAGATTTTTACCGAGTTAATGGAAGATATGGAAGTAGAACTTCAGAAGTAGGGCTTCAGAAACAGATCTTCAACAAATGGGTCTTCAAAGGAAGCTTTTATGGAAAATAAATTGGAGGAAAATAGAAAGCATGGAGAATCAGAACAATCAGAATGACAAACCGGCAGACAGCTATTCCCAGGCGCCACAGCAGGAAGAAAAGTCTGTCCTGGCGGAACTGGCTGAGTTTGTTTCCAGAAAAAAAGAAGCAGCGGCACAGAACGTAAAAAGCGCGCCGGTGCAGGAAACAAAACAGGATGCAGGGCAGGCAGCGGAGACAAAGAAGTCAGACGATCCGGCGCAGAATGCAAACGGAAAAGAAGAGGGAAAATCCGAAGCGGTACAGGATGAAAATGGTTCCGAGCGACAGGAACGTCCGGTAAGAAATAACCGTGGCAGAGGACCGAGAAGACCAAGAAACACGGAAGCTAAGGCTCCGAAAAAGGAAGAAGGGGCAGAAGGTTTCGAAGAAGGCAGACAGCAGGAAGAAAGAAAACCGCGTACTGCAAGAGGAACGCGCGGCGCGGCTGCACGGGCAGAAAGACCGGCGAGAACAGAAAAAGCATCCCGTGTGGAGAAAAACGATAAGGAAACCGGAGCGGAGAAGCTGGAACGAGCAGAGAAACCGGCAAGAACAGAAAGAAATGCAAGAGCAGAGCGTCCGGCCAAAAGTGAAAAGCCGGTAAGAGCGCCAAAAGCAAAGAATGTTCTGGCAGATACCACCTCCAAGCCAAAGGTACGCATCATCCCGCTTGGCGGTCTGGAGCAGATCGGTATGAACATTACTGCATTCGAGTACGAAGACACCATCGTGGTTGTCGACTGCGGTCTTGCTTTCCCGACCGATGACATGCTGGGAATCGACCTGGTTATCCCGGATGTGACGTATCTGGAGCGCAACATTGATAAAGTCAAAGGTTTCGTGATCACCCACGGACATGAGGACCATATCGGTGCACTTCCGTATATCTTACAGAAGATCAATGTTCCGGTATACGGTACCAAGCTGACCATTGCACTGATCGAGAACAAGTTAAAAGAACACAACCTGATGAAGAGTACCAAGCGCAAAGTGGTAAAACATGGCCAGTCTGTAAACTTAGGCTGCTTCCGCGTGGAGTTCATTAAGACGAACCACAGTATCGCAGATTCTGCAGCACTTGCACTGTTTACCCCGGCAGGCATCATTGTGCATACCGGAGACTTCAAAGTTGATTACACTCCGGTGTTTGGTGATGCATTTGACCTGGCACGTTTTGCAGAGTTGGGAAGAAAAGGCGTGCTGGCACTCTTAAGCGACAGCACGAACGCGATCCGCAAGGGCTTTACGGCTTCCGAGCGTACCGTAGGCAAGACCTTCGATGCAATCTTCGCAGAGCATAAGAACAACCGTATCATCGTGGCAACTTTCGCATCCAACGTAGACCGTGTGCAGCAGATCATCTTTACTGCAGAAAAATACGGACGTAAGGTTGTCGTAGAGGGCCGGAGCATGGTCAATGTCATTGGCACGGCGAATGAGCTGGGCTACATCAACATTTCCGATGGCACCCTCATCGAGATCGACCAGTTAAAGAATTATCCGGACGAGCAGACGGTTCTGATCACCACTGGAAGCCAGGGCGAGTCCATGGCGGCTCTGTCCCGTATGGCATCCGGTCTGCACCGCAAGGTATCCATTAAGCCAAACGATGTCGTGATCATGAGCTCTACCCCGATCCCAGGCAACGAAAAACAGGTAGCGAAAGTCATCAACGAGCTGGCTATGCGCGGTGTTGAGGTCATCACCGAAGATACCCACGTATCCGGTCATGCATGCCAGGAGGAAATCAAGCTCATTTACTCCCTACTGCATCCGAAGTATGCACTTCCGGTACATGGCGAGTACCGTCATTTGATGGCGAACCAGTCCATCGCAACAGCCGTGGGTGTGCCGAAAGAAAATGTCCTGATCATGTCTTCTGGCGATGTTGTGGAGATCTGCGAGGATTCCTGCAAGGTGGTAGACCATGTTCAGCACGGCGGTATCCTGGTAGATGGTCTTGGCGTCGGCGATGTAGGAAACATTGTCCTGCGTGACCGTCAGAACCTGGCACAGAACGGTATCATCATCGTAGTTCTGACCCTGGAGCGTTACAGCAACCAGCTTCTGGCCGGACCGGATATCGTATCCCGCGGATTTGTTTATGTGAGAGAGTCTGAGGATCTCATGGATGAGGCAAAACGTGTGGTAGATGACGCGGTAGCCGACTGCCTGAGCCGTCATGTGACCGACTGGGGCAAGTTAAAGAACATGATCCGTGACAGCTTAAGTGACTTTATGTGGAAACGTATGAAGCGGAATCCGATGATTCTGCCGATCATTATGGAGGTTGAGTAGGCTAGATATGAGCCATATCACCAAGGATATCAACAAAGTGACCGGAGCGGTCATTGGAATATCGGGAAAGCTGATCCTGTATGCCCTTGTGATCCTTCTGCTTGCAGAGGGCATCACAAGAGGTTATGCATTTGGCCATTCCCTGTTTTATGAAAGTTCCGTGGAGCAGGCGCCGGGGCGGGATATTACCGTTACGGTCCCGCAGGGGCAGAAAGATGCTGACACCATCCATGAACTGAAAATAGACGGACTCATTGACAACGAGCTTGCCATGCGGGTCCAGATGAAGTTTTACGATTACGAGATTCATCCGGGAACCTATACGCTGAACACTTCCATGTCATCCAAAAAGATGCTTCAGATCCTGAATGAAAAGGTGGAAGAAGGGGAGGATACGGCGTCATGATGGACCAGGATAGGATCACACAGTATATTCATTCCCTGGACCAGGGACACGGCGCCTTCTGTGACCAGATCGCAAAGACAGCGAGAGCGGGGCGCGTGCCGATCATCCGGAAGGAAACGGCGGTTTTTCTGCAGACTATGGTAGCCTCCAAACAGCCAAAGCATATTTTGGAGGTTGGAACTGCAGTCGGTTATTCCGCTCTTTTGATGGCACAGGTCATGCCGGAAAATACGGATATCATCACGATTGAAAAATACGAACCGCGCATTCCCGTGGCACGGGAGAATTTTGAAAAAGCAGGAATGTCTGACCGGATCACCCTTTTAGAGGGCGATGCAGGAGCCATTTTAAAAGTACTGGACGGACCATTCGACTTTATCTTCATGGATGCGGCCAAGGGACAATATATCCACTGGCTGCCGGACATTGTCCGTCTGTTATCCGCAGGTGGCGTACTTTTTTCCGACAATGTGCTGCAGGACGGCGATATCATAGAATCCCGGTTCGCGGTCGAGCGCCGCAACCGCACGATTCATGCGCGCATGCGGGAATATCTGTATACACTGACGCATATGCCGGAGTTTCAGACCAGCGTGATCCCGATTGGGGATGGCGTTGCGTTAAGCGTGAAAATCAGTGGATAAATATTGTCTGCAAGACGAAAATTGTGGATAACATGGCAACAGAAATCTTGCAGCTGCAAAGACTGACAGGAATAAAAGACTGACAGGAATAAAAGACTGGCAGGAATATACGCAGCCGCTGCAAGAGCGTAGCATAGAAATAAATAACAGGAAAAAATTATGAGAAAAACAGAATTACTGATACCGGCAGGCAGCCTGGATGTCTTAAAAACAGCAGTCATCTACGGTGCGGATGCCGTATATCTGGGAGGAGAGGCGTTCGGTCTCAGAGCCAAGGCAAAGAATTTTACCAATGAAGAAATCAAGAAAGGCATCGCGTTTGCACATGAGCGCGGGGTAAAGGTTTATATCACAGCCAATATCCTGGCGCACAACGACGATCTGGCCGGTGTGGAGCAGTACTTTGAGGAGTTGAAGGAAATCCGTCCGGATGCCCTCATCATTTCCGATCCGGGTGTATTTGCCATCGCAAAGCGCGTACTTCCGGACATGGAACTGCATGTCAGCACACAGGCAAACAACACCAACTACGGAACCTATCTCTTCTGGCATCAGCTGGGGGCAAAGCGTGTGGTATCGGCCCGTGAGCTTTCCTTAAAGGAAATCAAAGAAATCCGTGCACACATTCCGGACGATATGGAAATCGAAAGCTTTATTCACGGAGCTATGTGTATCTCCTATTCCGGTCGGTGCCTGCTGAGCAACTTCCTGGTGGGAAGAGACGCAAACCAGGGTGCCTGCACGCATCCATGCCGTTGGAAATATTCCGTTGTGGAAGAAACCAGACCGGGCGAGTATATGCCGGTTTACGAAAATGAGCGCGGCACCTACATCTTCAACTCCAAGGATCTGTGCATGATCGAGCACATTCCGGAGCTGATCGATGCCGGTATCGACAGCTTTAAGATCGAGGGCCGCATGAAGACAGCCCTGTATGTGGCAACCGTAGCCCGCACCTACCGCAAGGCGATCGATGATTACAAGAAGGATCCGGCCCTGTACCAGAAAAATATGGAATGGTACAAAGAAGAAATCGGCAAATGCACTTACCGTGAATTTACTACCGGTTTTTACTTCGGAAAGCCGACGACCGACAGCCAGATTTACGACAGCAACACCTATGTGAAAAATTACACTTATCTCGGTACCGTAGAGGAAGTCCGGGAAGATGGATGCTGCCGCATTGAGCAGAAAAATAAGTTCACTGTAGGTGAGCAGATCGAGATCATGAAGCCGGACGGCCGCAATATCCTGGTAACCGTAAAATCCATTACCGATGAAGACGGAAATGCCATGGAGAGCGCACCACATCCGAAGCAGATTTTATGGGTAGACCTTGGATATGAGGTCAGCCCTTATGATATTTTAAGAAGAAGTGAAATGGAATAACGATTTATTTAACTTTAATGGGGTCGTGTGACTTGCTTTTCGGCAACTCACGCGACCCTTATCATGTATTTCATGTTATTTGTGGATATGCGTTTCTGTGGACTTTTGCCCGGAAATCTTCTATAATATTCCCCATGAAATCGCACGCAGAAACGTGCGAATGCATGACAGGAAAGATGAGGAAAAATCAGTGAAGAATCTTGTGTATGTGGTCGGCATGGGACCGGGAAATTTTGACCAGATGACGTTTGAGGCGCGAAAGGCGTTGGAGCAGAGTGATGTGATCGTGGGGTATACGGTGTATGTGGATCTTCTGAGGGAGTATTTTCCAGAAAAGCAGTTTTTGACAACGCCGATGCGGAAAGAAGTTGAGCGCTGCCGCATGGCATTTGAAGAAGCTAGGAAAGGACAGTGTGTTGCCATGGTCTGCAGCGGGGATGCAGGAGTGTATGGTATGTCTGGGCTGATCCTGGAACTGCAGGAGGAATACCCAGAATGTCAGGTGGAGGTGATCAGTGGTGTGACAGCAGCATTGGCAGGAGGTGCAGTGCTTGGAGCTCCGCTGATGCATGATTTTGCAGTGATCAGCTTAAGCGACCTTTTGACACCATGGGAGAAAATTGAAAGACGGCTCCGCTGTGCAGCGGAAGCAGACTTTTCAATTTGCATTTACAATCCGTCCAGCAAGAAACGGGCGGATTATTTAAAACGTGCCTGCGAGATTATTCTGGAGCAGACAAAGGAAGACCGGGTTTGTGGTATTGTGAGCAATATTGGCCGGGAAGGGCAGAGTGCCCGTGTGCTGCTTTTAAGTGAATTAAAAGATACACAGGTGGATATGTTTACCACAGTGTTTATCGGAAATTCCCAGACGAGAAAGATTGGGGAGCGGATGGTGACACCAAGAGGGTACCGCATCGGATAAAAAGAAAGTGAGATGTAACATGGAACAATATCTGGAAAAGCAGCTTAGCTGCCTTTGCAAGAGCGTGCGCCCGGCAGATGCCCTTGCCGTGGAAGCAGCGAAGCGCCATTGGAACGGGATTGCGAAGCCATTGTACGGACTTGGAAAATTTGAGGAGCTTCTGGTCAAGATCGCAGGAGTCCAGAAGACGGAAGATATCTGTCTGAATAAAAAAGCAGTCGTGGTATTCTGTGCCGACAATGGTGTGGTGGCAGAGGGGGTAACCCAGACAGACAGCAGTGTGACAGCTGTCGTGACCGAGAATTTTGCCCGGGGAATTGCCAGTGTCAACCGCATGGCAGCGGTTGCCGGGGCAGATGTGATCCCGGTTGATATTGGCGTGCTGGGAGAAATCAAAGAGCCGGGGGTCCGAAATTGCCGTATTGCGAATGGCACGAAGAATATGAGAAAGGAACCGGCTATGAGTCATGAACAGGTTTTGGAAGCGATCCACACCGGGATTACGCTTGCGTCGGAGCTTAAGGATGCAGGCTATGATCTTCTGGCAGTCGGGGAGATGGGAATTGGCAATACGACGACCAGCAGTGCCGTGGCCAGTGTGCTTTTGCAGGCTCCGGTAGAGCTTGTGACCGGCCGTGGTGCCGGACTTTCCAATGCCGGACTGGAAAAGAAGATCGAGGTCATTAAAGAAGCCATTGCCCTGCATCAGCCGGACCCGGAAGATCCGCTGTCAGTTCTGGAGGCGGTAGGTGGTTTTGATGTTGCCGGGATGTGCGGCCTGATGCTTGGAGGGGCGATTTACCGGATCCCGGTTGTGCTAGATGGGCTGATCTCCCTGGTGGCAGCGCTTTTGGCGCAGAAGCTTTGTCCTCAGGTGACAGACTTTTTGCTTCCTTCCCATATGGGAAAGGAACCGGCCTGTGCCATGGCGATGGAAAAACTGGGATTAGAGGCCAGTATTTATGGAAATCTGGCGCTGGGCGAAGGGACCGGAGCGGTTATGCTGTTTCCGCTTTTGGATATGGCAGAAGCTGTGTACCGGGAAAACAGTACATTTGAGGAAATTCATGTGGGGGCGTACCAGGAATTTAAGGAGGAGTAAACTTATGATCTATTTTATCGGAGCCGGACCGGGTGACCCGGAACTGATCACTGTAAAGGGAAAACGCCTGATCGATGAGGCAGATATCATCATTTATGCGGGTTCCCTTGTGAATCCCCAGGTGCTTTCCGGAGCAAAGCCGGAGGCAGAGATTTACAACAGCGCGACCATGCATCTGCAGGAAGTGCTTGATGTAATGAAGCGCGGCGTGAAAGCAGGAAAAAAGGTGGTCCGTGTCCACACGGGTGACCCGTCCATTTATGGTGCACACCGGGAGCAGATGGTAGAACTGGATAAGCTTGGAATCCCGTATGAAATCGTACCGGGTGTCAGTTCCTTTTTGGCGGCAGCGGCCAGCTTAAAGCGGGAGTACACGCTTCCGGGTGTGAGTCAGACTGTCATCCTGACCCGCATGGAAGGACGGACTGCAGTGCCAGAGCGGGAACAGATCGAGGCACTGGCAGCACATCAGACGACTATGGTTATTTTCTTAAGTGTCGGGGAGATCGTGGAACTGGGCAGACGGCTGCAGGCGGGCGGTTATCCGGCAGATACTCCGGCGGCTGTGGTGTATAAGGCTTCCTGGGAAGACCAGAAAATTGTGACAGGAACGCTTGCAGATATTGCGGATAAAGTAAAAGAAGCAGGCATCCGCAAGACAGCACTTGTCACGGTGGGTCGTTTCCTTGGAGATACGTTTGAACTTTCCAAGCTTTATGACGCACATTTTACAACGGAATTCCGTCAGGGGGTTTAGGAATGGCAAAGAAAATCATGATCCAGGGAACCATGTCCAATTCGGGAAAAAGCTTTCTGGCGGCGGCGTTGTGCCGGATTTTGAAACAGGACGGACTTTCCGTGGCTCCGTTTAAATCCCAGAATATGGCGTTGAATTCTTATATCACGAAAGACGGGCTGGAGATCGGACGGGCACAGGCGATGCAGGCTGAGGCAGCAGGCATTGCTCCTACGGTGGATATGAACCCGATCCTGTTAAAGCCGACCAGCCAGATGGGAAGCCAGGTGATCGTAAACGGGGAAGTGTTCGGCAATTTAAGAGCTATGGATTATTACCGGAGAAAAACCGAGTTCATCCCGGCTGTGAGGGAGGCATTTGAGCGTCTGGAAAGCCAGTACGATGCCATTGTCTTAGAAGGTGCGGGAAGTCCGGCAGAGATCAACCTGCGGGACAATGATATCGTGAATATGGGAATGGCAAAGATCGCCAATGCGCCGGTGCTTCTGGTCGGGGATATTGACCGGGGCGGCGTGTTTGCGTCGCTTTATGGAACGGTAAGTCTTCTGGAACCGGAGGAGCGGGCGCGCATCAAAGGACTGGTGATCAATAAATTCCGTGGTGATGTGAAGATTCTGGAGCCAGGTCTTCGTATGATTGAGGAGCGGCTTCATATTCCGGTCGTTGGCGTGATCCCGATGGAACAGATTGACTTAGATGATGAGGACAGTCTGTCGGACCGTCTGGTGCGGACCGAGGTGCAGGAGGGACTCGATGTGGCAGTGATCCATCTGCCGCATATCTCCAACTTTACGGATTTTAATGCACTGGAGCATTATGAAGGTGTTTCCCTGCGGTATGTGGACCGGACGGCGCATCTGGGACATCCGGATCTGATCCTTTTGCCTGGAACCAAAAATACGATGGCAGATTTAAAATGGCTGCGGGAGAGCGGCCTGGAAGCCTTGATCCAGAGACTGGTGAAAGAGGAGCAGGTGCCGCTGATCGGAATCTGCGGCGGCTATCAGATGTTAGGGGAGCGGCTTTCTGACCCGGAGGGTGTGGAAGGCGAGCCGGGAAGCTCTATGCGCGGCATGGAACTTCTGGCTGCGGAAACCATTTTTGCAGCGGAAAAGACCAGGACACAGACCGAAGGAACGCTGCAGGAACTGCCGGGAATTTATGCAGCATGTGCGGGACAGACCGTGAAAGGATATGAGATCCACATGGGGGAGACATTCCGGACAGAAATAGAAGCTGGAAATAGTGACATTTCTCATGAAAAGGGTGAAATAGCCCCGGCAGTCCGCCTTGCAGACGGCCGCATGGATGGATTCGTGCGGACAGATGGCCTGGTGTTCGGAAGTTATCTGCACGGCATCTTCGACAATCTGGAGTTTACCGGAGCCATTTTAAACCAGCTTGCAGAAAAAAAAGGCATCAGCCTGACTGCAACGGCAAAAAGCATGGAAGAATATAAGGAAAGCCAGTACGATAAGCTGGCAGATCTGGTACGGAGGTCTCTGGATATGGAGGCGGTATACCGTATTATGGAGGAATATGAATCAGAAAGGACAACATTATGATAGAAGAAATGCAGTGGGTCCGTCCGGAGGAGATCGAGGCCCGCAGTATGGCGATCATCGAGTCAGAGATGCCAAAGGGCAGCTGGAGTGCAGGGGAGCTGGCTGTGGTCAAGCGCTGCATTCACACGGCGGCAGATTTTGATTACGCAGAGAATCTGTATTTTTCTCCTCATGCTGTGGAGCAGGCCGTGGCTATGATGAAGAGCGGAAACGGCTTTACCATTGTAACCGATACCAACATGGCACTCGCAGGTGTGAATAAGGCGGCATTAAAGCAGTTGAATGGAGCGGTGCGCTGCTTTATGGCAGACCCGGATGTGGCAGCGGAGGCGAAGGAGCGCGGGGTGACCCGCGCCATCGTCAGCATGGAGCGCGCGGCAAAGCTTTCCGGTCCGGTCATCTTTGCAATCGGAAATGCGCCTACTGCGCTGATCCGTCTCTATGAGATGATGCAAACTGGTGAGATCCACCCGGATTTCATCATCGGGACTCCGGTTGGGTTTGTGAATGTCGTGGAATCGAAAGAACTCATCTGTCAGTCGGATGTTTCCTGCATCGTTGCGCGCGGCAGAAAAGGCGGCAGTAACATTGCGGCAGCTGTGTGCAATGCGCTGATGTATCAGGTTACCAGGGCTTAGAAATCAGTTAAAAGGCCTAAAAGGCGGACTACGGGACGTAATGCTTGCATTTTCCGACAAAAATATTTATAATGATTTAATAACTATGCTCAAAAAGGTGGCTTTTTCTATGGCAAAAGAACAGACGGAGAAGAAAATGGACATTGAGCTGGAAAATCCCGCAGATTTTACCAGCCCGGAAGAATTGTATGAGGACCTGATCCGCAGTATCCGGAAGTATCATCCTTCGGACGATATCTCCCTGATCGAAAAGGCGTACAAGATCGCGCATGAGGCCCATAAGGATCAGAAACGAAAGTCGGGTGAACCTTACATCATTCACCCTCTTTGTGTTGCCATTATCCTGGCAGACCTGGAGATGGATAAAGAGACGATCGCAGCGGGTATCCTTCACGATGTTGTCGAGGATACGGTTATGACGTTAGACGAGCTCTCCAAGGAGTTTGGACCGGAGGTAGCGCTTTTGGTAGACGGTGTTACCAAGCTGACCCAGCTGTCCTGGTCGAAGGATAAGGTCGAGATGCAGGCAGAGAACCTGCGAAAAATGTTCCTTGCCATGGCAAAAGATATCCGCGTGATCCTCATCAAGCTGGCAGACCGTCTGCACAACATGCGTACGCTGCAGTATATGAAACCGGAAAAGCAAAAAGAAAAAGCCCGTGAGACCATGGAAATTTATGCGCCGATCGCCCATCGCCTTGGTATTTCCAAGATCAAGGTAGAGCTGGATGATCTTTCCTTAAAATATCTGCAGCCGGAGGTTTATTATGACCTGGCTGAGAAGATTTCCCTTGGAAAGGATGCGCGCGAGGAGTTTGTTAAGGGCATTGTAGATGAAGTTTCCGCCCATATGAAAGGAGCAGGCATTGAGGCGAAGGTAGATGGCCGCGTCAAACATTTCTTCAGCATTTACCGGAAAATGGTTAACCAGCACAAGACACTGGACCAGATCTACGATCTGTTTGCGGTCCGCATCATTGTCGAAACCGTGAAGGACTGTTATGCGGCACTTGGTGTCATCCATGAGCTGTACAAGCCGATCCCGGGACGGTTCAAGGATTATATTGCCATGCCGAAGCCGAACATGTACCAGTCCCTGCATACGACGCTGATCGGCAGCAACGGTCAGCCGTTTGAAATCCAGATCCGTACCTTTGAGATGCACCGTACCGCGGAATATGGTATCGCAGCACACTGGAAATACAAGGAGAGCGGCAGCGGCAAGATCGCGGCAGGCGACGAAGCTGCGAAGTTATCCTGGCTGCGCCAGATCCTGGAGTGGCAGAAGGATGCCAGCGACTCCAAAGAGTTCTTAAGCATGGTAAAGGGTGATCTGGACTTATTCTCTGAGAATGTTTACTGCTTTACCCCGTCTGGTGATGTCAAGACACTGCCGAGCGGTTCCACGACCATTGACTTTGCCTACTCTATCCACAGTGCTGTCGGCAACAAGATGGTGGGGGCAAGGGTCAACGGCAAGCTGGTACCGATCGAGTATGTGGTCCAGAACGGTGACCGTATCGAAGTCATCACATCCCAGAATTCCAAGGGACCGAGCCGGGACTGGCTGTCTCTGGTGAAGAGCACCCAGGCAAAGAACAAGATCAACCAGTGGTTCAAGAGTGAGTTAAAGGAAGACAATATTGTACGTGGTAAAGAACTGATCGACCGCTACTGCAAGACCAAGGGGATCAACTTTGGTGACTTAAACAAGCCGGAGTTCCAGGAAAAGGTGATGCAGCGTTATGCGTTCCGTGACTGGGATTCAGTTCTGGCTTCCATTGGACACGGCGGCTTGAAAGAAGGCCAGGTCATCAACAAGATGATCGAGGAACGTGCCAAGAAAACCCGCAAGGAAGTTACCGATACCAACATTTTAGACGGTCTTAGTGAGATGTCCGGTAACAAAGCCGAGGTCAGCAAGAAGTCCAAGGGCGGCATTATGGTCAAGGGGATCCACGATGTGGCAGTCCGTTTCTCACGGTGCTGCAGTCCGGTGCCGGGCGACGAGATCGTGGGCTATGTGACCCGCGGTCGCGGCGTTTCCATTCACCGTACCGACTGCGTAAACATTATCAACCTTCCGTCAGAGGAGCGTACCAGACTCATCGAAGCAGAGTGGCAGCAGCCGGAGAATGATACAGACAGCAAGGAGCGCTACACCACAGAGATCCAGATCTACGCAAATAACCGGATCGGTATGTTTGTCGATATTTCCAAGGTATTTACGGAGCGTCAGATCGACATCACTTCTATGAATGTGCGCACCAGCAAGCAAGGCAAGGCCACCATCATCATGACGTTTGATATTCATGGAATTGAAGAACTGAACCGCCTGACTGACAAGTTAAGACAGATCGAGGGCGTGATCGATATAGAGAGGACTGCGGGATAGTTGTTCCGCAGTTTTTCTTTTCATTTATCAAATGGGAAAAAGGAGCAAAACATGAGCAATTTTCGAATAAAAACCTACGTGCTGGGCGGCATCAGCACAAACTGCTATCTTGTATTTTGCGAGGGAGAAAAGGCGGCGGTGATCATCGATCCGGCCGACAATGCGGACTACCTGGTCAGCAAATGCCGGGAGTTTGGCGTGGAGCCGGAGGCTGTGCTTTTAACGCATGCACATTTCGACCATATGATGGCGGCAGATGATATCCGCAAGACATACGGCTGTAAGCTTTATGTGCATATGGACGATGAGAAGATGTTAAATGATCCGTCCCTGAATCTTTCCGGGACCATGGGAACCGAGCAGGTCAGCATCAGCGCAGATCATTTGCTGCGCGATGGCGATGTGCTGCACTTTTTGAACCGGGAGTGGAAGGTTATGGCAACACCGGGACATACCGCGGGTTCTGTCTGTTATTACATCCCGGAAGAAGAGGTGGTCTTCAGTGGAGATACCTTATTTGCAGAGTCTTTAGGCCGGACCGATCTTCCGACTGGAAGTATGTCTGCAATCGTGCATTCTATCGCGGAAAAACTTCTTGTATTGCCGGATGAGATCATGGTTTATCCGGGCCACGGCGATGCCACGACGATTGCCCATGAAAAGCAGTACAATCCGGTGGCTGCGTATGTGAGAAAGGGAGGCAGACAGGGATGATTGGAATTTTGTTAAACGACAGTGCCTATGAGCAGGACATCCGGGAACTTCTGATGGCATTTTACCCGGGGCAGACGTTCGCGCACGAGATGCAGGATGATCTGGACTTTTTCGTGGAAGGAACGGTAAATGAAGACCACACAGAGTTTAATCTGTGTCTGGGACATCTGGGAAGAAGTTCTTTTGCGGCGCTTTCCATGGAAGCGCTGGAGCCTGGCGTGCGTGCAGAGCTTCAGGCGGCAGCGGAAAGCAGCGTTTTAAAGGTTGATTACGAGAATCGTTTCGAGACGAAGAACAAGATCAAGCGCAGACTCTATGTGCTGCTGATGCAGCAGACCGGAAAACTCCTTCCGTGGGGAACCTTAACCGGCATCCGTCCGACCAAGATCGCTATGACCAAATTTGTGGAGGGAGAGAGTGCGGAAAGCATCTTCCACCACATGAAGGACACTTACTTTACCGGCAACGAGAAGATCAACTTAAGCATTGAGATTGCCCAGAGAGAGCGCCAGTTGCTTTCCACAATCGACTATAAAGAAGGATACAGTCTGTATGTCGGCATTCCGTTCTGTCCGACCACCTGTCTGTACTGTTCCTTCACCTCTTATCCGATCGGAAAGTGGAAGGACCGCACCCATGAGTATCTGGATGCGTTATTCAAAGAGCTGGACTATGTGGCAGAGAAGAAAAAGGGCTGTACCCTGGATACCGTCTACTTTGGCGGCGGTACCCCGACTTCCCTCTCGCCTGAGGATCTGGATCAGCTCATCACCAAATTGAAAGCAACCTTCGATTTCTCTACCGTCCAGGAGTTTACGGTGGAGGCAGGACGTCCGGACAGCATTACCCGGGAAAAACTGGAGGTCTTAAAGAAACACGGGGTCGGTCGTATTTCCATCAACCCGCAAACCATGAAGCAGGACACCTTGCGGCTCATCGGACGCCGTCATACCGTAGAGGATGTGGTGGACCGCTTTCAGCTTGCGCGGGAAGTCGGCTTTGACAACATCAATATGGATCTGATCATCGGACTGCCGGAGGAAACGTTAGAGGACGTGCAGGCGACCATGGAAGCCGTGAAGGCGCTGGCGCCGGACAGCGTGACCGTGCACTCTTTAGCAATCAAGCGTGCAGCACGCTTAAACACCATGAAAGAAGTCTATAAGGACTTAAAGATTGAGAATACCCAGGAGATGATCGACCTGACAGCCCGCTACGCAAGAGAAATGGGGCTGGAACCGTATTATCTGTACCGCCAGAAAAATATGGCAGGCAATTTTGAGAACGTGGGCTATGCAGCGCCGGGAAAGGCCTGTATCTATAACGTGCTGATCATGGAGGAACAGCAGACCATCATCGGCTGCGGAGCAGGAACCACGACCAAGCGTCTTTTCCCGGAGGAAAACCGCATCGAGCGCTGTGAGAATGTCAAAGACGTGGAGCAGTACATCAGCCGTGTGGATGAGATGATCGAGCGGAAAGAGAAACTATTTGCGCAGTAAGGAAACCGCAGTGTAACTTTGTTGCCGGGCACGTACGTGCAAACAGAAATAAAACTTTTGCTGGACATCCCGTAACTTACATACTTGCGATTGCATTTTGTGTTTTAGAATAGTATAATCTTTAGGAATATGTGATTTTTCAGATACACAGAGAGATTTACAAAGATAGAAAACGGAGAAAGAATATGGCATTGAAAAAGAAGCCGGTTACCGGCATGCGTGATATCCTGCCGGCAGAGATGCAGGTGCGGGAATATGTGATGAACCAGATCCGTGAAACCTACCGCAGTTTCGGATTTACCCAGGTGGAGACTCCGTGTGTGGAGCATATCGAGAACCTGACCAGTAAGCAGGGCGGTGACAACGAGAAGCTGATCTTCAAGATCTTAAAGCGCGGCGAGAAGCTGAACCTTGAGACTGCTGAAACAGAGAATGATTTAACAGACAGCGGACTCCGCTACGACCTGACCCTGCCGCTGTCCCGTTATTATTCCAACAACGGCGCACAGCTGCCGAGCCCGTTCAAGGCTCTGCAGATGGGCAGTGTATGGCGTGCAGACCGTCCGCAGCGCGGCCGTTTCCGCCAGTTCACCCAGTGTGATATCGATATTTTAGGCGATGCAACCAATATGGCTGAGATCGAGCTGATCCTGGCTACGACCACAGCACTTGGCAAGATCTGTCCGAAAAACGCATTTACCGTGCGCATCAATGACCGCGGTATCTTAAAGGGTATGGCACTTTACTGCGGTTTCCCGGAGGATGGACTGGATCAGGTCTTCATCACCCTGGATAAGATGGACAAGATCGGTCTGGACGGCGTAAAGACAGAGCTTCTGGAACTTGGCTATGCACAGGAGAGCGTAGAAAAGTATGCAGACCTGTTAGCAAATCTGGGCGAGGATGCAGCAGCAGTCCGCGGTCTGGGTGAAACCTTAGCCGGTGTGTTAGATGCAAAGACTGCAGAGAATCTGGCTAACATTATGGATACCGTGACCGAGGTTGCGGAAACTGATTTCAAGCTGGCCTTTGACCCGACTCTGGTGCGTGGTATGTCTTACTATACCGGAACCATTTTTGAGGTTTCCATGGAAGGCTTCGGCGGTTCCGTTGCAGGTGGCGGAAGATACGACAAGATGATCGGCAAGTTCACCGGCCAGGATACCCCGGCCTGCGGCTTCTCCATTGGATTCGAGCGTATCGTTACCATTCTTATGGAGCAGGGCGGCGAAATCGAGAACGCAGCTCCGAAGAAAGCATACCTCATCGAAAAGGGTATGGACCAGTCCCGCTTCGGTCAGATCATGAAACAGGCTATGGACGAGCGTAAAGCCGGTGTCCAGGTGCTGGTTTCCATGATGAACAAGAACAAGAAGTTCCAGAAGGAGCAGCTGAATAAGGAAGGCTACACAGAGTTTGTAGAGTTCTACAAAGAAGCACTGAAATAAAGAAAAACTTTGAAATAAGAAATCAGCTTTAAAATAATAAGGTTTAAATGAGAACCATTATAAATTCAGAAGAACCACGGAGTGATCCGTGCTGAAATAAGGAGACAAAACCATGGCAGAATCAATGCTGGGACTGAAACGGTCCCATCGGTGTACGGAAGTCACCACAGCAAACATCGGTCAGGACGTGACCGTAATGGGCTGGGTGCAGAAAAGCAGAAACAAGGGCGGAATCATCTTCGTAGATTTACGTGACCGCTCCGGTATCCTGCAGATCATCTTTGAGGAGAGCGACTGCGGCGCAGAGAGCTTCGCAAAGGCAGAAAAGTTAAGAAGTGAATATGTCATTGCAGTAACCGGCCGTGTTGAGGCACGTTCCGGCGCAGTCAATGAGAACCTGGCGACCGGCGCGATCGAGGTACGTGCCAACAGCCTGCGCATCTTATCTGAGTCCGAGACTCCGCCATTCCCGATTGAGGAGAACTCCAAGACCAAAGAGGAGCTGCGCTTAAAATACCGTTTCCTGGATTTAAGAAGACCGGATATGCAGCGTAACCTGCTTCTTAGAAGTAAGATCGCTATCCTTACCAGACAGTTCCTGGCAGAGGAAGGATTTTTAGAGATTGAAACCCCGACCCTTATCAAGAGTACTCCGGAGGGAGCAAGAGACTACCTGGTACCGAGTCGTGTGCATCCGGGTTCTTTCTATGCGCTTCCGCAGTCCCCGCAGCTCTTTAAGCAGCTCTTAATGTGCTCTGGCTATGACCGTTACTTCCAGCTGGCACGCTGCTACCGCGATGAGGACCTGCGTGCAGACCGTCAGCCGGAGTTCACCCAGATCGATATGGAGCTTTCCTTCGTAGACGTAGACGATGTGATTGATGTCAACGAACGTCTCTTACACAAGCTGTTCAAGGAAATCTTAAACGTAGAGATTCCACAGCCGATTCCGCGTATGACCTGGCAGGAGGCTATGGACCGTTTCGGTTCTGATAAGCCGGACCTGCGTTTTGGTATGGAGTTAAAGAATGTATCCGATGTAGTCAAAGACTGCGAGTTCGTCGTATTCAAGAGCGCACTCGAAAACGGCGGTACCGTCCGTGGTATCAACGCAGAGGGACAGGGCCATATGCCGCGTAAGAAGATCGACGCACTGGTTGAGTTCGCAAAGGGCTACGGCGCAAAGGGTCTTGCTTACATCGCAATCCAGGAGGACGGCAGCTACAAGTCTTCCTTCGCGAAATTCATGACCGAGGACCAGATGGCAGCCCTCATTTCCGCTATGGATGGTAAGCCGGGCGACCTGCTGTTATTCGCAGCAGATAAGAACAAAGTTGTATGGGATGTTCTGGGCAACCTGCGTCTGGAGATCGCACGCCAGCTTGACCTCTTGAAGAAAGACGACTACAAGTTCCTGTGGGTAACTGAGTTCCCGTTACTGGAGTACTCCGAGGAGCAGGGACGTTTCGTGGCAATGCATCACCCATTCACCATGCCGATGGACGAAGACTGGCACCTGATCGATACCGATCCGGGCGCAGTACGCGCAAAAGCATACGATATCGTATTAAACGGTACCGAGATCGGTGGTGGTTCCGTTCGTATCCACCAGAGCGACATCCAGTCCAAGATGTTCGAGGTACTGGGCTTCACACCGGAGAAGGCACAGGAGCAGTTCGGCTTCCTGCTTGAAGCATTCAAGTACGGAGTACCGCCGCACGCTGGTCTGGCATACGGCCTTGACCGTGTGGTTATGCTGATGGGCGGCTGCGACAGCATCCGTGAGGTCATTGCATTCCCGAAGGTAAAGGATGCCTCCTGCCTGATGACCGAGGCACCGACCCCGGTAGATCCGAAGCAGCTTGAGGAGCTTGGCATCGAGGTGTGCGAAGAAGCTGGGAAGACAGAAGAATAAAAACGCAATAAATTTGATGAGGAAAAGGGCTCTGGAATGCTGCCATATGGCGGCATTCCGGAGCCCTTTTACACAGTTCGGGTTGTATCTGTGAAATCTCTGTGAAAACGTGGAAAACCAGAAAAATATCTGCTAAAATGGGGAAAAAGAAGGAAAACTGCAGGCTGCAGGGTACAGTCAGCAGCTGAAATTCTGTGTGAATCAGCATATGCAGAGAGGAGACGATACATAATGGATTCCTTAAAAATATTAGTAGTAGACGATGAAGCCAGAATGCGCAAGCTGGTCAAAGACTTCCTGACGATCAAGGGCTTTTCCGTGATCGAGGCGGAGGACGGCGAGCAGGCGGTCGATATTTTTTTTAAACAGAAAGATATTTCACTGATCATTCTGGATGTGATGATGCCGAAAATGGACGGCTGGGAAGTTTTGAAGACGGTGCGCCAGTATTCCCAGGTGCCAGTCATCATGCTGACAGCCCGGGGTGAGGAGCGCGATGAACTCCAGGGCTTTAAGCTTGGAGTGGATGAGTATATTTCCAAACCGTTCAGCCCGAAGATTCTGGTCGCGAGAGTGGAGGCGATTCTGCGCCGGTCCAACGTAGCGGTGAGCGAGACCATGGAAGTGGGCGGTATCCGCATTGACAAGGCGGCGCACCTGGTCGAGATTGACGGAAAACCGGTTGACTTAAGTTACAAAGAGTTTGAACTTTTGACTTACTTTATGGAAAACCAGGGCATTGCGCTGTCCAGGGAGAAGATTTTGAACAATGTCTGGAATTATGATTATTTCGGGGATGCCCGCACGATCGATACCCACGTTAAAAAACTGCGCAGCAAGATGGGTGAGAAGGGCAATTATATCAAGACCATCTGGGGTATGGGGTATAAATTCGAGGTAGACTGATGAAGCATAAAAAAGTTTTTCAATTTCATTCGATCCGCCACCGGATCATGCTGATCTTTGTAGGGCTTATGGCGGCGATGCTCTTTGCCATCTGGGGGGTCAATTCCTGGTGGCTGGAGCGCTATTATGTGGATCAGAAACTGAAGGTGATGGAAGAGGCTTATACCGATATTGATACAGTCATCCAGGAAAAGGTCGGGGAAAATGAAAATATCGGAGATGTCCTGAAATCAGAGTTGGAGCAGGAGTGGGAAATCTGGAAGCAGACGGCAAAAGGCGAGGAAGATTCCGATAATGCCGATGCTTCAGGTGAAACATCCGGCACAGACACACTGGAAGAATCTTCCAATCAGGCTGACGAGGTTCCGGCAGAAGATCTTCCGACCGACCTGCCGCAGGAGCAGGGAACGCTTCTTGGGACGATCCGCAGCTACAGTGAGCAGAACAATATTGCCATGACCCTGATCGACAGTGATACGGGAAAAGCCCTGATCACCTCCGGGCGTGACAGTGACTTCCTGACCCAGAAGCTGCAGCGCTATGTACTGGGTAAGGGCCAGAAGCACATGCAGGTGTTAAAACAGCACGACAATTATGTGGTTGAGAAGAACATGGATTTCCGTTCCAGCGGAACCTATATGGAAAGCTGGGGCTATTTTTCCGACAACCGGACCATGTTCATCATGTCCATGCCGCTTGCAAGCATCCGGGAGAGCGTGGAGTTGTCCAACCGGTTTACTACCTGGGTCGGTCTGATCGCGCTGGTATTTGGAAGTGCCCTGATGTGCTTTGTGACCAACCGTATCACCAAGCCGATCTTGAAATTATCTTCTCTGTCCGAGGAGATGTCAAAGCTGAATTTTGATGTTGCTTATGAGGACGACGCAGAGGATGAGGTCGGTATTCTGGGGCGCAGCATGAACTCGCTGTCCCACAGCTTGAAAGATGCCATTGGTGCGCTGCAGGCTGCGAACAAACAGCTGCAGCACGATATTGATGAAAAAATCCAGATCGATGAGATGCGAAAGGAATTCATCGCGAATGTTTCCCATGAATTAAAGACGCCGATCGCGCTGATCCAGGGCTATGCAGAAGGTCTTTGCGACGGCATGTGTGAGGATGTGGAAAGCCGCAATTACTACTGCGAGGTCATCATGGATGAAGCCAACAAGATGAATAAGATGGTGCGTCAGCTGCTGACCTTGACGGCTTTGGAATTCGGAAACGATACTCCGAGTATCGAAGCCTTCGATGTTTCAGAACTGGTTCATGACCTGATCAATTCCTCCAGCATCCTGATCCAGCAGAATGAGGCAAAGGTAACCGTGGACATGCCGGAGATTCTTATGGTCATGGGTGATGAATTCAAGATCGAGGAGGTTGTGACGAACTATCTCACCAATGCCATGAACCATCTTGGCGGGGAACATCAGATCCGCATCTGGAGTGATGTAACCGATAAAGTGGCGAAGATTCATGTATACAATAATGGCAATCCGATCCAGGAGGAAGACCTGCCGAACCTGTGGACGAAATTCTACAAGGTGGACAAGGCCCGCACCCGCGCTTACGGCGGAAGCGGCATCGGACTTTCGATCGTCAAGGCAATCATGGAAGCTCATCACCAACAGTATGGCGTGGCAAACCGGGAAGACGGCGTGGAGTTCTGGTTTACGCTGGCGCTTGCGCCGGAAATTCCGGAAGATCAGGAACCGGCAGAAAATCCATAACGGCGAAGCTTTAGAAAAGTCCCAAAACTGACAGCCCTAGAAGAAACCTGGCAGAAACACAGGACGGCATTTTCGGCGAAAAAGAACAAAAGAAAATAGAGAGACGGGAGGCTGAGAACCGTCAGAACGCAGCTTGTTAAATGGACCGCTGGAAAAATATATGGCAGTGGAGCGTTACTCCCATGTGATGCATATCGGTTCTACAGTAGGCGGTCAGATCCGACCAGAATATGATGCGGTCGATGCGGTCGATGCACTTTTGCCGGCAGGCACCCTTTCCGGAGCACCAAAGTTTAGGGCCTGTGAGATCATCCAGGAGCTGGAGGGCGGCAGGCGCGGCATTTATGGCGGAGCTATCGGGTATCTGGATTTCTCAGGAAACCTGGATGTCTGCATTGCGATCCGCATCGCTTATGCCAAGAAAGGCAAGGTCTATGCTCGTTCCGGCGCCGGAATTGTGGCTGACAGTGTCCCGGAAAGTGAATATCAGGAATGTCTGAATAAGGCAAAGCAGATTCCATTCAGGCTGGGATTGATCTTGCAAAAGAAAGGATCGACAGCGGAAAAGCTGCCGCACAGCTGAAAAAATTTGTGGAGTTGTCGAATCAGTAGATGGAAATTATGCAATGCAATTGAAAATTCCGCAGAATACCGTTGTGGCAGCAGATTTCTGTTCCGGTTCTGCGCAAAGACTTTACGGTGGATTCCTATATGATCGACCAGGCAAAGGTCCTTGGTGCGTCGGCCGTGCTTCTGATCTGTGCGATCCTGGACGATGGCGAGCTGCGCGAGTATATGGCACAGGCAAAAGCGCTGGGACTTTCTGTGCTGGTAGAAGCTCACGATGCAAATGAGGTGGAGCGTGCCTTAAAAGCAGGTGCTTCGGTGATCGGTGTCAACAACCGGGATCTCAGAACCTTTGAAGTGGATGTAACGAATTTCGTACGCCTGCGCAAGATGGTGCCGCCGGAAGTTGTATTTGTGTCAGAAAGCGGCATCCGTGGGTCGGAAGATACGAAGGTTTTGTATGAAAATGGAACGGACGCAGTGCTGATCGGGGAAATCCTGATGCGCAGTCCGGATAAAAAGGCAGCACTGGCGCAGTTTCGACAGAAACGATAAACGGAGAAGTGCGCTGCAATGCGTAAGCAGTAACAGAAAAACATGCTGTAATATGCAGAAGAAAATCCGTTGCTGTTTGCGCAACGCGTGAACAGTAACGAAAATCAGGCATGCAGCAGAAAACATAGGAAAATGGGAGCAAGAAACGTGACAAAAATAAAAATCTGCGGCCTAAGACGCCCGGAAGATATTCAGGCAGTCAATCAATATTTCCCGGATTATGCAGGCTTCGTATTTGCTCCGGAGAAACGTCAAATTACCCCGGGACAGGCAGAAAAGCTTTCCGGAATGTTGAATCCGGATATTTGCCCAGTAGGCGTTTTTGTGAATGAATCCGAAGATATTATCTGCCGCCTGGCAGACTCCGGCGTGATCCGTGCGATCCAGTTCCATGGCCAGGAGACAGAAGAACAGATCCACCGGATGAAAAACCGCTTCCCGGATATTCCGGTGATCCGTGCAGTGTCCATGAAACAGGATCATGAATTAAAACGCTGGGATGCAAGTGAAGCGGATTATCTTTTGCTGGATGCCGGAAGCGGCGGAACCGGACATACCTTCGATCACAGCCTGATCACGCAGGCAGGAGCAATTCAAAAACCATGGTTTTTAGCTGGCGGTATGCGGGCAGACAATGTGCGGGAAGCAATTCAGACGTTTCATCCGTTTGGAGTAGACTGCAGCAGCGGAGTGGAAACAGAAGGAATGAAAAACCCGGTGAAAATCCGGCAGACCATAGAAAATGTACGAAAGCCATTTTCATGAAAAGTGAAGTGTGATAGAATCAAAAGCATCTGGGAAAATCAGGTGCTTTTTGATTTTTCGACAAATCACATTAGGAGGAGAAGGTTATGGAAATCAGAAATGACCAGGACTGGAAACAGGATATTCCGGCGTTTCGGGAAAAAACAGCTGCATTTTATGCTGGAGAACTCAGTAAGGATGCTTACAAAGGTTTTTCAGGTTTATATGGAAGTTATGCACAGAAAGGCGGCAAGGCCAGCATGCTGCGCCTGCGTATGACCGGTGGCTGTGTGACAAAGGAAAAACTGAAATTTGTTGCAGATACGATCCGGAAATATCAGCTGCACAAGGCACACTTTACTACCTGCCAGACCATTCAGCTGCATGATCTGGATGGGGCAATCGTTGCCGATATTATGGAACAGGCTCTGGATGTTGGAATCGTCACCATGGGAGGAGGTGGAGACTTTCCGCGTAATGTGACCTGCAGTCCGCTTTCTGGTGTAGAGAAGGAAGAATATTTCAATGTACTGCCATGGGCAAAGGCAGCAGGCGAATACCTGATGGGCTTTATCCGTGCGGAAAAAATGCCGCGTAAGCTGAAAGTGGCTTTTTCCAGTTCTCCAAAGAATCTCTCCCATGCGACTTACCGGGATCTCGGCTTTGCAGCCCGCCCGGATGGATGCTTTGATGTTTATAGCGCGGGAGGACTTGGAAACAATCCGCGTTTTGGCGTACTGATCGCAGAGGCAGTAAAACCGGAAGATATCTGCTATTACATCAAGGCAATGTGGCTGACCTTCCGCGCCTATGGAAATTATGAAAATCGTGGTAAAGCCAGAAGCCGCTATATGCAGGAAAGTCTCGGTGGTGCAGAAAATTACAGAAAAGCATTTCTGGAAAAGCTGGATGAGGTCTATGCGTCTGGCGAGGATCTGAAGCTTCGGGTTCAGAAAATGGAAGTGAATAAGACCGGAGATGGCAGCACGGTTTCTGATAGCCGTGCTTTGGAACAGAAACAGGAAGGCCTTTATACTGTGCTGTGGCATCCGATCGGAGGACAGCCGGATCTTTCTGTACTGTGTGCGCTCAGCGATGCGCTTCAGAAAATGGATGAAGCAGAAATGCGCCTTGCACCGGATGAGACTGCGTATATCATCAATCTGACTGGCGAAGAGGCTAAAAAAGTTCTGGCGATCACAGCGGATAATACTGCCAAGACCGAGTTTGAGGCATCCGTAAGCTGCATCGGTGCATCGGTCTGCCAGGTCGGCGTGCGGGATTCCCAGGCACTTTTGCAGGCGTGCGTAAAAGCAGTGCGGGAAGCAGACCTTCCGGCAGATGCACTTCCGAAAATCCATATTTCCGGATGCCCGTCCTCCTGTGGTACACACCAGACCGGTGTCCTGGGATTTCGCGGAGCTGCAAAGAGGGTAAATGACAAAACGGAATCTGCGTTTCTTCTATACTTAAATGGATGTGAGGAACAGGGAAAGGAAAAGATGGGAGAAGAACTGGGGACGATTCTGGAAAGTCAGATTCCAGAGTTTTTAGTAATGCTCGGAAAGACCGTTGCAGAAACTTCACTCAGCTTCACTCAGTGGAACCTTGAAAATCCAGATGGAGTAAGAAAGGCAGCGGCTTCATTCATAGCGATGCAGTAGGTCAGAAGTTCCATACATATGGGAAAAAACATGTTTTCCACGATTTCCGCGAAAAAGGTGAATTACAAAAGTAAATTCCACTTTGCGCAAAAAAATGAAAAAAGTTGAAAAATACTGTTGACATTTGTCGTGACATTTGATATTATAATCCTCGCCCCGTGAGAACGGGGCAGGGAAATGAAAAACTTCCAAAAATAAATTAAAAAAGTTGTTGACAAAGCGAAAACAATGTGATAATATATAACACGTTGCTGCTGAGAACAACAGCAAATGAACCTTGAAAATGAAAGATTGAACAGTGTTTAAAACCCTGAAAATTCTAATAAAAAAGAGTCCTGGTTGGACATCTTTGAATGAGAAAATTCAGAACAAAAACAAACCAAACAACAGTAGAACGGTTTAAAATTAGCTAGTAGCGATTTTTGAACCGGGAAA